>JAITRW010000001.1 GCA_031288175.1 Tannerellaceae bacterium
GCGAGGGTGAGGGATTTGGCGGCGATGTTGAAGGGGGAGGCGGAGCCTAAGGTCTGCCCGTCGGGGCGGATCTGGGCTTTGTAGTCCCTGATGTTGCGCATGCCGACGAGGGCGAGGGAGTAAGGGAAGGTGAAGGCGTTGCCTTCCTGCTCACGCTCGATATAGCCGAGGCGCAACTGCCTGAGGAAGGAGATGAGGGTGTTGTCGGAGAGGCAGTCGGCCTCGTCGAAGAGGAGGACGAAGGGTTTGTCGAGCTTTCCGGAGAAACGACGCAAGGCTACCATCAGGGCGGAGGTATAGTCTACGTGCGCTATCTCACTGCCAAAGAGGTCTGCAAAAGGGATGTCGGACATCAGGAGACTCTGGGTGAGCGAAGAGAGGATGGCGGGTATACCTTTTTCGGGGTCGGCGACGTTTTGTGCGGCTTCGAGGGAGCAGTAGAGGGCGTAGAAGTCACCTTGTGCATTGAGGCGCCGGACGATGTCTTGGAGGTAGGTGGTTTTGCCGGACTGTCTAGCGGCGTGGATGACGAAATAGTCACCTCGGCGAATCGAGGTCTCGGCTTGCGCGAGGCGCCGGGCGGGGTCGATCATGTAATGGAGGGAGGGCTTACAGGGGCCTGCGACGTTGAATTGTTTGGGAAGCATAAGCATGAGGTTAGGAAGCAAAGATAGGAAAAAAAGAGGAGTTAGGTGGTGAAGAGGGAGATGAGGGAACGAGGAGAGGGGCTAAAAAAATGTTAGCTTTGCAGGCAAAATGAGTTGGAGTCAAAGAGATGGAGACGATGAGTTATGAGGGGTTGTTGATAGGGGCATCGACGTTGGCGTTAATAGGGTTGTACCATCCGCTGGTGGTTAAGGCGGAGTATTATTATGGTCAGCGTAGCCGATGGGTGTTTTTGACGCTGGGCGTGATAGGAGTGACGAGTTCGTTGTGTGTGGGAGACGGGGTATTGAGTTCGTTGTTAGGGGTGTTAGGGTGCACGTCGTTGTGGGGTATAAGGGAAGTGAAAGAACAGAGTCGGAGGGTGGAAAAGGGGTGGTTTCCGTCGAATCCGAGGCGAAAAAGGGAAGGGAAAAAAGGAAAAAATAGAAAAGCGTAAGGATATGGAATTTGCAGGAATAGAAGGAATAGGAGAGAATGGTCCGCTGGTGATAGCAGGCCCGTGTAGCGCGGAATCGGAAAGCCAGGTGTTGCGGACGGCAACGCAATTGCGGGACGTCGGGGTACGTATCTACCGAGCAGGGATATGGAAGCCACGGACTAAGCCAGGAGGTTTTGAGGGGATAGGGAAGGCGGGGTTGGAATGGCTACAACGGGTGAAACGCGAGGTTGGGCTGTATGTGACGACGGAAGTGGCGACTAAGGAACATGTGGAGGCGTCGCTGTCGGCAGGAGTGGATATGCTATGGATAGGAGCGCGAACGACGGTGAACCCGTTCGCTGTGCAGGAGATAGCGGATGCGTTGCGTGGGGTGGATATCCCTGTGTTGGTGAAGAACCCTGTGAATCCGGACCTTGAGCTGTGGATAGGGGCGATAGAGCGGTTGTATGGGGCGGGATTGCGGCGGTTGGGAGCTATCCACCGCGGTTTTAGCACGTATGAACAGAAGGTGTACCGAAATATCCCGCTGTGGCATATAGCGATAGAGATGCGTCGGCGCTTGCCGGGGCTGCCGCTGATATGCGATCCGAGCCATATAGGAGGGAAGCGGGAGTTGGTGGGGCCGTTGAGTCAGCAGGCGCTGGATATGGGGTATGAGGGGCTGATGATAGAGAGCCATGAGGACCCGGGGTCGGCGTGGAGCGATGCGTCGCAACAGGTGACGCCGGAGGCGCTGGGGGTGCTGCTGGGAGGGCTAGTGGTACGTGAAGAGTTACAGACGACGGAAGGACTGTCGGAATTGCGGAAGCAGATAGATGAAATAGACGAAGAACTCCTCGTGTTGCTGTCGAAGCGGATGCGTGTGTCGCGGGAAATCGGTGTGTACAAGAAGGAACATAATATGGCGGTAGTACACAGCGGTCGTTATCAGGAGTTGCTGGAAGCACGCTCGCTGAGCGGACAGGCGATGGGACTGTCTGGGGAATTTGTGCGGGAGCTACTACGGGGCATACACGAGGAGTCAGTACGTCAACAAACAGAGATACTGTCGGGTCAGGCGATGAGGTAGTCCTCTACGGGCTTACCCTGTTCGAGGGCGTCGAGGACGTCGTCGATTTTCTCTTTGTTCATAGCGCCGTACCAGTAGTTGTTAGGCTGAATGACGACGATAGGCCCCTGGCTACAGACGCTGAGGCAGGCTGTGGTGGTGACGACGGCGTCGATACCTCTGTCGGCACACTCTTCGGAGATGTACTGAAGGAGAGAGACGGCGCCCTGTTTGTTGCAAAAACCCTGGGCATCGCCGGCGACGCGGTAGGAGTTGCAAACGAGGATAGTGAAATCCGGTTTTTTCATGACAGAAAACTTTAAGTTGATGAATAAAAAAGAATCAAAGATTTCAAAGGATGATCAGGAGCAGGGATTGGAGGGTTGCGCACACCGAGGGGAGAGCTTCTTGTAGTCCTCTTGGGCGAGAGAGCGGATCTCTGCGTTATGAAAGACGGCGTTGAGGCCATCGGAGATGAGGCCTTCCATTTCAATGACACGGATGCCGTGTTGAGCGAGAATGCGTTTAGGGGTATCGCCAATACCGGCTACGAGAATGGCATGGCAGTCTGGGATGGTGAGATTGAGGAGGGCTAACCACCTATCGTCACCCTGCCCTTTTGGAGGCGTGGGCCTGGTGTCGAGGTGATGGAAAGCGTCGCCGACAAGTTCGAAGATGAAGAGTTTTTTTGCTTCACCGAGGTGAAGGTTGACGAGCATACCTTCAAAGGAGGCAACGGCGATGCGTAAGGGTTTGTCGTTGGGTTGTTGCATAAGATTACATGTATTTATGGGCGATGGAGGAATTACGCTGGGCATCGTCGAGGAGGGCGTTGACGATGCGTTCGAAGAGAATGGAAGAGCCTTTGTAGGCAAGAGAGAGTAGGTGTTGAGCGCCAATGCGGTCGTGAATAGGGAAACCAACCCGGACGAGGGGGACATTCCATAGTCGAGCGAGGAAATAGCCTTTACTGTTGCCGATGAGGAGGTCGGGGTGCAAGTCGTTATCGTTCAAGATGTTTTTCATGTCATCAAAAGTTACGCCCTGGGCAACGCGCATGTCGCTGGGGAAGAGGTCACCGAGCTGTTTGCGGAGGACGTCTTCGAGTTGTCCGCTTTCGCCGCCGGAGGCACAGAGGATGGGTTTCATACCAACTTCGGTGGCAAAAGCGGCGAGAGCGACGACGAGGTCTTCTTCGCCGTAGATAAGGGGTCGTTTACCTGCGAGGTATTTATGGCCGTCGATGTATAGGTCGATGAGGCGTCCTCGTTGGTCGACATATTTCTGGGGTAGGTTTTTACCTGCGATCTGAGTGAGGAAGTCAAAGAATTTGTCAGTCTGCCTGATGCCGATGGGTATACCCGTACGGAGAGAGGGGACGGAGAATAGATTTCTGAGGAACTCGCCGGGGGAGGGAGCTGCGGAGTTGAGGATGTACCCAAGTTCAATGGAGCAGAAAGCTTTGGGAGCGGAACGGAGATACTCAAGGGGCGTTCCCCCCTGAGGGATACGGGGGTAGTTTTCGTGGAAGACGCCGTCGAGAGTGTCGGAGTAATCAGGGAAAATCATGGAGGGAAGGAGGAGGTCGTCGGTGATTTCTTTGAGGTGCCGGATGTCTTCCGGGGCGATGAGATTGGAGAAGAGGTTGAGGCGTTGCCTTGGTGCGCTACGGTGATCTGCGAGAGCTTGGAGGGCAGCAAGGGCGGCGAGGAGAAAGCCTTCATAATGAGAATGCTTGTAGCTTGGAGTGGAGGCGAAGAAGAGGAGGGGTAAATCCTTGGGGCGTTTGTGGGAAGTGCGGTATTCGCCGATGAGCCTATGGACGTCTTCGCCGATGGTTTCCGCGAGGCAGGTGGAGGCGATGGCGATGACGGAAGGGTGGTACTGTTTGATGATGTTGTCAATGCCGGTATTGAAGTTTTTATTGCCGCCGAAGATGGTGGAGGCTTCTGAGAAATTGGAAGAAGCGATGTCAATGGGTTCGCGGAAATGGCTGATGAGGTAACGGCGTATATAGGTAGCACAGCCTTGTGAGCCATGCAACAAAGGGAGGGCGCCTTCGATGCCTTTGAAGGCTATACAGGCACCGAGGGGAGCACAAAGGTTACAAGTGTTTTCCATGGGTGCGAGATTAAGGAGCGAGGTGCGGCCTGGTGAAACGCCAAACAGGGGAGGAGACGGTGTTATAGACTTCTTGAGCAAAATTAATCATACCTTGGAAGCCAGCAAGGGCTACTTTACGTTCATGGTTGTGGTCGCAGAAGGCGATGCCTAACTTGTAAGCAATGGGTCTCTCTTTGACACCACCGATGAAGAGATTGGCGCCGGTGAGCTTGACAAATTCGGAGAGTTCAATGGGATTGGAATCGTCAACGAGGATGCAACCGTCGTCACAGAGTTTTTTGAGGAGCTTGTAGTCGTCAGCGTTACCTGTCTGAGTACCGGCGATGACGGTGGAGACGCCAATGAGTCTGAGAGCTTTGACGAGGGAAATGGCTTTGAAGGCGCCGCCGACGTAGATAGCTGCTTTGGTACCGTGTAAGGCGTTTTTAAAGACATCGAGCTGAGGGAGGAGGTTGGAGAGTTCCTCACGGACGAGGAGAGTGGCGTTGTCAATAAGAGTTTGGTTGTGGAAGAAAGTGGCGACTTGGTAAAGTGCGTCAGCGACGTCTTCGATGCCGAAGAAGGAAACTTTGCGGAAGGGGATACCGAACTGTTCGTTCATACGCTGTGCGAGGTGCATCATGGAACCGGCACACTGGACGATGTTGAGGGAAGCGCGGTGGGCGTTACGGATGTCGTTGACTCGTCCATCGCCTGTGATGGAGGCAACGACGTGAATGCCAATACGGCGGTAGTATTCGGAGAGCATCCATAATTCTCCTGCGAGGTTGAAGTCGCCAAGGATATTGATAGAGAATTCTCCGATGGTCTTGGAATCGTCTGCACCGATGAGCTGGAAGAGGGCATCGCAGGCGATGCGGTAACCGTCTTTCTTAGAGCCTTGGAAACCTTCTGCCATGACGGGAATGACGGGGATGTTTTTGAGAAGTTGCACTTGTTTGCAGACGGCAGGGACGTCATCGCCGATGACGCCTACGATGCAGGTGGAGTACACAAAAGCTGCTTGTGGGCGGTGCTTGTCAATGAGGAGGCAGAGGGTGTCGAAGAGACGCTGCTGCCCACCGAAGACGACGTGTTTTTCACGGAGGTCGGTGGAGAAGCAGTTGCGAAAGAGGTCGGGTCCGGAGGAGAGGGAACCCCTGATGTCCCAGGTGTAAGCGGCACAACCGATGGGACCGTGCACGAGGTGTAGCGCGTCGGCGATGGGGTAGAGGACGACCCTTGAACCACAGTATACACAAGCGCGTTGGCTGACGGCGCCTGCGAGGCTAGGCTGTCCGCCGACGATGTCAAAGGCATCCTTACCTTTGGTGAGGATCTGGCGATTGCGTTCTTGAAGGAATTGGGGTACCGCAGGCATAGAAAGAGGGGATTACATTTGGAACTCTACCTTTTCTTCGGGACAGGTTCTGTCTTTGTGTTCGAGGAGGCCGTGCAATATTTTGAGGGTGAGGTTGGTTGCGCCGGTGTATCCAACGTTGGGGAAGAAGTTGTGACCGGGTCTGTCGGTGATGGGGAAGCCTAGGCGTACGAAGGGGATGTTTTCGTCCCTTGCGATGTACTTACCGTAGGTGTTACCGATGAGGAGGTCAACGGGTTCCTGCTTGATCCACTGGTGCATGCGGAACATGTCGGCGCGTTCGCCACTCATGAACTTGGCTTCTGGGACTTTCTCATTGAGGAGGTCCTTCATAGATTCGTCAAAATGCTTGCCTGGCGTCCCTGTGACGATGTATACGGGCTTCATGTCTAAGGTGAGGAGGAATTCGGTGAGGGGGATGAGGGTATCGGGGTCACCGAAAAGGGCGACACGTTTACCGTAAAAATACTTGGAGTTGTCGGCGATGAGGTCAACTAGTCGTCCGCGTTCTTCGGTGATGTCATCGGGAATGGGTAGGTTAGCGTGCCTGCTGAGAGCGACAATGAAGCGGTCTGTGGCTTTGAGGCCGATGGGGATTTCGATGACTTCGAAGCGTACCTTGCACTTGTTTTCGAGCTTGACGCAGGCGTCTTCTGTGGCATAGGCGCCGAGTCCGATGGTGAACTTACTGTCGCCGGTGGCTGTCATATCGGCGAGCGAAGTGCCACCTGGAGGGTACATGACGAACTTACCCGTCAGCGGGCAGTCGAGGACGTCTGACATGTCGGGGAAGAGGATGGTACGCGCTTCCATGGTGGCTGCCAGGCGTTTGATTTCGCGCATGTCGGAAGGCTCCATCCAACCGGCAGCCAGATTGACGACGTTTTTCTTTTTAGGGGTGGCGGTGGAGAAGAACTTGATGAAGGCGGAGAGCTGGTTGGAGTATCCGGTGATGTGTGTGCCGACGTAACTGGGCGTGTTGCAGAAGATGACGGTCTTGCCGTCGGGAATCTTGCCTTCTTCCTTGGCTTTGGAGACGATCTGTGTGAGGTCATCGCCGATGGTTTCGGAGAGGCAGGTGGTGTGTACGGCCACGATGTCGGGAGAGTAGACGGAGAAGATGGTTTCGATGGCTGCGGTGAGGTTGGCGGAGCCGCCGAAGACGGAAGAACCTTCGGAGAAGGAGCTGGTGGAGGCCATCACGGGTTCTTTGAAGTGTCGAGTGAGGGCGCTTCTGTGGTAGGAGCAACAGCCTTGTGAGCCGTGGCTGTGCGGGAGGCAGCCGTGTATACCCAGGGCTGCGTACATGGCGCCTATGGGCTGACAGGTTTTTGCGGGATTGATGGTTAACGCCTTGCGTTCGATTTCTTTATCGGAGGTATGTCTGAGTAACATATGTTTAAATTTAAAAGGTTATAAAATAGAGAGTTAGAAAGCGAAGGTAGCTTCGACGTATTCTTCACTTTCCCAGGGGGCTTTGATCTCCTTCCAGATAGAAGCTCCTACGATCATTTCGATGTCGCGGTAGAAATTGATAGCCCCCTGGAAACCGGCGTAAGGGCCCCCTGCATCGTAGTTATGGAGCTGCTTTAAGGGGATACCCATTTTCTGGACACAGAATTTTTCTTTAATACCGGCACAAAAGACATCGGGGTGGTAAAACTCAATGAGTTTGTCCATTTCATGGTGGCTGAGGTCATCAATTACCAGTGCACCTTTCTCCATTTGAGTCATCAAGCCGTGGTATTCGTTGAACTCCATACCTTGCTGTTCGAGGGCTTTGAGTTCTTCTTCGGTTTTACGGGGATTGTAACGGGTTTCGTCTTTGGAGACGGATATTTCTTCGATATTACGACTGTCGGCGTCAATCTGAATGGTGGGGATGACCCGTCGCCCTTCGTAGTCGTCGCGATGTCCAAATTCGTATCCGGCGGCAAGTGTCGTCATGCCGAGCTCTTCAAATAAATCCTGATAATGGTGAGCGCGGGACCCCCCGACGAAGAGCATGACTGTTTTACCGACAGTGCGCTTGCGGGCTTGTTCGGCGGCTTCCTTAACGGCGAGCATTTCTTCTTCGATGACTTTTTCGACCCTATCCACCAACTCAGGGTCACCGAAATACTGGGCTATTTTGCGGAGCATTTTTGCTGTGGAGGCGGCGCCGATGGGTTGGACTTTGATCCAGGGGATACCGAAGGCTGTTTCCATCATTTCGGCTACATAGTTAATAGAGCGGTGGCACATGACCATGTTGAGGTCTGCGGTGTGGGCGTTTTCGAATTTCTGTATGGTGGAATTACCGCTGAAAGTGGCGATGAGGTTGATACCGCACTTTTCAAAGACGCGTTCGAGTTCGAAGGCGTCCCCGCCGATGTTGTATTCCCCCAGCAGGTTGACCCGATATTTAAGAGAACCACGCACGGTGTCGTCGCGTCCGATCAGGTTTTTGAACAACCCGTTGTTGGCGATATGGTGTCCTGCCGATTGCGAGACGCCGCGATAACCTTCACAAGAGAAGCCAAAAATATTGATACCTCCACCTAGTTCTTCTTTCATGTGTCGCGCTACGCGATGGACGTCATCACCGATCAAACCTACGGGACAGGTGGAGAAAATGGCGATGGTTTTGGGGTGAAAGAGTTCGTAGGCTTCGCGGATGGCTTGTTTGAGTTTTTCTTCACCACCGAAGACGATGTTAGAATCCTGCATGTCGGTAGAGAAGCAATAGGTGATGAAGTTAGGGTCTTCGGGCGCTTCGGGCTTGGTCTGATTACGTCGTGTGAGCCAGGAATAGAAACCGCAACCGATGGGTCCGTGCGTGATGTTGATAATGTCACGAGTAGGTCCGAGTACCACCCCTTTACACCCGGCGTAGGTACACCCGCGCTGTGTGATGATACCGGGAACGGTCCGTACATTGGCCTGAATTTCGGGAGGCGCCCCGGCATCGCTCTGTACGATGGCTTTGGCGCGTTTACGGGCGACTTTTTTTGGATATTTTTTAACTACTTCATCTCTAAAAATCTTTAAGGTAGAGATGACTTCCTCGGTCGATCTCACCTTGTCTTTTTCATCTATCATCGTTCAGCTACGTTTTAAGGTTTACTTAGTCAAGACTTTCGATACCGCTCAGACCACTGTGAACGGTGTAGGATTCCAGGGTGTTGACGACAAAGATTTTACCATCACCGCTCTCTCCGGTATGGTTCACTTTCAAGATGGTTTCGATGGCCAGATCTTTTTTATCGTCTTTCACAACCAGCGTGATCATGCGTTTGGGTTTCAGACGGGAGCCCGAATTGGTACTAAGGGCCATGGTTTCGTCTTCGAGGAGCGGCAGGGGGACTTTAGCGGGACTGAAATCACCACGCCCCTGTCCTCGTCCAAGCACGGGCATCGCCGTGAAAGAAGGTAGACCGGCATCGGCCAGGGCTTGCTTGGTTTCTCCCATCTTGGCAATACGTATAACGGCAAGTATGAGCTTCATGGTTCAGTCTTTTTTACCGCGTGAGATGGTGTAGGTTTCTTCCACGGGGGTGACAAATATTTTGCCGTCGCCGGCTTGTCCTTTGTCGCCCGTACGAGCGGAATTGATGATGGTTTCAATGACAAAATCTTTGTCTTTTTCGTGAATGACGATGATCAACAGGTCTTTAGGGAGTTCATCGTAAGTCACATTGCCTACTTTCAAGCCCCGTTGTTTACCACGTCCAAACACCGATAGTTTGGTGACGGCGGGAAAACCTGCATTGAAGAGGTCTTTCATCACAACCGGGGATTTCTCCGGTCTAACAATTGCTCTGATAAGTAACATAATGCTGCGTGTTAAAAGTGTTTATGTATTAATTAACTTGGAAGAGGGGAGAGGCTATCTCTCCCCTCTTCGCAAAATTTCTCAAAAAAGTTAATCCTTAGGTATCAGCGAAGTTAATTCATGATACCGAAGCCGATGAGCAGGTCTTCCAGTTCCTGGATGGAAAGAGGATTGGGGATGACGTGCATGGTGTTGTCGTTAATTTTTTGGGCGAGGGCACGATATTCATTAGCTTGCGTATGTTCGGGCGCGTGGTCAATCACCGTTTTCCGATTGATTTCTGCGTGTTGCACCATGTTGTCGCGAGGCACAAAGTGAATCATCTGTGTACCGAGCCTTTTTGCGAACTCGGTAATCATATTGGATTCGTTGTCCACCTTACGGGAGTTACAGATGAGGCCACCGAGGCGTACATCGCCGACTTTTCCGAATTTAGAGATGGACTTACAGATGTTGTTCGCGGCGTACATGGCCATCATTTCACCAGAGCAAACGATATATACTTCTTGAGCTTTACCGTCGCGGATAGGCATGGCGAAACCGCCGCAAACAACGTCACCGAGTACATCGTAAAAGACGTAGTCGAGCTGTTTGTCATCGTCATAAGCGCCTAACTGTTCGAGCAAGTTGATAGAAGTAATAATCCCTCGCCCCGCACAACCGACACCCGGTTCGGGCCCCCCTGATTCCACACAACTTGTGTTCTTGAAACCGGGCTTCATGACGTCGTCCAGCTCCACGTCTTCGCCTTCGTCGCGCAAGGTGTCCAGCACTGTTTTCTGTGCCAGCCCATGCAAGAGGAGACGAGTGGAATCGGCTTTCGGGTCACACCCTACGACCATCACTTTTTTGCCCATTTCGGCAAGGCCGGCTACCGTATTCTGGGTTGTCGTAGACTTACCAATACCACCTTTACCATAAATCGCAATCTTTCTCATGAGAATACCTAATTTTTAGTTCAACTACGTTTATTTATAATCAAACGCTGTGCCAAAAACTCCGGATGTAGGTATAGTATGAGGCTATAACAAAGATAGGGTACTGTATTTCAATAGCTTAGGGACTCCATTTTTTTCTTTCGTAGAGTATTTTGTAACAGTAAGCTACCGTAGGGCGTGCAAATTCCTACATTTTCGTAGGTAATTCTACAAAAATGTATCAATTGTGGAAAAAGAAGCGGACAATATCATTGGCGTTGGCATAGAAAAGGAGGGCAAAAAGGAGAATCATGCCGACAACCTGGGCATATTCTACAAACTTATCATGGGGTTTGCGCCGAGTAATCATCTCATAAATGGCGAAAGCGGCATGTCCGCCGTCGAGGGCGGGTAGGGGAAGGATATTCATGAAGGCGAGAATGATGGAGAGAAAGGCGGTGCGTTCCCAGAAGGCAGGCCAGTGCCAAGCGGAGGGAAACATGGAGCCAATGGCGCCGAACCCGCCAAGGGAGGAAGCGCCCTCTTTGGTAAAGACATATTGCATGTCACTGACGTAACCTTTGAGGGTGTTGAAGCCCAGGGAGATACCGGCAGGAATGGATTGAAAGAAGCTGTAAGAAGTAGTTACGGTGGGATAGACGCGTGCCGGGTCTATGACGACGAATATCCCGATAAGCCCGGCAGAGTCTGTGGTGAGGGCGAAAGTTTGCTCAGCGCTATCGCTCCGTCGGATACTTAGCGTTATTTCTTCGCTCTTGTGGGAGCGCAAGGCTGAGGTGACGGCGTCTATTGTGGGAGTGGGCAGGCCATTGACGGCGACAATCGTATCACCGGGTAAAATACCAGCCAGGGAAGCGGGAGAATTCATACCCACCGGTAAAGCCTCGACAATCATAGGGATACGGACAAAGGCGAAGCCTTGTTTATCACGGATACAACGTTGCATCATATCCTCCGGAATGGGAATGGCAATTTCTTTGCCGTTACGCAAGACGGAGACACTGTGGGCTTGGGCAACAGCGCGCAAGGCATCGGCACCAAAGCGCTTGAGTTCCTTTCCATCGGCTGCCAGCAGGATGTCTCCGTCCTGAAAACCTACATTATGGAAAGTTTCGCTGAAAGCCATACCTGCCGTCATGTTTTTGAGGGGTACATAGGAATCCCCCCATGCAAAAAGAATGGAGGAATAGATGAAGAGAGCCAGAAGGAAGTTGAAAAGGACGCCTCCTACGGTCATGAGAAGGCGTTGCCAGGGAGGCCGGGAGCGGTATTCGAAAGGTTGCGGGGGTTGGGCGAGTTGTTCCTTGTCGAGGCTTTCGTCAATCATTCCGGTAATTTTACAGTAGCCCCCGATGGGTAACCAACCGATACCGTATTCGGTACCTGATTTTTTGGAGGTGTATTTGAAGAGGGAGAACCAAGGGTTGTAAAAAAGGTAGAGTTTATCTACGTTGACTTTAAGGATGCGGGAGAAGAAAAAATGGCCTAACTCGTGTACCACTATCAATAGGGAGAGGCTTAAAATCAGTTGGGCGGCTTTTATAAGAAATGTTTCCATCAAGTATTGTTTTTAATGTTCATGAATTAGGAAAGACAATGTCGGTCAAAGTTTGCGCCAGGGAGGCGAAAGGTCGAGAAGAAATCGAAGCAAAGCGTCTGTCGGCCGGCGTACCCTCATCGCCGCATTGACAGATAGATTGGACGAGAGGGATCTGTGCGAGCAGGGGGATATGAAGCTGTTCGGCCAGCTGTCGCCCCCCATTACGCCCGAAGAGAAAAAAACGAGCGTCGGGCTGATCGTCAGGGGTGAACCATGCCATATTTTCGACCAAACCGAGAATGGGGACATTGACTTTAGGGGATTGGAACATGGCGATGGCTTTGCGCGCATCGGCAAGGGCTACTTCCTGAGGGGTGGTGACGATGAGGGCGCCGGTAAGGCGAAGGGTTTGCACGATAGTAATGTGAAGATCGCTAGTGCCGGGGGGTAAGTCAATAATAAAAAAGTCAAGTTCACCCCAATTACCTTCTGAGATAAGTTGTTTGAGGGCATTGCTAGCCATAGCGCCGCGCCAAATAAGGGCATCGTCGGGATTGGAGAAAAAGCCGATGGAGAGGAGCTTCACGCCGTATCGAAAGACGGGTTGAACTAATTCTTTGTCACCGACTTGTATGGCGTAGGGGCGTTCGTGTTCGGCATGGAACATCTTAGGAAGGGAAGGGCCGAAAATGTCAGCATCCAACAAGCCGACAGAATGTCCAGCGTCAGCGAGGGCGACGGCAAGGTTAGCCGCTATCGTACTTTTGCCTACGCCACCTTTCCCGGAAGCGATGGCGATCAGGTTTCGAAAAGGGGCTGTGAATGGCTCGGAAGGACACATATTGTATAAGGAGAAGGAGTAAACTTATGGATAAACGGCTTTTGTTCGAGCAAGGAGTGTGTTGTTCATCAAGGAGGCGATAGTCATAGGTCCGACGCCACCGGGAACGGGTGTGATGAAGGAACAGTGCGTCGCTACGTCGTCAAAAAGGACGTCACCGGTCAGTTGGAAACCGTTAGGCCTGTCGGGATTAGGCAAGCGAGTGATACCGACATCAATCACCACGGCACCCTGTTTCACCATATCGTGACGCACAAAATTCGGCACGCCTAAGGAAACGATAAGAATGTCGGCGGAAAGACAGATTTCGTGCAGGTTTTGGGAACGGGAGTGGCAAACTGTGACGGAGCAATCGCCGGGGTAATCTTTTTGGAGCATTAAGTTGGCGATGGGTTTACCGACAATATTGCTACGTCCCAGCACGACGCAGTGTTTACCTTGGGTGGGTATGCGATAACGTCGGAGGAGTTCGAGGATACCGGCAGGCGTGGCGGAGCGGAAACAAGGCAGCCCGAGAGCGAGGCGTCCGACATTAACAGGGTGGAAACCGTCCACATCCTTGCGATAGTCAATGGCTTCAATTACTTTATCCGTAGAGAAGTGAGGAGGAAGGGGGAGTTGGACAATGAAACCATCTATGGTTGAATCATGATTGAGTTCGTTTATTTTGTCGAGGAGTTGCCTTTGGGGGACATCGTCTTCGTATCGGATGAGCGTAGAGAGGAACCCTATTTTCTCGCAAGCACGTACTTTGGCGTCGACGTAAGCTTCACTAGGGGCGTTATGGCCTACAAGGATAGCCGCCAGGTGAGGCGGTCGTTTACCTTGGGCGCATAAACGAGCTACCTGGTCGGCCATTTCAGCGTTCATTTGAGCAGCGACGGCACGTCCGTCGAGTAGTTGGTAGGCCATGTGTTTTTGAAAAGGAGTAGATTAACGGAGTAGATTTTTGAGCATAGCAGGATTTTTAGAAGCGTTCTGAAAGAAGGTACACATGGAATCGAATTGTTTGAGAAAAGCATTGATTTGCTGAATGGAATTGCCGCTACCTTTGGCGATACGCTGTCGTCGAGAAGCGTTGAGGAGAGGGGGATTGGCGCGTTCTTTGGGTGTCATAGAGTTGATGATGGCTTCGATACGGAGGAAGTTTTTTTCGTCAATATCCATATTCTTGGATAACTTATTTCCTCCGGGAATCATCCCGATGAGGTCTTTAAGGTTACCCATACGACGAATTTGTTGGATCTGTGCCAGAAAATCATTAAAGTCAAACTTGTTCTTGGCGAGTTTATGTTGCAACTTACGGTTTTGCTCTTCATCGAATTGTTCCTGGGCGCGTTCGACAAAAGAAACGATGTCTCCCATACCGAGAATACGGTCAGCCATGCGGGAAGGGTGGAAGACATCAAGGGTGTCGGGCTTTTCACCTGTGCTGACGAATTTGATGGGCTTGGAGACGACGGTACGTATGGATAAGGCAGCACCTCCGCGGGAATCCCCGTCGAGTTTTGTCAGCACTACGCCGTCAAAGCCGAGTTTTTCGTTAAACTCCTTTGCGGTGTTTACAGCATCCTGCCCAGTCATGGCATCTACGACAAAGAGCGTTTCCTGGGGCAGGAGGGCGTTCTTAACGGCGGCTATTTCCTGCATCATTTGCTCGTCAATGGCAAGGCGTCCGGCGGTGTCGATGATGACGACGTCGAGGCCTTTTCTTTGTGCTTCGAGGACGGCATTTTGAGCTATTACGATGGGTTGTTTGTTCTCAGGCTCGGAGTAGACAGGAATGCCAATTTGTTGACCAAGTATGTGCAGTTGCTGAATGGCGGCGGGTCGATAAACGTCGTCGGCCACCAGGAGAGTTTTTTTCCCTTTTTTTGTTTTGAGGAAGTGGGCCAACTTAGCGGAGAAGGTTGTTTTCCCTGAGCCTTGCAGTCCTGCCAACAGGATAACGGCAGGCCGTCCATAGAGATTGATATCCGCTGCATCGCCGCCCATCAAAACCGCTAACTCGTCGTGGACGATTTTTACCAAGAGCTGTCCGGGCTTTACGGATTTGAGAACATTCTGCCCCAGAGCTTTCTCTTTCACGGAATCGGTGAAAAGCTTGGCTACTTTGTAATTTACGTCGGCGTCCAACAAGGCTCTGCGGACGTCTTTCAAGGTTTCGGCGACATTAATTTCGGTGATTCTCCCTTCGCCTTTCAGAAGCTTAAAGGAGCGTTCCAGTCGTTCACTCAGATTCTCGAACATATCAGGCAATTATTTTATGCTTACGGAAAGTTTTTCCGATGGCATCAATGGCGCGATTAAGCTGTTCCTGAGTGTGAGTGGCCATGAGAGAAAAACGAATCAAGGTGTCACCGGGCGCTACTGCGGGGGATACGACGGGATTCACGAAGATACCGTCTTCGAGCAATTCTTTGACGATGAGGAAAGTCAAGTCGTTGTTACGAATAAAGAGAGGAATAATGGGAGTTGAAGTACGTCCTATCTCACAGCCAAGTTGTCGAAAGCCGTCCAGGGCGTATCGTGTCAAATGCCAAAGATGCTCAATACGCTCCGGTTCGCTGAGCATAATATCCATAGCCGCATCCACAGCGGCAATGGCTGCGGGAGTACTGCTGGCACTGAACATGTAAGAGCGGGAATGATGTCGAATGTAGTTGGTCACCTCTTTGTCGGCGGCAATAAAGCCGCCGATGGAGGCGAAGGACTTACTGAAAGTACCCATAATGAGGTCAACGTCATCACTGACGCCGAAACGGTTACATACACCGCGTCCTTGGTGTCCAAGGATACCGATACCGTGCGCTTCGTCCACCATTACCGCGGCATCATACTTCTTTGCCAGGTTCACGATATTCGATAAGTCGGCTACATCGCCTTCCATACTGAAGACGGAATCGGTGACGATGAGTTTGATCTTGTCGGGTTCACATTTTTGGAGTTGCTTTTCGAGGGACTCCATATCGTTATGCTTGTACTTGAGTTTATTGGAGAAGGAAAGGCGGTGCCCTTCTACAATAGAGGCGTGGTCAAGTTCATCCCAGAGGATATAGTCTTCCCGTCCGGTGAGACAAGAGACGACGCCGAGGTTCACTTGGAAACCGGTGGAATAGACAATGGCGTCTTCTTTACCGACCAGGTCGGCGAGGCGTCGTTCGAGGGCAATATGAATGTCGAGCGTACCGTTCAGGTAACGTGAACCGGCGCAACCGGTGCCATATTTACGAGTAGCGGCGATGGCAGCCTCTTTGACCTTGGGATGGTTAGTAAGGCCAAGGTAAGCGTTGGAACCAAACATGAGTACTTTCCGTCCGTTGATAACCACTTCGGTGTCCTGGTCGCTTTCAATGGGTCGGAAAAAGGGGTAAATACCGGCATCCATGGCCTTTTGGGGCACATCGTATTTAGATAGCCGGTCTTGTAAAATCTTTATTTTCACGAGCTGTAGTTTAAGCGTAAACGGGCTGAATAAGGGAAAAACAGCGGGCAAAAATAGCAATATTTCGGGTTGTACAACTCCGGTCTATTGAGATGGCGGAATGTTGCTACCTTTGTGGCTCCAATACCGAATAGAGAGATAGAAGGGTGAAAGAAAGGGAATGAAAAAGGAGCTGAACGAGAAAAAGACAAGGATCTTATTTGCGGGATTGCCGTTGTGGATGTTTCTTTTGGCGTCCTGCCTGGGCGGGAGTGAAGAGGAGTATGAAGTGGAGATACCGAAAGATTGCCAGATCGGCGTTTTCACCTTGTCGCATGATTCCATCGTTGCGTTGGGGAAGGCCAAGTTCACGATAGACCAGGTGAACGGGGAAATATTTAACATTGATTCCCTGCCCTGTGGGACGGAGATCGGTAAGGTAGCCTGTGCGATACAGACGGTGAACGTATATGCCGTATCGCAGGTGCGGATTGTACAGTCGGCGACCGGTGATACGGTGACCTTGAAGTCGAAAACGGAGAGTAGTGCAGTGAAATGGACGGCGGAAGATTCGATAGATTTTTCACAGCCGGTAGAGATCATTTTGAGCGGTATAGATGGGGTGGCGTCAAAGTCTTACGAGGCTAAGGTCAATATCCATCAGCAGGAACCGGAAGAGTTGGTATGGACGTTGTGGGCGGATGACTTAACAGGAATAGAACAACTGACTAAATACAACGAAAAATACTACCGTGTCTCGAAAGCCGGATTGGAAGTCGGTTTGTACTCTTCGCTCAACGGCATGGAATGGGCATCGGTGTCCGGGGGAGAGAGCTGGCGATATCTTCTTGGCAGTATAGAAGGAAGCGCACGGCAGTCGTCTTTCTTGGCGGGTATTTCGCAAACGCCTGAGGGAGAGGTGTTTGTATATCTTAACGAAGATAATTTTGAAGAGGGTGATGCAGTGCCTGCTTCTTTCCCGC
Source organism: Tannerellaceae bacterium (assembly GCA_031288175.1). Classification (GTDB taxonomy): domain Bacteria; phylum Bacteroidota; class Bacteroidia; order Bacteroidales; family Tannerellaceae; genus JAITAD01. Next base: position 17,178 of record JAITRW010000001.1, read on the forward strand.
GTACAGGTTTTGGGAAAGTAAATTATACGTCGATGCATTATAACTACCTGCTGTTGGTAGGCGGGCGTGGCGAGGACGGTAAATTATCAAGCGATTGTTGGAGTACTTCGGACGGAAAGGTTTGGGTAAATCAGACGGAACATAACGGTAGCGGTTTCTCTGCGCGAGAAGGTAGCGTGGTGGTCAACTATGACAACAGGCTATGGCTCTTCGGCGGACAAACCGAGAACGGCGGCAGTGACATAATCCTTACTGACATCTATATCTCTTATGATAGAGGCATTAACTGGACGCCTCCTCCTCCGGAAGTCACTTCTACGCCTTCGGAATTTTTCCCTCCTCCTTTTGCATCGGTTTCCCTGTCTTCCGACAGTTCATACTTCCTCCTGCTCGCTCCTCCGGACAAGGTGTGGCGTGGCGGCATTAACCGTCTTTTGTGGTGAATCTTTCCATAGTTTTTGGGACGAATATACGGACAAGCGATCATCTGTATGGAAACGAGTGAATTATTGAAGAAAGTACGTCAGATAGAGATAAAAACGCGAGGACTGTCTAAGAATGTGTTTGCGGGGCAGTATCATACGGCGTTTAAGGGGCGCGGTATGGCGTTTAGCGAGGTGCGGGAATACCAGTATGGGGACGATATCAGGGACATAGACTGGAACGTGACGGCGCGCTATGTGCGGCCTTACGTCAAGGTGTTTGAAGAGGAGCGTGAGCTGACGGTGATGTTGCTAGTAGATGTGTCGGGGAGCCGGAATTTTGGTACGGTCAATGTCACAAAAAAAGAGGTAATGACGGAGATTGCGGCGACCTTAGCGTTCTCAGCCATTCAAAACAATGACAAGATTGGGGTAATATTCTTTTCCGACCGAATAGAGAAGTTTATCCCGCCACAGAAAGGACGCAAGCATATCTTATACATTATCCGTGAATTGATTGATTTTCAGCCGGAAGCACGGAAGACGGATATTGGAGCTGCCTTACGATACCTGACAAATGTGATCAAAAAGCGATGTACGGCGTTTATAATATCGGATTTTGTGGATGAGGGCGCTTTTGGAGATGCATTGACGATAGCGAACAGGAAACATGATGTTGCTGCCATACAGGTGTATGACGGAAGAGAGACGGAACTTCCTCCGGTAGGATTGCTTAAAGTGCGGGATGCCGAGACAGGCGCCGAACGCTGGATAGATTCTTCCTCGGTTCGTGTCCGGGAGATGTACCACGACTGGTGGGCGCGACGGCAGTCAGAGGCAGAGGCAGCATTTAAAAGGAGCGGAGTAGATGCGGTATCCGTGCGTACGGAAGAAGATTACGTGAAGGCATTGCTGGGCTTATTTGCACGGAGAACTTGAAGACGAAGAGAAGCGGGTAAGAGCTATGAAGTGTAGAATGAGAAGGATGACGAAAGTGTGGGTGGTGGTATGGGCAGTGGTAATGTCGGCATCGGCACGGTACACGAAGGTGGAAATGTCGATAGCACCCTCGGCGATACTGATTGGAGAACAGGCGGTTGTGACGGTGACGGTAACGTCGGAGGCGGACAGTCGCGTGCAAGTAATTCTGCCGACAGACACGCTGATGTTGGGCATAGAAATAGTGGAGACATCGGGATGGGATACGTCGGCGGTGGAGAACGGCCGAGTAACGATGCGCCAAGAGTTGAGGGTGACTTCGTTCGATTCCTCGCTTTATTTGTTGCCTCCTATTGTGGCGGTAGATCTTAACGATACGGTGTTTTCCAATCAGGAAGCCCTAAAAGTGTCAACCGTTCCGGATGTGGATATAGCTCACCCTGAAAATTTTTATGACATCAAAACGCTTTGGGAACCGCCTTTTGTATGGAAAGATTATTTGGGGTACTTGTTATGGTTCTTGTTAGCATTGACATTGGGAGGGGTGACATGGTATGGGATAAAGTATTGGCGTCGACGAAAGTCATTGCTTCCGGAAAAAGATGAACCGAAGATACCGGCGCATGAACGAGCCCTCAAAGCTTTGGAAGAAATCAAACAGCAGAAATTATGGCAACAAGGAAAGAATAAAGAATATTATACTGGGGTGACAGATACGCTTCGGCATTACATATCGGAACGTTTTGATATGGATGCGATGGAAATGACCTCCGGTGAGATACTTGACGGTATTCATGGTGTACACGATGCGGATTCTGTTTACCGTAATCTTGAACAGGTTCTCACGCTTGCCGATTTCGTCAAGTTTGCGAAGAAAATACCTCTGTCCGACGAAAACGATCTTAGTATGAAGAATGCCTTTCTTTTCGTTGAAGAGACTAAGGTTACGCTCCCGCTTGCCGAAGAAGCGAAAACAACAGACGGGGCAGTAGAAGAGAAAGTAGATAGGGTACAAAAAGAGGAGTGAAAAAAGATGAGTTTTGCGCATCCGGAGTATTTGTATATGGCGCCGGCGGTGATTCTTCCGTTGGCAGGATGGTATGTGTACAGGTTAAAGAAGGGCCAGTCAGGGTTACAACTGTCATCAGGGGCTGCGTTTGCGGGCCAAAAGGCGTCGTCATGGAAGGTTTACTTGCGGCACATACCTTTTGTATTACGCATGGCGGCAATCGTTGTCACGGCCATTATTCTTGCCAGGCCGCAATCTACAGATAGCTGGCAAAATTCCTCCACCGAGGGGATTGATATTATGCTGGCGATGGATATATCGGGTAGTATGTTGGCGGAAGACCTGAAACCGAATCGCTTGGAAGCCGCTAAAGATGTAGCCGCTTCGTTCATCAACGGACGAGCAAACGATAACATCGGATTGGTGATTTTCTCTGCCGAGAGTTTTACGCAGTGTCCGCTTACAACCGATCATACCGTACTTATCAATTTGTTTAAGGATATCCGTAGCGGTATGATACAGGACGGTACGGCTATCGGATTAGGGCTTGCCAATGCCGTCAGCCGCATTAAGGATAGTCAGGCCAAATCCAAGGTGATCATCTTGCTCACCGACGGCTCGAATAATACGGGAGAGATAGCCCCTGTCACTGCCGCCGACATTGCGCACACCTTCGGTATCCGTGTTTATACCATTGGAGTGGGTACACAGGGGACAGCCCCTTATCCTTTCCAGACCCCTTACGGTGTACAGTATCAAAATGTGCCGGTAGACATTGACGAGGCGACGTTGCAACAAATAGCCCTTATTACCGGCGGAAAATATTTCCGCGCAACGGACAACGCCAGCCTACGCGCTATTTATTCCGAGATCGACCAGATGGAGAAGACCAAGATCAGTGTACAAGAATATAACCGCAAACAGGAAGAATACAAGGATTGGGCGCTCCTCCTCTTTGCCCTTCTTCTTGTAGAGATAATCCTTCGGTATACTCTTTTGCGCACCCTTCACAGTTAACGGCTAAGACGGACTTACTGCGGGTCTGCCCGTTTCCAGACAGCCTTGCAGGCAGGACACCGTCCCCTACTTGCCAGGACCTCCCACGGTTGTTCACCGAACGACGCTCCACATTTAGGACACACGTACTTTGTACGGAAGTCCGTGATTTTCTCTTGTAACAAACCGGGTATCTTTGCCGATTGTCGCGCTCCCAGGTAGATCCCTGCGGAAGGGAGGCATATCATTGCCACTAAACCTATGCCTGACAATAAAGAATTACCTTTTCCCACTATTCCCATCACAAGCCCCCCGATTCCCAGAAAGGCCAACGGTAACGTCTGCAACAATCGTACTTTAAATATACCGGACGACTGTATCCGCACTTTCTCTGCTAGAAACGCCTCGTAGGTTCCTTTTAAGGCTTCAAATTCTGTGCTGTAATCGCCTGCTGCATGCAGGATATCCGTTAATGTCCTCACACAATCCTCTCCCCCAAACATGATGCGGTCTACCTCCCTCACCGGCCGACGTAACACTTGTTTCCCGTTCACAAATGTCCCGTTTGTGGATCCGGCATCTTCCAGCATCCAAATTCCTTCCTCCGTTCGTACCAACTGCGCATGATAACGACTTACATAGTCTCCCGTCACTACGGCATCGTTGTCTCCGGCCTTTCCAATCCGAATCATTCTTCCGTATTAGTCTCGCTTGATGATTGTTCGTTTTCTCTTTCCAACAGTGTTTTCAATGCCTTGAGCGGTATCTTCGACACGATTAATTCCCTGGGCTTCCCATTGTCCAACAACAATAACCTTTGCTTAGGGATATTGATTTGTAATACCTGACTTTTGTTAATGATATGACTTTTTCCTACTCTCACCAGGTATAATCTTTCTTCTTTGAGTTGACGGTCTAAAAGTTCTTCGATTTTCCCAATATTTATAGCGAGCGAGAATTGGATACCTCCTTCCATCAGCAGCTTGCAACGCGTCTTATTTGCTTCAAAATAAAGAATCCGTTCCGGCTTGACCCTGAGCAGTTCATCCCTCGTTCGCATCACCAGATACCTCTCCATATATTTATTATTGTGCCCCGATACGGAAACTCTTATGCAAATGTAAGTAAAAAAGGGAACGTTTTGTATATTAGGGGTAGAGTAATTACCTTTGTAATGATTTTTGACGTTGTTTTTCCGGTCGGGACGATATAGACTTGGAAACGAAAATGGTTTATTATGAGAAAGTTAATATTTTCCTTTCTAGTAGGAAGTGTGGTATTCCTGCATCTTTCGGCTCAAGTAAATACACGGTTTGAAAGCAATGGTTATTGGTATCATATCATAAACGATACAATTGACAACGGAACAGGCGGGCAAGTCCTCCTCTCTTGGCGTAATCAACCGGGAGGTAGCGGTAACGCAACGACACCAGCGCCGACTTATGATATTAATCTCCGTAAGGTAGTTGTCTGTGATTCGGTTTCACGGCCAAATTGTCGGGCAAAATATAAGGTCGTAGGTATTGAAGCCAGCGCTTTTTTTGCTTGTGGAGAGATAGACAGTGTACTCTTTCCGGCCGGAAAATCGTTCTTTGTCGGTAATCATGCCTTTCAGTATTGCAAAAAACTAAAGGAAGTGGTTAGCTATGATCCATCCGGCGTCAATGGAAATGATAATAGAGATACGACTTTATATAAAGGCTTCTCTTCTTCCATAGATTCTATCGGGATATTCGCCTTTTCAGATTGTGGATTTACAAAACTTGACTTTGCGGCTGATACTACGAAAGGACATGCTTCTCAATTGGATACTATCCGGGGAGGTACTTTCTCAGATTGTGTGGCGCTGGATTCGGTAATCATCGGAAAACAGGTAAAGCATATTCGTTCGGAAGCTTTTGCCAATTGTAAGAAACTGAAGTTCGTCCGTTTTGATCAGTTTGGTCAGATTGATCCGTCTGGTCAGGGAGCGGAAATTTTCGGGGGAACGTTGCTGCTTGATACATTGGCATTTACAAAAAGTGACTCCATCGTACATATCCATGTCAGACGGAAAGATGTTCCCATTTTGCAAGAGAGTAAATCATTGAAGTCCATATTTAAAGGTATCAACGATACGTGTGTGCTATACGCACCGTTTAGATTCTTTAACAACTATAAAAATGAGAATGGAATTTCTTCTCAAAATTGGGGGCAATGGGAAGATATAAGGCCTTCGTATGCAGTGACCATCACGAAAAAGAAAGAGTTCCTTTATCCGCAGCGAATAGATAGTGTCCGGTATACCCTCACTCATTGCGGAGATTCTTTTTCTCTTGTAGAAAAAGGGAGGGTAACATGGAGTATTGATCAGGCTATTGCTTCCGTGACGAATAGATCATTACTGTCGGGAGATAATGTAGAAGACTATGTAGCGGAAATAACCACACATTCTCCCGGAAAGGCGTACATCAAAGGCTCATTAGGAGGAGAGTATACACTGGGAGAGGGCGTTGCCCCTGATTCTTTCCTCTTGACGGTGAAGAATGTGATTGATGTGACGATAAAAAGGATGAATGGAGAGACCTCCCCTATTTCGAATAACGATACAGTATTTATCCACGTGAATAACAGGGATACGTTGAAGACTTCCCTTCGTTTTTACGGGACGCCGAATGCGGAGGAAGTGAAAGACTTGTTGGTGGAATGGAAAGAATCCCATACAATGCAGGCTGGGGACGGAACGCCGTACATCTCCCGTGTTGTGAAGGAGGATACCACCTTCATCTATTCCTCGGGGCACGACACGGCGACTTACGTAGTGAAGGTAAAAAACACGGACTTTTCGGCAGATTCGTTTTCCTTCACGGTTATCTCTCCCAGGATAGAGGTGACACTTTCCTCTACAAAGGACGTGGATAACAATAAAATAGATTCCATAGACGTCTATCGGGCTACTTTCCTGTCCGTTGCCGATACTTCCCGATTTACGGTAGGAGAGGAAGAAGACAAAAAAGCGCCCTATCCTTTCGTGTGGAAGATCGTAGAAAACAAAAAAGATGCAGATGGAAGGCCTGTAGCCGATACGAGTACCGTCCCGAGCGGAATTTACAAAGGTAAGTTGCGGGTAAAGGCGCGAAGACCGGGAACGTTCAAGATCATCGCCCTGACGGCGACCAAAGACAGCGTCCCTTCCGATACTTTTACGGTAGTTGTGAAGAAACCGGAGATCAGTGTAAAGATTAATGCGGCTAATAAGTACAAAGATCATTTACAAGGCAGTGTCCCCGCAGATAAGGATACCCTCACCATTCCTGTGAACCATATTGATACGGTATACCCCATAGTGACGTTCTTCAAGAAAGATATAAAAGAGATACAAAATATTGCCACTGCCTACAACGGTAACGTAAATAATCCGGAATGGGGTGATTGGGACAATAAGGCAACTGAGTACATCCGGGAATTAACCCGTTTAGACAGTCTGGTTACGTGGACAGTAAAACAGATACGAGAAGGAGAGGACAGCCTCATCAGGTGCAGTCAGTATAATGATACCGACAGCGCCCTGTTGAAAGGGCTCAGGCATAAGGGTGGGAATACGGAAGTCATCGCCACATATTCTTTCTTAAATACGGCGTATCGCGATACCCTCAATGTGATCGTGCCTCCCATTCAGGCGGTGATATATGACAGGTATGGAGATGGAGTAAGTTGGGGGAATCCTCTTCCGAACAAAGAAGAGAACCCGAAAAGAGCTTATTTGAATCGGAAAGATACCATAGGCGTATATATTTCCTATATAGGTACGCCCTCCTCGAATGCACCGGCAGGAACTCTCCATTTCTCAATTTTAGGCGCCGGTCTAAAAATAGATTCCGTCTGTTGGACATCCCTGGACAAAGATGTAGCCCTTGTAAACGATTCCGGCATAGTGACCTTTATAGACACAGGGGCGGTACAGATCTGCGTGACGACACTTTGGAAATCCGGAGATCAATACGTGAAAGGAGTGTCCGATACGGTTGGGTTTAAGGTCTCCGTACCGGAGATAACATTATCATGGGAACCTATCACGAGTCGTTTAGATAATGAGGGGAACAAGGAGAATCCCGATACAATTCGACTGAGTGAAAGTGATACTGTCCGTGTAATTCTTACGTGTGATGGCCTGATCGCAGATAGCCTCTCTGCACAGTTGAAAGCTTACGTACTGGATTCGACAATCGTTTCGATAGAAAAGGTGAAAGAGGAAGGTGAGATTAAGCCCGCTATATTCCATATCACCGCTCTGGCGCATGGCAGTGATCCCAATGGTAAGAAGACGAAGGTATGGCTCAATGATTCCTTCACGGTGATGGGCAAGAAGTATGCAGTGCAACTCTGTGACTCTTTCTGGGTTTGTGTGCCTCGTATCTATGTAAAGATAAAAGATTTACAGAAACGACAATTAGGTCGGCAGTATCAGCTTGACGTAACAATCTCTCATGACGAGGATGGTCACGAGGGGATTAAATCTCCGCCTGAAAGTCAATGGCAGTCACTGACGACAGCGACGGCAATGATAGTAGGTATCAATCGTGATTCAGTGCGTTTTCTTACCGAGGGAAGAGCGGATATACGGGTAGAGACTTTCTATACAGCGAAAGTAGGTAATAAGGAGAGCCTTGTCTATGGCGTTGCGGATACGTTGAAACAAAATGTACAGAAACCGGTAATCACCGTCAAGATAAACGAGGTGTCCGGTGGTCGTCAAACTATAGTTCCCCAAATGACCTTGAATGCTACGGTCAGATGGAAAGATTCCGGGAAAGAGGTGGATTTATTTGATATACGCTGGGTTTCAAGGAATGAAAAAATCTTCACCGTCAATAAAGACAACGGAGAAGTCGTCTTTGTTTCCAATTCCGTAAATGGGGGAGAAGCCTATGTGGTAGCGGAAGCGTTTCATGAGAGCAATCCTGCGAGTATCTTTGCCAAAGACAGTCTCAAGATAATTGTCGAAGCACCCGTCGTACAGGTGTCCCTTGGTGGAGCGCCGACAGTAAAATTGAGAAGATCGGCCGAATTCAAAGTAAATGTGACAAAGAATGGGGCGCCTACGACAGAGTACGATGCAGATCTGTCGTGGACCGTTGCGCCAGGAACAGGAGAAAAAACCATTGAGGTCTGTGAATGGAACGCCTCCACCCATACCCTGTGTGTGAAAGGTATTGCTATAGGTCAATCGACATTTGAAGCAAGGATAGAAGGGAAAAAGATCGCCGAGATGATTTTTGACGTCCCCGAACCGGTTATCAGGGTAGAGAAAGTCTCACCTTCGGGTATTGTCTTTCTTGGCTTGCATGGAGGAAATAGTGTGTTACAGGCTTGCGTTTTTTCCGATGACATGGAGGTAACCGGACAAGATAGCCTTCCGCTTGAGTGGTCGATTTCTCCTTCCCCGCCTTCCATTATTCAGTGTACAAAGTCACAAAACAACAACAGGGAGGTTTTCATACAAGCCTTAGTCGTAGGCGAGGTCACCGTTACGGCAAGTACAGCCGGTCGGCAGGCGGTGTGGGAAGTAGTAGTTCCTGAGCCGGTTATCACCATAAAAATACCAAAAAAGGCAAACGGCCTAGAAGTAAAAGTAGATGCTGAGATCGTCTTGCCCGAACCTGGCGTTTGGGACGGTGAAGAGGAGATAGATGACTGTTCCATAGAATGGGAATCCAGAAATCAAAATGTGCTGGAAATAAACGGCAAGAAAATCAAAGGTAAGACAGTTGGTTCTACATGGGCGGTAGTGATAGTGACAGTAGCCGGGGTAGATAAGCTGGATTCCATCAAAGTAGACGTACCGGCGCCGGATGTGGAGATTTCATTGACCTCCTCCGGAGGAACGATTCCCTTAAATCGTGGCGCCGTACAGCAGTTGCCGGTAACGATTAAAGTAGATGGTGTCATCAAAGAATATCCTGTCCATTGGACATCCTCCAGCTCCGACATCGTTTCCGTCAACGGCAGTGGATTACTCACCGCCACCTCTATGCCGGGTGTTACGGTAGAGACAGTCACTCTCACGGCGACGCTCAATTCTCGCTGGGGGAATGACGGAGGGCCGTGGCAAGCGACGGCGAGCGTGAATGTACTTCCTTCGGTGATAGAGGTCACTCCTGCTTCCCTATTGTTGTATATAGGAGAAACTAGGCCGATCAGCGGTTATTCGGTAACGGTAGACGGGATGAATCCGGTTGAATTGTCCGGATGGACTTCCGGCAATACCGGTGTAGTAACGGTAAACGACAACGGCGCCCTGACAGCCGTTGGGGTCGGTACGACAAGCATCAGTATCCCCGTATTAAGTGAAGGGACGATACCTTACGTAGTAGCCCACGTGACAGTCGAAGATAATGCTGTCGTCGTCGTATCCTTGCCAACCAAATTAGATACCATCCCCGTGCACGGAACAACTTTACTGGGAGCAAAGGTTACTTCCAATAATGTAGAGGTAGATACCATCCCCGTTACTTTTGAACTACTGACGCCGGAGCTTGCCGAGATTGCATCCTCGACGTCCACCTCAGTACTCTTGCGTGGCAAAAGCGGTGGACAGGTGCGTGTCAAGGCAACAGTACGCGGCGGTACGATTGCCTCCAATGAATGTATCTTCGTCGTCCGTAAACCTAAGGTGACAGTCACGGCTACCTCACACATACTTGGGGTAAAATCCTCGTTGTCACCCGGTGTGATTGTAGAATATAGCCCCGAAGATATACAGACTAATATACAATTAGCTGGCGTACGCTGGTCTGTTTCCGACACAACCATCCTTTCGGTAGACACCCTCACAGGCTTTCTCCAAGGCCGTCATGCGGGGACGGCAGACCTCACAGCGCGTGTCCCCGAAGGAGGTATATCGTTGCCATTCAATATTACGGTCCTTCCTCCGGTAGTATCAATAAGGGTACAGGGGAGCACACAACCTGTTGATAGCCTGGCTATCCGGATGAGCCAAACCCTCTCCCTTGAAGCGGCCGTGGTTTACAACGGAATGACCGATCTTAATGTATCCAAAGTCTGGGCAGTGTCTGATCCCAGCATAGTGGAAGTGTCTGATTTCTTTGGTATCATGGTCGGTAAACTACCGGGGTTGACCGATGTAAAGGTACTCACCCACGATGGCGGTAAAGATACTGTCAAGGTACGGGTATTGCCTCCCTCCGTCACACTTACGGCCTCTCCTGAGAAAACGATGATAGGCACAGGGCCAAAAGATACACTCCTCCTCATAGCGGTCGTCGGTTATGATCCGGACAATTACACTCCCGAAGTACCTGTCACCTGGACAGTGACACCCCAGGGTATCGTTGGGGTAAGCGACAAAGGTAAGGTAACGCCTCTTGGGATGGGAACAGCAGTCATTCGAGCTATGACACCTGCCATGTATGGAGGCGCCTCTGCCAGTTATACCGTTATTGTAAATTCGCAAGCCAATGCATTGTCATTGCCGTCGGCCAAAGATTTTTCAGCCCGTATCAAGAGCGATGGTCTGTACTTGATGTCGCTTGCCCCACGTGATATTGTGGAGGTCTATTCACCCGACGGACGTATTGTCCTTCGGGCACATGCCGGTGACGGCTTTATTCCCCACACTTTCTCTTGTGGTGCATATGTTATCCGTGCAGCAGGAGGAATTTGCAAAGTCTTTTTTACCCATTAAGGCTACGTTTTTGTGGATCTGCAGGCAAGCCCAGGCATCAAGGGCGGCGTAATGTTGCTGGGCAGGGGTCAAGCAGAGAGCTTCCCAGTTAGTGAGGCGTTGTTTTTTAGAGATGTTCTTACGGAAAATGATGGCGTATATCTTGCGTAAGCTAGCTTCCTGAATGTCAGTGCTTTGCTTGACGATATTCTGAATGTCTACAAAATTGCCGAAAGTTATTTTCGTGAACCGGCGCAAGGCACGAAAATCGTCCACAAGGGAAAGTCCTACTTTCCGGATCTTTTTATCCGCAAGAAGTTCTTTAATTTCGGTCGGCATACCGATGAGGTTGAGACGAAAGAGGTAACAGGTATCAGGAGTAGATAATTGTAGGAGGGCAACTTGATTGGATTCCCCTTTACGGAAATTAGGACGTGTCTCGGTATCAAAACCCAGTATCCGGTGGTGGCGGAGTTGTTTCACCGCATTGTTTACTTGGTCGGGAGATGAAATGACAACGATTTTGCCGGGAAAAGTCTCTACCTCCAACAGGGCGACTTCTTCGTTGGAGATTTGATTCAGATAAGACATACGGTTTCCTGGTCGGTAATGATCTCGTCCATAGGGATATCTTCTTTGTTGAAAGGGACTTCTTCGAGGAGTTGGTATTGGAAACAAAGACCTATCCGGGGGATAGAGAGTTTTGACAAGAAGCGATCGTAAAAACCTTTGCCTCGCCCGAGTCGGTTACCTTGTCGGTCAAAGGCGAGTCCGGGTACAATAATAAGGTCAATACATTCGGTGGGTATGGGATGGGGTATGGGTTCGGGGTGCATGGTACCGAAAGAACCGTTCACGAGTTTGGTACCGGGAAAATAGGGGAGAAGGTGAAGATTCATATTGCTTACGAGGGGGAGAAAGAGGGCTTTACTGTTTTTCCAACATTCAAGGAGGGGAATTGTATTTACTTCCCCGGCTAGGGGATAGTAGAGAGCAATGTGGTTGGCGTAAACGAAGAGGGGGTCATTCTCAAGGCGTCCGAGGGCATAGTTGGAATGAGAGTCAATCCATTCGGGGGAGTATTCTTTGTGTCTTTGACGCATTTCTTGGCGATAGCGTTCTTTGAGGCTGTTCATAAACTAACGATTATATAGATTATTTGTGATTTCTTGAATGGCGCGGTGGAGAGTGGGATCATCTTTGAGGAGAATAGGATAGAAACCTTCGTCGTTAAAGAAATTACGAACGATGTAGGCATGGAGCTGAGTTTCTATCAGTGGAGTAGAAAGGCGAATGAGAGAAGGACGGGGGCGAATACCTTTGGAGGCGGCAAAATTGATGAGTTCGTGGAGGAGGGGTTGTGAACGGAGATGATTGTAGAGGCTGGTGGGGTCGGGGAAGGTAGCGAGTTGGGCGTGATGGCGGTCGGAGTAGTCGAGGACGTAGAGATAGAGAATACCGGTGTTAATCAAGTCGGAGTAATAAGAGGTGAAACCGGCAGTATCGCGAGGGATGAAGATATCGGGCATAATACCTCCACCCCCGTAAACAAGACGTCCGGCGAGGGTTTGGAAGGTGAGGGTTTGGTTTTGGTGGATACTGTCGGCGGAATCGAATTCACCATGGAGAAAACGGTTATAGAGATCTTGCTCGTAGGTATCGGTTTGGCCGGGAGTGTATTCTTTCTGAATAGAGCGCCCGGAGGGAGTATAGTAGCGAGCAATGGTGAGGCGGATTTCGGAACCGTCATGGAAGGAGATAGGGGCTTGTACAAGACCTTTTCCAAAGGTGCGTCGTCCGAATATGAGGCCGCGGTCGTTATCCTGGATGGCTCCGGCGAAGATTTCGGAGGCGGAGGCGGAGGCTTCGTCAGTCAGGACGGCTAAAGGATCGTGGGGGCAGGTACCGGTACCATTGGAATAGATGTTGTCGCGGGGATGGGCTTTTCCTTCGGTGTAGACGATAGGACGGTCTTTGGGAAGGAATTCATTGACGAGATTGACGGCGGCATCCATGTATCCTCCTGAGTTGCCGCGGAGATCAATGATGAAGGAAGAACATCCTTCTTTTTTAAGACGTGCGAGGGCGGTGATAAATTCCGGATGAGTGTTACGGGCGAATTTACCGACTTTGATGTAACCAATGTTAGGGGCTACAGTAAAGGCAACTTCGATGGAATGGATAGGTACGTCTCCGCGTGTGACTTGGAAAAGGAGGAGTGTGTCGGAGCTGGCTCGTTGGACACCGAGGCGGACGGTGGTGCCTTTGTCGCCACGGAGGGTTCGCATAATATGCGGTTGGGAGGCGTGGTTACCGGAAAAAGTGGAGTCGTTGATGGTGATGATACGGTCGAAGGGGAGAAGTCCTGCTTTTTCGGCGGGTCCTCCGCTAATGACAGAAATGATGAGGATGGTATCGGTCTGCATATTAAAAGAAACGCCTATACCGCTGAAAGAACCTTCGAGATCTTCGGTGGCCAGACGTACGTCTTCTGCGGAGATGTAAACGGAATGGGGGTCAAGTTGGGCGAGGATATGGGAGAGTGCCTGTTCAGAGAGGGAATCAATGTTGATGGGATCAACGTACTGTTGATCAATGATGTGGAGCAGGGCGCTAATTTTGTTATTTGGGAGGCCTGGCGGTGTGGTTGTACGGGTGAGGTAACGGCCTGCGACGATGCCTATAACGATTGCGGTTGCAATAATTGCGGGGAGCCATAAGGTGAGCGTTCTTTCTTTGGTCATGACAGTGTTAGATGGAGGATATTTTCAGTGTTTCGGAAAGATTTCTATAAAATCGACGACGATCTTAGCTTGGTGGAGGAGGCTAAGTCCTTCTTCGGTGTGATAAGAAGAGCAGTAGACCACTCTACAGATGCCGGCTTGGATAATGAGTTTGGCACATTCGATGCAAGGGGCGGCCGTGATGTAGATAGTAGCTCCCTGACTACTGTTGGAGGAAGCAGCGACTTTAGTAATAGCGTTCGCTTCGGCGTGAAGTACCCACGGTAGGGTGACATTTTGTTCGTCCTCGCAGGTGTTGTCAAAGCCGGAAGGAGTACCGTTGTATCCATCGGAAATGATACGCTTGTTTTTGACTATCAAGGCGCCTACTTGACGGCGTTTACAGTAAGAGTTCTCTGCCCAGATAGCAGCCATACGAAGGTAACGAGTGTCTTTTTGGAGTTGCTTATGGACTTTCTCAGGGGATGTGTTCATGGATTACATCTTTAAGATGATACGTTCGCCGAGTCCTTTGTTGATGTAGCCTTTGAACTTGTCAAGTTCGGTGAGCTGGTCGAAGAGTTCGGTAACACGATGGTGGTCGTTAAGGACTTGTGCGTCTTTGAGGAGGGTTAAGACTTGTTTACGGCGATGTTCAATATGGGCGTTTTTGAGGGCGAAGATGTCTTTGGGGACGAGGAGGGGGAGTTTGTCGGCTTCGGTTTCTTCTTCGCGGAAACGGAAGTGTACTTTACTGAGGGAATACTTGTCGCTAAGAAGCTCGGCGGCGAGGCGGCTGATAGTGTCGTTGGGGTAGGAGAGGAAGTATCTTGAAGGATCAAACCCCTCTGTCTTGTCGTGGGCAAGGGCTTCCTCAAAAATGATTTGGTAGAGGGGGGTATGGAAAGTGAGGTCGTCGGCTTCGAGTTCGTGACGAATGTATTGAGTAACGGAGAGAGAAACTTTTTCAATGGTATTTTCGGAAGAATAGTTGTAGAGTTCGTGATTCCCGTAGCGGATGATATAACGGACAAGGGCTTTCTCAAAGGGTTCAAAATTCGCAGTTGCGGGATTTGTTTGCAGAGAAGAGGCACCCTCCGTTGCGAGAGAGGGAGCATGATGATTCGCCTCTACCGGTGGAGTGGGGGATATTTGGCTATGTTTGCTGCTGAGACGTATTTTGTTGATTTCGTTCAGCAGGATGCGTTCATCGACTTCGAGAATGGCACTACATTCGCGGAGGTAGACGGAGCGTGCTATGTTGTCGGGGATGACAGCAATGGAGCGGAGAATGTCGGTAATGAGGGTAGTACGTTGAAGAGGGTCGTTACCTGCTTGATCAAGTAGGAGGCGGGTCTTGAAGCGGATAAAATCGGTTTCGTTGCGAGTGATGAAGTCGATGAAAGCGGAAGCGTTGTGTTGCCGGGCGAAAGAATCGGGGTCTTCGCCGTCGGGGAGGAGGAGGACTTTGACATTCAAGCCTTCTTCAAGAAGCATGTCAATACCGCGGAAGGCTGCTTTGATGCCGGCGGGGTCTCCATCGTAAAGGATGGTAATGTTGCTTGTGAAACGGCGGATGAGGCGTATCTGTCCTTGCGTAAGGGAGGTGCCCGAAGAGGCGACGACATTCTCTATGCCTGCCTGGTGCATGGAGATGACGTCTGTGTAACCTTCGACGAGGTAACAGCGATCGGCGCGAGTGATGGCCTGGCGGGCGAAAAAGAGGCCGTAGAGTTCGTTGCTTTTATGGTAGAGTTCGCTTTCGGGGGAGTTGACGTATTTGGCGATCTTACCGTCTTTGAGCAAAGTGCGTCCGCCGAAGGCAACAACTTTCCCGCTAAGGGTGTGGATAGGGAAGATGATGCGCGCACGGAAACGGTCATGGATGCTACCATCTTCGTAAACGGAGATAAGCCCGGTCTTTTCGAGGAATGTGTGTTGGTAACCTTTTCGGATGGCCTCCTGATAGAGTGCATCGCGTCGGTCGAGGCAATATCCAAGTCGAAACTTGCGGATAATGTCTTCTCGGAAGCCTCTTTCTCTGAAATAGGCCAGTCCGATGATACGGCCTTCTTCATGTTCAAGGAGATTGGAAGAGAAATACTGCTGTGCCCAGGTGTTGATGATGAGCATGCTCTGGCGATCGTCCTGTTGTTGTTTCTCCTGGTCGGAGAGTGCGCGTTCGGGGATCTCAATGTTGTATTTCTTGGCGAGGTAACGCAGGGCATCGGGGTAAGCTAACTGCTCGTGCTTCATGATGAAGTGGACGACGGTACCTCCTTCGCCGCAAGAAAAGCATTTACAGATATTCTTTGCCGGAGAAACGTAGAAAGACGGCGTTTTGTCAGTATGGAAAGGGCAAAGCCCTACGAAGTTCACTCCCCTACGGCGGAGGGTGACGAACTCGGACACTACATCCACGA
This sequence comes from Tannerellaceae bacterium, assembly GCA_031288175.1. Lineage (GTDB taxonomy): Bacteria > Bacteroidota > Bacteroidia > Bacteroidales > Tannerellaceae > JAITAD01. The sequence continues at coordinate 33,353 of JAITRW010000001.1, forward strand.
TGTTGGCGGCGTCCATAATGCGGTCAATGGTCTGCTGGTCTATCATGGCTGGACAAAAGTAGGAAAAAGAGGCGCGGCAAGTGAGGAGAAGTGTGTACATTGCGCGCTACAAATGCAAATTCAACAGAAAAGGCGAAGAATGAGGATACACAGTTTGGTATCAATAGAGCAGTGTGGGAGTGACGATATTGTCCGTATCCTTAACAAGGCAAAAACTTTTGAAGAGAATCCCAACAGGAGGGTATTGGAAGGCTGTATTGCTGCGACACTTTTCTTTGAGCCTTCTACGAGGACGCGCCTGAGTTTCGAAACTGCCTTCAACCGGCTGGGGGGAAAGATCGTCGGCTTTTCGGATGCGGCTACGTCCAGCTCTTCAAAAGGGGAATCGCTGAAAGATACGATCCTCATTGTGAGCAATTATGCCGATTTGATCATCATGCGCCACTATCTTGAGGGAGCTGCCCGTTATGCTTCGGAAGTGACCGCTATCCCTGTGATTAATGCAGGGGACGGCGCTAATCAACATCCTTCCCAGACTTTATTGGACATCTATACCATTCTACAAACTCAGGGGCGTCTGGACGGGCTTACCATTACCATAGTCGGCGACCTTAAATATGGCCGCGCCGTACATTCCCTCATAGCCGGACTCTCTCATTTCAAACCTTCTTTCCATTTCATTGCTCCCGATGAGCTTCGCCTTCCCGACGAACAAAAGCATTATTGTGACTTCCACCATATCCCTTACTGTGAGCACTCCGTCTTTACCGAAGAGATCATCAACCAAACGGATATCCTTTACATGACGCGTGTGCAACGTGAGCGTTTCACCGATATGGAAGAATACGAACGTGTCAAAAATGTGTATATCCTGCGTAACGAAATGCTGTCCGGTAGTCGGGATAACCTCCGTATTCTGCATCCCCTTCCCCGAGTCAATGAAATAGCTTATGACGTGGACAGTAACCCTAAGGCGTACTACATCCCGCAAGCCCGTAACGGACTTTTTGTTCGCCAGGCTATTATTTGCGAAGTGCTTAATCTTTGATATTCAGTATTATTATGTGGCAATATTTTGGCGTTAAGGATTTCATAGATGTGTTGCTGGTGGCGGCTTTCTTGCACCAGATATATAAGTTGATGCGGACTTCCGGTTCTATGAGCCTTTTCGGAGGGATCATTTTTTTCGTAATAGCTTGGCTGGTGATGTCGCGTATGTTGGAGATGCGGCTCATGGGGGCGATACTGGACAAGATAATCAGCGTGGGTTTAATCGTATTGGTGGTTGTTTTCCAGGAAGAAATCAGGCGTTTTCTCTCTACGCTGGGATCGAATGGCTGGTGGCATTTCCTGAGGAGATTCCTTCCCAAGACGGATAAGAGGCAGATGGAAGCGAGCTTGGTGGAAGCCCTCGTGGAAGCTTGTACAAATCTTAGTCAGAAGGAGACGGGCGCACTGATCGTGATCAAACGGCATATGGATCTTTCCACCTATATCCGTACAGGGGAAGTCTTTAATGCCGATGTGAATGCCCGTTTGATAGAGAATATTTTCTTTAAGAACACACCTCTCCATGATGGAGCTATGATTATAACCAATAACCGTATCCGTGCTGCCTCTTGTATCTTGCCGGTTGCTCAAAGTGATAACCTTCCTAAAGACCTTGGCCTTCGTCATCGTGCTGGTCTGGGCATTGCCCTTGAAACGGATGCCCTCGTGATCATTGTCTCCGAAGAGCGGGGCGAAATCTCCATCGCTCACAATGGCCAGCTCAAGATAAATCTCTCTCCCAACGAACTTCGACAATTGTTGTGACCGACCAAACGGCAACGTACTATACGCTTGGTTGCAAACTCAACTTTGCCGAATCGTCGGATATTGGACGTACCCTTGCCGAGCGGGGTTTTCGCCGTGCACAGGCGGGTGAACCTGTCAGTATCTGTGTAGTCAATACCTGTGCCGTCACGCAGCTGGCCGAAAAGAAATGCCGTCAAGCTATTCGCCGCATTGCCCGCCTCCATCCGGAAGCTTTCCTGGTTGTTACCGGTTGTTATGCCCAACTTCATCCCGAAGAACTTGCCGGTCTTGAAGGCGTTGACCTCGTTCTCGGTGTTGCGCAAAAACAAGATATCTTTTCTTACCTCTCTTCCCTTGTTAAAAAGAAAAGCCCCGCTGTTATCACCTCTTCTTCCGATGAGTTGCGTACTTTCGTGCCTTCCTGTTCGGCCGACGATCGTACACGCCATTTCCTCAAAGTACAGGATGGTTGCGACTATCGTTGTTCCTACTGTACGATACCTTTTGCACGTGGACACAGTCGTAATGGCTCGGTGGCTTCCTTGATTCAACAGGCGCGTCAGGTGGTCTTGTCGGGAGGCAAAGAGATTGTCCTTACGGGTGTAAATATCGGTGACTTCGGCCGAACGACGGCCGAGACTTTCATGGAACTGCTAATCGCTTTGGACGATGTGGAGGGAATCCTTCGTTACAGGATATCCTCCATTGAGCCAAACCTTCTCACTGATGATATCCTCAATTTCACTTCCGTTTCGCAACGTTTCGCTCCCCATTTCCATCTTCCCCTCCAAAGCGGTAGCGACGATGTCCTCCGCCTCATGCGCCGTCGCTACGATACGGTTTTTTTCCGCCGTCGTGTGGAGCGTATCCGCCAGATCCTTCCCCATGCGTTCATTGGTGTGGACGTCATTGCCGGTATGAACGGTGAGAGCGACGCTTTTTTTGAACAAAGCTTCCGTTTCCTTGAAGAACTCCCATTCAGCCGCCTGCATGTATTTACTTATTCCGAGCGCCCTCATACCGATGCGATGAAATACGCTCCTGTGGTGGATGAAACGGTTCGTAGAGAACGAACCCGCCGCCTTACTGCGCTTTCCGAGAAAAAACACCGTGCATTTTATGAGAACGCTATCGGACGTGACGCCACCGTTTTGTTTGAGTATGCCTCAAAAGGCACCTTGATGTACGGCTTTACGGAAAACTATGTGCGTATCGAAGCCCCCTACGATTCTCACTTAATTAACCGCGCCCTTCCTGTCCGCCCGACAGCTTGGAATGACACTTATACCGCCCTTACTATCTCTCCTTATATTTATCATTGATCCATCTTCTTATTTTATGGAGCAAAAATATTTTATGTATGGCAAGAAAACATTTGAATCTATGGGACAACGACGGACTGTCAAATTTCCAGACGTACGGATGTGTCTCAGGGAAAATCCCTAACCACTCCTGATAATCTCCATTTCTCAATAAGGCTTGTTTTGACTCGAATTTTATATTCTGGATGAGTAGAAAATAGGTTTCATAGGCATCATGTGAGCGAAAGAAAGATTCTAATTCTCTGGCGCATTTTGACTGTTCCTCAAAGGTAGATCGGGCTTTTGCTTGTGTTATGGAGAGAGAATTGTTATTCAAGCGGTTGTAATGATAAAGAGGTTCATATATAATTACTGTTTTACGGCTCAGGAAACGTAAACGTGTGATTACTCCCAAATCTTCCCACATATCAATCCCTTCGTAGGGATAAATGTACCAATTGACAAACAGACTTCTCCTCACTAATTTATTACAGTGAGAAGAGTATAGCACATCCCATTTCCTTTTTTGCATCAGCACTTTATCCTCTCCCTGTTCGGGTATCCTTATCAACTGCTTGTTTTTGTATTCCACATAAAATCCGCAGTACACGATATCGGCATCTTCTTCAATAGCTTTGCGATATAAGCGCTCGTACATAGTTAGTTCGACCCAATCGTCCGAATCGCAATGAATTACATATTTTCCTGTTGCCGCTTTCATTCCATCTTTACGGCTTGCTCCTAATCCCCTGTTCTGTTCATGATGGATGACATGAACCTGCTCTTTACGCTGAGGGTACCTTTTGAGTATACTTTCCAATAGCGACATACAGCCATCCGGCGTACAATCGTTCACGAACAGGTACTCAATATCTTCTAATGTCTGCCCAAACAGGGAATGTAGGCATTTCTCAAAAAAAGGTTCTACATTGTAGATAGGGACAATAACACTTACTTGTGGTTGCATGGTTTATTTCTCAAACTATTTACGATCATATCCGAGGCGCCTTCCTGTCTATCACCCACCGTAGTTCAACAGGAACTATGGTGAGTTTTAATAAATAAATGCTTAAATATGAATGAGTTAGCACATAGTTCAGGCAAGCAGGTTACAGGGGGAGACCAATCAGAGATAATGTGTAAGTTGTTGAAGGATAGCCGTTATCCTTCCTATTTAGGCATAAAAAAAGACGTAGTTCCTGTTGAACTACGTCTTCTTACACTGTATTGCAAAAGTAGATATTTTCCGGAAACAGATGCAAACAGACAGCGGAAAAGAAATGGCTACTTTATGTGATTTTGCCCCATGATTTGTATGCAATTGATTGGGGTATGACGATCAATTATGTAATCAAGTGTGGTTGACAAGTTCGACCAATTTGGTCTTGAAATAGTTAAAACTTGGAGATTTATTATTGTGAATGTCCATAATAGGACTAATTTTCTCTGCCCACTTGGATTTTTCACTTCCTACTGCTTGCCATCCTTTTTCTTTAAGCGCATTACATCCTTTATGATAAAGAGCCTCTGCCATTAATTCCCATGTACCACAAATGGAATCATTGATATAAGAGTTTAGAATACTAGTCTTTGCATCAGGATAAGCTTGTTTTATTGCAGGAATATCACCCAATAACCATGCCTCCCCTTCTTCAACTGCAAGACAAAAATACGTTTCCGGACGAGGATTACAAC
>JAITRW010000024.1 GCA_031288175.1 Tannerellaceae bacterium
AACGACACCATCGGCCACAACTCCCCCACCCCTATCTCCGGTCGGCCCCATAGTAACGCCATCCCCCCTAAGCACAACATATTGAAACTCCCCTTGCTCAGCTCCCCGCTCAACTTGATCACGTACTCCCTGCTCCGCTCACTTAACCCCGCCCCTTGCTTCATTTCTCCTGCCCTTTTTTATTTTTCTCCCCACAAAGATAATCCTCTCCTCTCTTTTCCGCCCCCGCCTTCATTGCAAGGATTACTTAGCTAAGGTGTTGAAAAATTAGCCGTCGGGACATCCATAACCCTGCCTCTATTCTCATCCCTAACGCCAAACATAACACCGTCAGCAACGCACCCATTACCAACGGCGTCAACGGCCTTACCATGCTTCCCCCTCCTTCACTTCTGCCCTCGCAACCACTCCCGCCCTCGCTTCGTATGCAGCCACTTCAAAAAACCCAACGATAGCATCAATAGCACCCCATAAAACACCAACGACACACTCAGTATCTTCATCGCTCTTCCTCCTCCATTACGTACGCAATTACTATAAACACTACCGTCAACGATAGCCCCAATAACGGCATCGATATCACTCCCCATAGCCGCAAGTCCTCCCCTGTAAACAGCAACGACACGCTCCCCTATACCGACACATTGAAGCTCCCCTTGCTTGCCTCCTTAAACGTCCCTATCAACGACGTTCGACGACGCGCTCCTATCTTCTTCATCTCTTCCTCTCTTTCCCACAAAGATAGCGCTTTCGGCAATTCCGTCACGCTCATCGCTTTTCCCCCTTACCCCCTCCTCACTTCACTCCAAATCCCGTAGCCACTTCTTCCCCCTCTTCGTATACAGCCATCCCAAAAAATTCCACACAACACACACAATCCCCCATAAAACAGCAACGACACTTCGATCGTCTTCATCTCCCTATTCGTTTACATGGGTATCCTATCCATCCTAACAACACCGTCAGCAACAACCCCACACTCAACAACCCCGACACCGCCAACAACCCCATGTCCTCCCGAGTGAACAGCAACGACACCCCGCCCAATACCAAGATATTAAAACTCCCTTTGCTTGCCGCCTCAAACGCTTCCCCCAATGCCTCTCCACCGCTAACGACGACCGCTCCTCCCTCTTTTTTCTCCTTTTCTTCCATCTCCTTCTCTTTTTCTCTCCGCAAACTTATCCTCTTTTCCAAAACTTTTATCCCTCCTCTCCCCTTCTTTTTACCCTCCCCTCCCTCTATTTACGTATACGACTACCTTCTTCTACGAATTTATTCCACCTCCTATGCATTTTTCTCCGTCTCCTTATCTCGCTCTCTTTCACCTACTTACATATTCTACCGCACATATTCAGAAATTTTTTTCGCTTCTATCCCTATTTTTTTCGCTTCTCCCAATTGTCATTATTTATTTTCCTTTACCTTTGCCCCCGTTATCATCGTTCTTTAATCAACTAATATTCTATCATCATGATCAACATCATCAACGACGAAGAAGACAATCTCAGCAACTATGCCGCCCTCCCTCGTAACGAAGAGCTTGACCTTTCCCCTCAGCAGAGGCAAGACGCACATCAAGCTCTCCTCAAAACCTACCCGCACCTCGACGCTTCCCCGGATTCCGGCGCCGCCGCTGACGCCCTCGCCTCCCTTCGCGACGTCCGCACCGTCCCCCCTGTCAACAATTCCATCCCCTCACAGCAGGGTATCCTCTCCTCCATACCCAACCAGCCCGCCTCTGTTTCCGAGTTTATCGCCGACCAAACCAACCCTAACGAACTCATCCTCAACGATGTAGAACAGGCCATCGTCACCTTCGAACCCAACCGCTTCATCCTCGGCACCCTCGCCAACGTCGCCGCTCACCAGCGCCCCTCCTCCTCCATGGAAGTGGAGTACTTCGCCCTCGGCTCCGACAGGATCTCCTCCGCCCTCGCCTCCAACTATTCCCCCATAACCCCCGTCTCCACTTCCCCGCTTCCCATTCCACAGCAAGACGCCCTCCTCTTCCTCGAAGATTCCCTCGTCAAAGTCCGCGGCGTCTCCGGATACCTCCCCGACGGCGCCACCCCAGACTCCCTCCATGAACTCCTCCTCCAAGTCGTCGCTCGCGACGAGGCCTCCCGGCAACCCATCTTCTACGCCGTCAACGGCCCTAAGTTTGACCCCGATGACGTCGCCACCCTCATCCCGCCCATCCCCGTCAATACCCCTCTCTTCCTCCTCAACACCGCCGCCGCTGAATCCCAGCTTTTCACCCAACCCTCCGCTCACGTCCCCAGACCCAAAGTAGCCTTCATGCAACGCAAAATTCTCAACATCCAAGTATCCAAATACTTCTCCGCCGTCCCTAAAAAAGTTCGCTGGGGACGTCAGGACATCCTCGAAACCGCCATCAGGGAGTTCCGACGCAAGTCCGAATTCAATTACCTCGAAGGCGTCCAGTCCAAACGTATGACCGTCAACTCCGCCCGCAAATTCGCGGGACAAGAGTTTATCTACACCTCGGAAGGCATCCTCTCCCAGCTCCGCAAATCCTTCCGCTACGACCCTAACGACTTCTCCTTCCTTGACCTCGTCAAACTCTCCGAACTTCTCTTCGCCGACAACAACGCCTCCAAGCGCGCCCTCCTTTGCGTCGGCAAGCGCCTCGCCTCCTCCATCCTCTCCATCCAATACACCCTCACCAAAGACCTCTCCATCTCCGCCTCCTCTCATTGGGGTATCAACATGACCGACTTCTCCTCCCTCTTCGGCACCCTCTCCATGGTCCATTACCCTTTCCTCGATGAACTCGGCCGTTCCGACCAAGGCTTCGCCATCGACGTCTCCCGCCTCTCTCGCTTCGTCTTCCGGCGCGCCTACGAACAATCCGTCGATATGCGCGTCCACGGCGAAGATGCCTCCCGGGATATCTACATCGAAACCGATTGCCTCGTCCTCAAAGGAGACAACCATGCCCTCATCTCCCCCTTTCCCCCTTCTTCGACGCCCTCCGACCCGCCCGCCTATTCCCCTCTCGACTCCCCGCACAACTCCCTTCCACACTCTCCATACACCGTTCCCAACAATTTTCCCTTCCACCTCGACTCTCCGCCCAACTCCCTGCCCGACCCCGCCCCTCTCAACTCCCTGCCCGACGCCCCGCCCGACGCCTCCCTTCCTCTTTCCTCCGACCCCGCCCGGCAATTTTCCCCATCCGTTTCTTCCCCTTCTTCTCAAAATACCTTATCTTCGTCCCCCGTTCCTGTCTCTTAACCTTATGTATCCTAAACGTTTAATCCTAATCTTTTTACGCAATGTCTAAGTACTTCGATTTCAAAGAGTTCAGAGATGCCTACGGTATCTCTAGCCAAGCGCAGATCGCCGAGATTCTCGGCTGCACGCAGTCCTTCATCTCACGTATCGAACGCGGCAGGGAATCTATGCCCCCCGAAATGTTCGAACGCCTCTGTAACCTCTACGGCTCCGAAGAGCAGCTTAAAGTCTACCTCAAAGACAAGGCCAAAAAGCCCAAACTTAACAACCTCTCCAACGTCAATGGTGACAACATCCAAGGTGGCTCCGTCTCCATCTCACAAGCCGAAACCGCTCGCTTCTTTGACCTCCTCCAAGAAAAAGACGAACAAATCAACAGGCTCATCGACCTCCTCTTCGATAAAATACACGACAAATAAACCCTCCGCTCATGACTCGACACGCTATGACTCCCGCCCCTGCCCTCGCGCCTCTTCGACCCCCGCCCCCAAGGCCTACTCCCTGCCCCCCGCGCCCTTCACCCCGCCCTGCGCCCCCGCCTTATTCCCTACGACCCGCCCGCCCTCTTTAACCGCAACCATCCCCGCGGCTCTCTCCCTCTCCCTCGCCGCGTGAAGCGTGAACTCCGGCCCCTCCCGCTGCGCTCTTTACCCCTCCCCTCAGCGACGATTCTTCCGTCTTTCCCTTCTCAGGGCTTCCCTTTTCCCCTTCTCAGGGCGCCTCGCTGCTCCCTTCTCAGGTGGTTCTTGTTTATCCCTTCTCAGGGTACCTCGTCTTTCCCTTCTCAGGGCCTCGTCTTTCCCTCCTCAGGCGGATTATCTCTTGATAACTCTCCTCCTCGGGACAAACGTTCCCCTCCCCAGGATAGAACGAACCCTCCCCAGGATAACGGTCCGCCTCCCCAGGACTGGCGACAACCCTCCCCAGGGATTTGACGAACCCCTCCCCGGGATCGATGTCCGCTCTCCTCTATCCCTATCCCTTCCAGGTTGAGCTTCTCTTCTTACCGCCCTTTTTTGCGCACGGCATTAGCGCGCGGTCTTCGGCCTCTCTCGGCTCCTCGCTTCATCCAAGGCTTTCACACTTCTTGCGCGGCTCCTCACTTCCATGTGTCTCCGCCCTTCATGTGTCTTCGCCCCCTCACTCGTAGCAGTGTTTCTCTATATCCCTCGGTATTTCTACTTAACCTCCCCTTATCCGGTATCTCCGCCCCACAACCGGTATCTCTCGACTTTAACTTTAACCCGCTCGCGCACCTCACCCCCCCCTGCGCCTCTCTAACCGCCCTTCACACCCTCCGGTGTCTTTCTCTAACCCACCTCACACCTCCCGTGTGTGCCTCTCTCTTTCTCTAACGATTCTTAATTTATTGACATACCCACTCCTTTTCTCCGGTTGCCCGTAGCGTGCGGACGGCTCCCGGAGCCTACCCCCGCTTTGCCCGCACCTCAACGACGCACATACTCCCACCCTACGCGCCGCACAACGGCTCTCCGCACCAACAGTCGCAACCCCCACCCCTACGACACGCTCAATAATCATCCCCCAAAAAGCGATTCAACAAAAACCATATCAACATCATCAACAAAAACCACCCTAATACCATCATCTCCCCTATCTTTTATCTTCTACCTATCTTCTTTTTTCAACACCATCTTCTATCAACCATCTAACTTCTACATCCATGTATCCTCTTCTTCCCATCTATCCCAGACCCCTCTCCCTCAGTATTCCCTTACCCTTCCCTATACCACCAACCCCCTTCTTCCCCCGCATCCATAAAGTTTTCCTTATCCCACGCCTCCTCTTCCCCCACATCCGTAAGGCTTTCCTTATACCACCAATCCCCTTCCCAATCCACATAGCCCCAGCTATTATCCTCCTTCTTATACCACCACCCCTCAGGACGCTTGTCAAGCCGCCACGCCCTATTCAATCTGCCGCCCACAACCACCATTTTCTCCTTCGTTTCTCCTTGTGTTACTCCCTTTTGACAAGCCTCCGCCTCCCTTTGCTTACTCCGAGCCACCATCTTATCGTAGTTCGCGAGCGCCTCTTCCAATTTCCGCACGTCTTCTCTTGTCATCCCGCTTCTTTTTTATGTTTACCTTTTGTTACTTCCCCCTTTTTCCGCGGAGAGAGTAGGATTCGAACCCACGGAACCTTGCAGTTCAACGGTTTTCAAGACCGCCGCAATCGACCACTCTGCCATCTCTCCTTTTTCTTTCTTTTATCTCCCCTCTATCTCCTTCCCTCCTTCCCTCCTTCCTCCTGACCTTCCAGCCACTCCTGACCTTTCTCCGTCGTCAGCCACCAACACCCACACAACACCCCCAATCCCATCATCCCCAACAAACTAAAGTACACGATCTCGTAGATATTCATCCCCTCTTTTCTTTTTCTTCTGTCAGTACATACCCCAATCCCAAAAACACGACCACAAACATGAAACCCACTAACGATATCCGCATTCCCTCGTACGTAAACCCTTCCATCATCGATCCTACTCCACTCAACAACAGCACCCCGAATGCGCACAACCCAAGCTTCTCGCTCACTCCTGCTATATACGCCCGCCTATCTCGCGTCATCCTTATCTCTCTCCTCCTATGACTTCCTTTCCTCTCACCATACGACCTCCCTTCTTCCGAAACAAACGCCGGAATACCACCCCGAAGCCAATACACAACAGCCCATATATTACATAAAACACTATCTCCGCCGTCTCCATATCCTCAATCCTTTTTCTTCCCCCGCAAAGTTACTTCTTTTCTCCAACTCTCATCCCCTTTCTCCCTTTTCAACCACCGCGGCCCCCTCCGTCCTCAACCACAACGCCCACACCAACACCCCAATCCCCCATACACCCTCATTACTATCGTCTCTATCCTGCTCATCGCATTCGCCTTTTTTCTTCCTCGCAAAGTTATTCCTTTTTCCCCCTCCTTTCTACTCTCTCCCGCCTCCAATTTTTTTACCCCTCTCTCCCCCTCCTTTTTCCTCTTTTATTTTTATGTTTGCCTCTCTTTTTACGTGTAACCATCAAATAACATCTTTATACACCGTCTTATGAACAGACGTGCCTATTTCTCCAAATTCTGCTTGACAGGCGCTATCAACGCCTTCCTGTTCCTCGCCGCCTTACTAATCAACCATTAAACGCTTATCCTCATGAATGTAATCCTCTTTGTCGGCATTTTCCTCTCCTCCTTAATCCTCGCTATTCTCGCCTTTTGCTTCTGGATTCGCTCCGACTCCGGCCAACGCTGGCTTGACGGCGATCATAAAAAACCCTCTAATAAATAACGCTTTGTATATGATAGAAGACAAATTAGTCCGCTCTTACTTACAAAAACTCTTCTTAGAGTTATCAAAGATCTCCTTCGCCCTTTGGAGTATCGCCGGTCTCGGCATGATGTTTACCGAACCGCAGGTAACGACCCATCTAATCATTATGACCGTCTCCGGCTTTTTCTTCACCATCGTCTTTGCCGTCCTTGGTTGTTTCTTCTCTAAAACCCTGAAAAAATGATTGACGGTAAAACTTTTGTCGCTGCTCTATACGCCGCCGTAGCTCTCGCCGGTGTCTGTTTTTGCCTCTGGCTCGTCTCCGACTCCGGCCAACGCTGGCTCGACGGTGATCATAAAAAACCCTCTAATAAATAACGCCTCTTTATGTACACTAACCCTAACTTCGCTGTCTTCTCAGGTTCCGCCTCTTCTCTCCTCTCCCAAGGTATCTGCCGTTACCTCAACTGCCCCCTCGGCAAAATGAATGTCGTTCGCTTCGCAGACGGTGAGTTCGCCGTCTCCTACGAAGAATCCATCCGCGGCAAGCATGTCTTCATCGTCCAATCCACCTTCCCTAACTCCGACAACCTCATGGAGCTCCTCCTCCTCATCGACGCCGCCAAACGTGCCTCCGCCAAATCCATCGTCGCCGTCATCCCTTACTTCGGTTGGGCTCGACAAGACAGGAAAGACAAGCCCCGCGTCTCCATCGGCGCCAAGCTCATTGCCGACCTCCTCAGCTGTGCAGGCATCGACAGGCTCATCACCATGGACCTCCATGCCGACCAAATCCAGGGCTTCTTCAACGTCCCCGTCGATCACCTCTACGCCTCCGCTCGTTTCCTTGATTACCTTAAAAAAGAGTTCGACCCCAACTCCCTGTGCATCGCCACTCCCGATGTGGGCGGCGCCAAACGTGCCCTCTCCTACTCTAAATTCCTCGCCGTCCCCATGGTCATCTGCCACAAAGTGCGCGCCCGTGCCAACGAAGTCTCCGAAATGCGCCTCATCGGCGATGTCAACGGCCTCGATGTCGTCCTCGTCGATGATCTCGTAGACACCGGCGGTACCCTCGTTCGCGCCGCCGAGCTCCTCAAAGATGCCGGTGCTCGCTCCGTCTCCGCCATCGCCAGCCATGTCCTCCTCTCCGACCCCGCTCCCCTTAAAATTGAGCAGTCCCCCCTAACTCGCCTCGTCACCACCGATTCCATCCCACTACGGCACGCCTGCCGTAAAGTCAACGTCCTCTCCGTAGCTCCCATGATCGGCGAAGCCATTCGACGCGTTTGCCTCAACGAATCTATCTCCTCCCTCTACGTCATTTGATTTCCCCCTCCTCGCTCTACTCTCTTCCCCTCCCCCTCAATACTCCCCGAACAAATGCTTAGACAACGCCTGCAACGCCGGTTCCTTATCCTCGCTTTTGATCAGCAACGACACATTATGGTCCGATCCCCCGAACGAGATCATCCGTATCGGTATGTACCGGAACGCCTCCAAGATACGCGCCTCGAAACCCACGTTATCCCATCCGAAGTCCCCCACCACGCAGATGATCGTCATCTCCCTGTCCACAGTCACCGTCCCCAGCTCCTCCAAGTCCATCACGATCTCTTTCAATCGGGATGCGTTGTCTATCGTCACCGAGACCGCCACCTCGCTCGTCGTAATCAAATCCACCGGCGTTCTATAACTTTCGAAGATCTCGAAGATCTTTCGTAAAAAGCCCGTAGCCAACAGCATTCGACTTGATTTGATCTTGATCGCCGTTATATCGTCCTTCGCCGCTATGGCCTTGATCTTTCCCTTTTCCGACACCTCGGAAATCAACGTCCCCGGCGCCGTATGGTCCATCGTATTCAGCAACCGTACAGGTATACCTGCTCGCTCCGCCGGCAAAATACATGTCGGATGCAAGATCTTCGCCCCGAAATACGCAAGCTCTGCCGCCTCTTCGAAGCGCAACGTGCGTACCGGACTTGTATGCTCCACGTAACGCGGATCGTTGTTATGCATCCCGTCTATGTCCGTCCATATCTGTATCTCCTCCGCGCCCAATGCCGCTCCGATGAGCGACGCCGTATAGTCCGAGCCCCCACGTTTCAAGTTGTCTATCTCACCCCCCGCATTCCTGCAAATGAACCCCTGCGTAATCACCAAACTCCCCGCCGGAACCCCTTTCAGCGCAGCTCGCAACCCCTCACGGATAAGACGCCCGTCAGGTTCCCCGTTGAGGTCTATCCGCATGAAGTCAAGCGCAGGGAGAAGTGACGCCGCCTCCCCCTGCTCCCGCAAGTACTGATGTAGCAACGTCGTAGACAGTATCTCCCCCTGGGCCACCACCACCTTCTCCAACGCAGCAAGGAAGCGCCCGCGCGTACACGCCTCTATTTCGCCGAAGATCTCCCTGATCTTCTTAATAGTTTCCTCCCTGAATTCTTCCTTCTTAAGAAGCTCCCCGGCAAGACCCTCGTAATGCCCCCCAAGCTGCTTGATCCCTTCCTTGGCTTCCTCTTGGGCGCCCGTACGCAGTTGTCTGCAGATGACCATCAGCGCGTTCGTCGTCCCACTCATCGCAGACAACACCACCACATCCTCCCTCCCCCTGATCAATTCGGCCACCGTCTTCATCCGCTCCACGCTACCCACAGACGTCCCTCCAAACTTCAATACTTTCATCCCTTTATCTTTTTTAGATTCAACTTTTTAGCCCTTCTTTCACAATTCCCCCTCTCTCAACTTCCCCTCCTCGCACTTCACGATCCGCCCCGGAAACGCCTGCACCATCCCATAGTTATGCGTCGCCATCAACACCGCCGTACCCTCCCGGCTTATCCCGTGAAGCAACTCTACCAGCTGCCGCGCCGTCTCCGGATCCAAGTGCCCCGTAGGCTCGTCGGCCAATATCAACGCAGGATTGTTCAGCAACGCCCGCGCTATGCATACCCGCTGCTGCTCTCCCCCGGACAGCTCGTGAGGCATCTTGTAACCCTTATTCTCCATCCCCACCTGTTTAAGCACCTCGCTGATGCGCATATAGATGTCGCTCAGCTGCTTCCATCCCGTCACTTTAAGCACAAACTCAAGGTTCCGTGCCACTGTGCGATCCGTAAGCAACTGGAAGTCCTGGAACACGATCCCCACCTTGCGGCGCAACCATGGTATCTGACGTCGCTTGATTCGCAACAAGTCGTACTCCAACAATTGTGCCTCCTCCCCCTTTATCGGCACTTCGCCGTACAGTGCCTTTATCAGGCTGCTCTTCCCCGACCCTACTTTCCCGATAAGATACACAAATTCCCCCGCATTAAGATAGAAATCCGCCCCGTAAAGCACCTGGTTCTCCTTTCGCCGTAGCTCTACCCCGCATAGGTTTATTAATCGTTCTTCCATGCTTCTCCCTCTTATTAAGATGGACAAAGAAAATGAAAAATTCAATAGATCTCTCGCATCAACGCTATTCGCGGAGAAAAAAAATGACTCACCGGCCCGTTCCCCCATCCCGTCTGGATTTCCCCACCGTGACGGATCGCCGCCGTCATATACTCCTTCGCCTGCTCCACAGAATCTTCCAACGTAAGTTCCGATGCCAAACACGATGCGATAGCCGCAGACAACGTGCACCCCGTCCCATGTGTGTTCCGTGTGCGCAACCGGGGCCCGGAATAATACAGCGTCGACTGGAAGCTCCTGAACAACGTATCTATCGTCCCCACCGTGAACGCATGACCCCCTTTGATCAACACCGCTCGGCAGCCCTGGCGTATCAGCACGTCTCCCGCTTGCTCGATATCCCGCGTACTCTTGATCTCCATCCCCGCAAGTACGGCTGCCTCCGGTACGTTCGGCGTAAGCAATGTCAATCGCGGATACAAACACCGCCGATACGCCTCCGACACCTTGGCGTCCACCAACTGGTCCCTGCTACTGGCCTCCAGCACAGGATCCACGATTACGTACGGCGGATGGTATCGGTCTATCGCCTCCGCTACTATCTCTATAATATCCACGCCGGGCAACATCCCTGTCTTAAGTACGTCTATCGTCAGATCGTTAAACACCGCATCTATCTGCTCCCTCACCATATACCCCGATACCTTCTCGATGGCGTTCACCCCGCTCGTGTTCTGCGCCGTGATGGCCGTGATCACCGACGCCCCGTAAATACCGAATGCGCTGAACGTCTTCAGGTCGGCCTGTATCCCCGCTCCTCCCGAACTATCCGATCCCGCTATCGTAAGGGCCGATACATATCGTTTTACTATTTTTCTTGCCATGCTCCAAAGGTAAATAATTTGCCTATCTTGCGCTCCCTTTTCCGCTCCTCCCTTAAACCTTCCGTAGCTTAGTCTATCCAAGTATTAAACCATAAGTCTATAAATATGAATAAGTATATTTTGGCAGCCCTTTGCGCTCTCGCCGCAACGGCAGTATCCCCCCCGACTATCGCCCAAGACTACTGGGACGACGTCTACGGCCCCTCAAAAACGAAAAAAACTAAAAAAAAGGTAGCCGTCACCGTCACCTCCGTCTCTACCGTATCCCCCGAACAAGGCCAGCCGGATAATGACGATCTCATCGATGTCGACGACTACAACCGCAGAAACAGAACCCCTGACACGGACTCAATCGAAAAGGAGCAACAGGAAACCACTTCTTACAGCGAACGCATTGTCCGCTATCACGCCCCCGAAAAAGTCACCCTCATAGAAGCCGATAACGTAGAACTCTATCTCGGTAACGCCTATTACGATGAAGGATACTACGGATGGTATGACCCCTGGTTCTACTACAGTCCTTACAGCCGCTACGCCTGGAGAACCCCCTATTACTTCTACGCCTGGGGCGTAGCCTCCTTCTACGGTTGGTATTCCTCCTGGCATTACCCCCATGGCGCCTATTCCCATCACTATGGCGGCGGATACCCCCCTCACTATGGCCACCATTATGCCCACAAGCCTTCCTACAATTATTACAACCATGGACGGCAGCCCAATAAAGGCGTCTATGGTAGAACACAAAACAATGCCCCAAGAAACAACACCCCAAGAAATAGTACCGTCACCTCCCACAGCAGGGAAGGACTCAGAAACGCTCCCGCCACCGTAGCCCCCTCGGCATACGGCACAGGACGTAGCAGTAACATAGGTAGTAGCGGTAGCGACAGTCGTAGCCGTAACAGTAGTATAAGTAGCGGCAGCAATACCTCAGGCAGTCGCAGCGGCAACGGCAACGTAAGTAGTGGTAGCGGCGGCGGTAGCAGGGGGAGACGTTGAAAATATTTCAATCCTAAAAAGATGAAAAACAAAGTAAGCGGATTACTTTCCGCCTTATGTCTCTTCGGGGCTATACCGGCTCTGTCGCAAAGCCAATTGGACGCCTTGCGGTATAGCCGGACGGACGGCGGCGCGACGGCACGTACCTTGAGCATGGCAGGCGCTTTCGGCGCCCTCGGTGGAGACCTCTCGGTCATGGCCCTCAATCCCGGCGCTCTGGGTGTGTACGGCAGTTCGGAATGGGTGATGACGATGGGGAAGGCCTCGTCCCACTCGAAATTGAACGTCGACAACTTCGGTTACGTCGGTACCTCGCCCACAGGTAGCCAAACGGGTGTACTCAGCTGGACGACCGGCTTTGCCTATCAAAGAGTGAAAGATTTTCGGCGGCAATACTCCTACTCCCTATCCCCTGGACAGTCCATAAGTGACTATATCGCCGTCAGGGGTGAGGGCTACGATTTAGAGGATCTCGATGACCCCAATGCCTATGACAATGGTGTAGACTGGCTCCCCGCATTAGGTTACCAGGCAGGCTTGATAGATTACTTCGGACAAGAAGCCGATCCCCGTAGCGCCTTCGGTGACGTTAATCTGGAAGGACGTTATGTTCCCTATAACCTGTCACACGCCTCCCTGCAAGTAGAAGAGCAGGGCAAGACGGAACGATACCTCTTGGGCGCCGCCATCAATATAGACGATCGTCTCTATGCCGGTTTTTCCCTTGCGATCTTGGATTTGGATTATTCGTACTCCTCCACATACGATGAGAAATTTACCAACGACGACGACCTCTTCCTCGACAACTCCCTCATCACAAAAGGTACGGGCTTTGGCTTATCCGTAGGCTTCGTAGGACGACCGACAGACTATTTACGCCTCGGGGTAGCTTACCGTTCCCCCGTGTGGTACACCATGACGGACTATTTTTATGCCGCCGCAGGCTCTTCCGTAACAATAGGGGAAGATTTCCGGCTTGGAAAGGCCCAATCCCCCGACGGCGCTTTCTTTGAATACAGTTTCCGCTCTCCTCCTCAATGGCTCTTCAGCGCCGCCGCTATCTGCAGCCAATACGGTTTGATCAGCCTGGATTATGAAGTGACCGACTACGGGGACATGGGCCTCTTTGAACGACACGGCGAGACTATCCTTGCCGCCAATCGCGGCATAAAAGCAAATATGGGACGCACAGGGACGGTACGCATAGGTGGGGAATGGAAGGTGAGCCAACACTTAGCGCTGCGTGCAGGGTGGAGTTATAGCGAACCGGCAGTACAGGGTATGCTGGGTAGCGGTTTCACCGATATGGAAGGGGTTGTGGCGGGAACCATCCCCCATTTTACGATAGACAAAGGAACCAGGCGTTACTCCGTAGGTATTGGGTACCGCTTGACGACCAACCTGTATGCCGATGCAGCCTGGCTCTGGGCTTCCCATAAGGAAAAGGCCTATCCCTTCCCTCAACTGGATTATGAGCCGGGACAACCCATCGGCGGCACTACCCTGGTGACGCATCGGCGACAGCTGGCATTCACGGTAGGCTATAAGTTTTAGCTCCTAAAAATACCACATTTGTGGTATAGGAGGTATGCACTATGGGGTTGTACTTTTGTGGGCGACACAGCTAATAGAAGTTCAACAAAATCACATGGCCACAATGAGTGCAACAGCAGCCGCAAGGAAGTTTGTAGAAAATGACGCCCAAGAGAGCGTCTCCGAAGTAAATAGGCAACCCCTGCCGGAATTTCATACCGGCTCCGAAAGTAAAATCGGTATCCGTAACTTGAACCTCACCATCGGCAATAATCATATCCTGAAAGATGTCAGCGTTGAGATTCCTCACAAGAAGATCACCTGTATCGTAGGGCCCTCAGGTTGTGGCAAATCGACCTTGCTGAAAACCTTGAACCGTTTGATCGACAATGTGGAGAACGTCAAGGTGGAAGGCAGTATTGAAGTCGACGGTGAAGATATTTACGGCAAGAAGGTTGAGATTACTCACATCCGTAAGAAGTTAGGCCTCGTTTCTCAACGCCCTACTCCCCTGCCGATGTCCATCTTTGACAACGTTTCCTACGGTTGCCGCATTCATGGCATTCGCAAGAAGAAGGTGCTCGCCCAAATCGTGGAAACGAACCTCAAAGCCGTAGGATTGTGGGACGAAGTGAAAGACAGGCTCCATTCCCCGGCTTCCGCCCTCTCCGGAGGACAACAGCAACGGTTGTGCCTCGCCCGTGGCCTGGCCATAGAACCGAAGTTTATTTTAGGCGATGAGGCCACTTCCGCCTTGGATCCTATTGCCAGTAAACTGATAGAAGACCTCTTCGTAGGGCTGAAAGAAAACTATGGCGTAGTGCTCGTCACTCACACCTTGCGCCAAGCGCTGCGTATAGCCGACCATGTGATATTCATGTATCTGGGCGAAATCATAGAGAGTGGCCCCGCCAAGGAGCTCTTCCATAATCCCCAGCATCCGTTGACGAAGCAATATCTTTCCGGAGTTTTTAGTTAATTGGTTACCTTTTGGCTACCTTTGCGCTCCGTAATCAGACGAGGAAAAGAAACCTATGTATAAGTTACCGGAGACGCTGGGCGAGGACATCGCCAAATTGGGGAACTTGGCCAAAGGCTATCAAGAAGGGAAAATCGAAGTAGTGCAGTTCAAAGCCTTCCGCGTGCCGATGGGTATCTACGAGCAGCGGAAGAATGAAGTCTACATGTCCCGCATCCGGGCCACAGGGGGCGTCATCACTCCCAAACAATTGATGGAGGTGGTTGACATTGCCTTGGCTCACCGGTCGGGATTGTTGCACATCACTACCCGTCAAGAGATTCAGATACAGAATCTTGCCCTTCCCGAAATTGAGCCTTTGCTGTATGACTTGCAGAAAGTAGGCCTTAGCACCAAAGGCGGCGGCGGAAATACTGTCCGTAACATCCTTGTATCCCAGGGTAGCGGGATTTTTGAAGAGACCTTCGATACCACCCCTTACGCCTTGGCTTTGACAACCTGCCTGGTGGCCGAGGCCGATTCGTATTTATTGCCCCGTAAATTGAAGATCGCCTTCTCCTCCCAAGAGCAAGCGCCCGATTATGCGCTGATAAACGACTTGGGCTTCGTGGCCCGCATACAAGACGGACGGAAAGGTTTCCGCGTATATGTCGGTGGCGGTGGCGGCTCTAATCCGGCCGTAGGCCATTTGCTTTTTGATTTCATCGCCGACGACGAAGTATTTGCCGTCGCGACGGCCCTCAAACGAATGTTCTCCGAACACGGTAACCGGAAAAACAAGCACAAGGCCCGCCTTCGCTATATTTTCGAGCGGCTGGGCGTAGAGCCGACGCTGTCCCTCATCCGCTCCTATTACGAGGAGGCCAAAAAGAAGGTGTCCCCTCTGGCTATTCCCGCCGACTATGACGACGTGCCCGCCGCGAGCGCTTATGTACCGGCGAGCGGACAACCGTTTCCCGCGCCGACGGAAGTATGGACACGCCGTTACGTGACCGCACAACGCCAAGAAGGGTATTATGCCGTCCTGTTACCGTTCCTTCACGGCAACATTGCTATCGGTGACCCCCTGATTGCCGAACGTTTTAAGAAACTATTGCGTTTTGTCGCTCAATTCGGCCCTTACGCCCTGCGTTTCACCACGACGCAAAATATCCTCCTGCGCCATATTCCCGGCCCTGCCCTTGCCGAGTTGTACGCCCTCATCCAAGACCTCGCCCCGGAAAGTGACGCCCCGCCGGTGGCCAACAATCTTGTGTCCTGCACCGGCGCGGACACCTGTCGCCTCGGTATCTGCCTTTCCAAGGGGCTGACGGCCGCATTGCGGCGTGAACTGTTGCGTAGCGACCTTGATACGGACAAATTGAGCACCCTGCGTATCCATGTTTCCGGTTGCCCCAATTCCTGCGGACAGCAACTATGGGCGGACATCGGCTTTTCGGGAAAAGTGTTGCGCAATGAGCGCGCCTACCCTGCCTATCAACTACTGCTGGCCGCCGGTAGGACGGAAAACAATCCTCACCTGGCCCTCCCCACAGGAAATATCGGCGCAAAAGACGTGCCCGCCTTCGTCGTGCGCCTGCTCGCTGCCTATAGCGAGCAGGATAGCGCCTCTTTTGCCCAATGGTTGGAACAAGGGGGACACGCCCTTGCCCTTGCCTTGCTCAAAGAGTATGAAGAGATTCCCTCTTTTGAGGAAGACAAGAATTATTATTACGACTGGGGCGCCGAAGAATTGTTCAGCCTCGCCAATCGCGGCGCCGCCGAATGTTCGGCAGGCCTCTTCGACATGATTGACGTCGACCTGGCCTACATCCGCCAAGGGAAGCAAGCCCTTGACACGGCGACCGACAACGGCCAAGCCAACGGTTACCTGTATGACATCCTTTTCTCCGCCTCCCGTATGCTTTTAGTCACAAGAGGCGCTGATCCACGCACTCCCGGGGAGGTGTTTGACTTTTTCCTGCAACATTTCATTGATTCCTCCCTGATAGACGCACGTTTCCGGACGGTCGTCGAGTTAGGCAAAGTCGGCAAGGCCGCTGACTTTCTCCCTTGGCGGATAGCGATCCTCGCCTTGGCGGACGATGTCACGGAGCTTTACGCCCATATGGACGATTCTTTGCAGTTCAAGAGCGGAGGCACGGTGGCGGCAGTGGTGGCGGCGCCGGAAACCCGTCGTTTCAAAGACCTGCGAGGCATTGTCTGTCCGATGAACTTTGTGCAGACCAAGATTCAACTAGCGGCCATGCAGATAGGAGAAGAGCTGGAAGTGTGGCTTGACGACGGCCATCCCATCGGCAACGTTCCGGGCTCGGTGCGCAACGAAGGGCATGAAGTGCTCGCGCAGACGCAATTCCCCGAAGGGCATTGGAAGGTAGTCATCAGAAAGCGATAAGGCCTTGCTTGATTGGGAGAAAAAAGTACCTTTGCCCCAGGTAAGCCCTACACGGCAAGCTCCCTCGGAATCCCCCAGGGCTTGACGGCAGCAAGGGTACGCAGGTTGTAGCGGCGCGATGTAGAAGGCTTACCTACTCGCCTCTTTAGCTCAGTTGGCCAGAGCACGTGATTTGTAATCTCGGGGTCGTTGGTTCGAATCCGACAAGAGGCTCTCCAAGGGTAGCGCTTTTTTTACACCGCACATTTTCGGATCACCGTCAGACCGTCCCGTAGCGGGAGAATCACTTTCTCTACACGCCTGTCGTGACCGATCAGTTCATTGAAGGCAATTATCCCCGACGTCTGTTTGTCTATGGGCGAGGGAGGATGGACCACCTTACCGTCCCAAAGCGTATTGTCCGCAACGATAAAACCTCCAAGCCGGAGATACGGAAAAACCATCTCATAGTACGCCCTGTATTGATGCTTGCCCCCATCCATAAAGACCATGTCATACTCCCCTCCCAAGCGGGGAACCACCTCCAAGGCATCCCCGAAGTGCAACCGTATCTTCTCTCGCTCGGGCGAACGGGATACATAACGGCGGATAAACAGCTCCATCTCATCATTGATTTCCACAGTGTGTATCACCGTGCCTGCCTCCATCCCTTCCGCCATGCACAAGGTCGCATAGCCCGTATACGTGCCTATCTCCAATACCCGCTGGGGGCGTATCATGCGGCAAAACATTTTCAGCAGTCTCCCCTGCAAATGACCTGACAGCATACGGGGACGCAATAGGTTGACATGCGCATCGCGACGCAGGTCTGTCAATAATTCACCCTCCTCGTCTATATGTGAAAGGATATACTCCTCCATCCCCTGCATCGGTTCCTATTCCGTGGTCAACGGCGCAAAGTAGTGCAGCGCCAGCCTGTAAGAATCAAAGCCGAAGCCTACGACAATGCCTCGGCACGCCGCAGAAAGAAAGGAATGACGACGGAACTCTTCCCGGGCATGGACATTGGAAATATGCACCTCTATGACGGGCGCAGGCACGGCCTTAATGGCATCGTGCAGCGCAAGGGAGGTATGCGTATAGGCCCCTGCATTGAGTATAATGCCGGCAGCCTCAAAACCGGCTTCTTGTATCTTATCCACCAATGCCCCTTCCGCATTGCTTTGGAAAAACGCGATGTCCAGCTGAGGAAACCATCGCCGCAAATCCTCTAAATATTGCTCGAAGGTCATCGACCCGTAGATCTCCGGTTCACGTTTCCCAAGGAGGTTGAGATTGGGGCCGTTGACGATCACGATTCGTTTCTTTTTCATGGTATCTACTATGTTTTTGCAAATATACCACCATTATGGTATTGCCGGTTAAGTTTTAGTTACACTCCTTTGCCCCGTGAAATTATCGTTTACATTTGCCGCCACAAAGGAAGGAAATATGAGGCATATACAAATTCCGCAGTACATCGCAGAGGCTCTCTTCCAACAGGCGCGTGAGGAGTTGCCCCACGAAGCGTGCGGGTTGCTTACGGGTAGGGACGAGCGGGTAGAGAAGCATTATCCTATGGTCAATGTCGACCACAGTGCGGAGCATTTCTCGTTCGATCCCCAGGAGCAGTTCGACGTCCTCAAAGCGGCGCGGGCTACGGGGCAAAAGATTCTTGCCAATTATCACAGCCATCCTTCCTCTCCTGCACGCCCTTCCAAGGAAGACATCCGTTTGGCTTACGATCCGAGCGTGGTGTATATCATCGTCTCCCTTGCGGCGGAGACCCCTGACATCAAAGCTTTTCATATCCGCAACGGAGAAGCGGTTTCTATTCCTATCATCCTCAGCGAGGATATCTATTGGTCTTAAACACAAAATCTCTATAAACTAAACAACCAAAAGATGAAAGTGAACAAGGTGTTTTACGTGGCCGCTTTGGCCGCCGCAACGGCTACCGTCGTTGCCCAGGAGAAGAGTATTGAAGAACGGGTCTCGAAGGTGGAAGGCATCACTTCCAAGCTACCGAGCATCTCCGGTTTGGTCAATACCCGTTTTCAGTACGATGACGTAGAAGGCAAAGACGCCACGAACAGCTTTGACGTACGCCGTGCCCGTTTGGATATTAAGGGAGGTATCTCCTCGAAAGTGGATTACCGCATCCAATTGGAGCTTTCCGGAACGCCTAAGATTCTCGATGCTTTCGTAACCTGGAAACCTTCTTCCTACATCAACCTCCGTGTTGGGCAATTCAAATACCCCTTCACCCTGGAAAACCCGTACAGCCCCACCGGCTTGGAAACGATAGAAAACTCTACCGTCATCTCCAAGTTCAGCGGCTATTCGGACGAATCTGGTATAGGCGGCAACGGCCGTGAAATAGGGCTTGCCTTCTTCGGCGGGTTTGGGAAGAAAACGGGTTACAACCTTGTCGATTATTACGTAGGGATAGTCAACGGGAACGGCCTTATCAACCAGGGTAACAAAGACAACAACACCCACAAGGACCTCACCGGTATCCTCACCATCAACCCCATTAAACCCCTCGCCATCGCTATCTCCCATTACAACGGGAAATATGGGAAAACCATTGACGACCAGGTCAAAGACCTTGCGCGCGTCCGTACAGGTTTCGGCGCCAAGTATGACGACAAGAAACTCCTCGTCCGCGGTGAGTATCTCTTCGGTACCACCGGTACCGACTTTAAAGACAACAAAGAAGTGAAAAAAGAAGGCAACGGTTATTACCTCACCGCCGCCTACTACGTAGCCCCCAAATGGCAGCCCGTCCTCAAATACGATTATTATCAGGCTGACGACACGAAAGACGCTACCAAACAAACCAACTACATCGTCGGCGTCAGCTACTACCCTATTAAGAACGTCCGCCTGCAGTTCAACTATACCCACCGTACCCAGGAGAAGGCTGACCGCGACCTCGTCGCCACCCAGCTACTCATTTCCTTCTAAGTCCCGGCAAGACTTTTTGTTTTACTACATTTATATACCTGAGAGGAGGGTATTTCCACAAGGGAGATACCCTCTCTCTTTTTTTGTTGGTAAGAAAGCCAAAGTTGGTACTTTTGGGGCAACGTAAGTAATGTACGGAGTTGGGAGATGAAGAAACTATGGGATAAGGGGACGCAACCGGACCGCGATGTGACGGCTTTCACCATCGGCAAGGACAGGGAAATGGACTTGTATCTCGTACCCTACGATGTATTGGGTTCTATGGCGCACATCGTGATGCTGGAAAGCATCGGACTGCTGGGCAAAGAGGAGTTGGGGCGGCTGTTGCAGGGATTGAAGGAAATTTATGGGGAAGCTATAGCAGGACGCTTCGAGATAGAGGAGGACGTAGAGGATGTACATTCCCAGGTGGAGCTGACGCTGACTCACAAGCTGGGCGAGATAGGAAAGAAGATACACAGCGGCCGCTCACGCAACGACCAGGTATTGCTGGACTTGAAACTGTTTACCCGCACGGAGATACGGCATATCACCGAGCAGACGGCCGCCTTGTGCGAGACGTTGTTGGCACAGAGTGAAAAATACAAAGAGGTGTTACTGCCGGGTTACACGCATTTGCAGATAGCCATGCCTTCGTCCTTCGGGCTTTGGTTCGGCGCCTATGCCGAAAGCTTGGCCGATGACCTGTTGCTCCTGCAAGCCGCCTACAAGATATGCAACCGCAACCCCTTAGGCTCGGCGGCAGGCTACGGCTCCTCCTTTCCGCTCAACCGGCAGATGACGACCGATTTGCTGGGTTTCGATTCCATGAATTACAATGTGGTGTACGCCCAAATGGGTCGGGGAAAGATGGAACGGTCGGGCGCTTTCGCGTTAGCGGGAATAGCGGCTACTTTATCGCGGCTGTCCTACGACGCCTGCCTGTTCAACAGCCAAAACTTCGGCTTCATTACCTTGCCCGACCGGTTTACTACCGGCTCCAGCATCATGCCGCATAAGAAGAATCCCGACGTGTTCGAACTCACCCGCGCCCGCTGCAATAAGCTGCAAGCCCTCCCCACCCAAATCACGCTCATCTCCAATAACCTTCCTTCCGGATATTTCCGCGACATGCAGATCATTAAAGAAGTTTTCCTGCCTGCTTTCGGGGAATTGAAAGACTGCCTGCATATTGTCTCGTCCATGATGCGGGAGATACACGTCAATGAACATATCCTTGACGATGAGCGTTACGCACCGCTTTTCAGCGTAGAGGAAGTGAACCGGCGCGTGATGGCAGGCGTTCCGTTCCGGGACGCCTACGCGGAAGTAGCCCGTTCATTTGCGGGGGAGAAAACCGGTAAATTCACTGCCCCGGCGGGTCAAACGTTGACGGAACGGTATACGCACGAAGGGAGTATCGGCAAACTGTGCAACGAGCGCATTGCGGGATGGTTGTCCGAAGTGGTCGGAGGTTTTCCTTTCGAGCAGGTGGAAAAAGCCGAACAGCAACTGCTCGCACGATGAGACGTTATACCGCGTTTCTCTTAGGTATTATCCTTTTTTCCTGCATTCCGGAGCAGGAGATACGTATTCCTTATGCCCCTGTGAACTTGGCGATTCATTTGAATTATTTGGACAGCGATCTGGTGCCTGTGTACAGCAGTAAGGTCTTCAAACACGGAGAAACGCTTCTCAAAGACGACAGGGTTGGATACGGCGGATTGTTAGTCTTTCATAACCACACCGGTTATCAAGCCTATGACCTTGCCTGTCCGGTAGAGATATCCTCAAAAACGGTTGTCTCGTTGGAAGAGGGCGGATTGTTTGCCGTCTGTGCTTCCTGCGAGACACGTTACAGTTTGATAGACAACGGTATCCCTGTCGCCGGTCCCGGCGGTTACCGGCTGCATTCGTACAGGGTTGCCCAGCAATCTGCCACCGAACTTATCATTAGCAACTGACGATATGCTGAGTTCACTGACCATTCGGGATTACGTCCTCATAGAGCGGCTGGATATCCACTTCGGTAAAGGGCTGTCGGTAGTAACCGGTGAAACAGGAGCAGGAAAATCCATTATCCTTGGCGCTTTGGGATTGGTATTAGGGCAACGAGCCGACGGGAAAAGCATCCGCACAGGTGCGGACAAATGTCTTGTCGAAGCCCTATTCGACATAACGGCTTATGGGTTGGAAGCTTTCTTTGTAGACAACGAATTGGAATACGATGCGAAGCACTGTATCTTGCGGCGGGAATTATTTGCATCGGGCAAGTCACGAGCCTTCGTCAACGACTCGCCCGTCCAATTAACAATACTTAAAGAGTTAGGGATACGATTGATAGACATCCATTCCCAGCATGGCAATTTACTGTTGGGTAATAGTGGATTCCAATTGAAGGTGGTCGACGTCATGGCCAATAACGGGGCGCTCCTTACCGTTTACCGCGAGGAGTACGAGCGTTACCGTAAGTTGCAGAAGGAATTGGAAGCCATAGAAGTAAAAGTTCTCCAAACGAAACAGGACGAGGACTTTTTTCGTTTCCAACTTGAACAGCTCATACAGGCCAATTTAGTGGTCGGAGAACAGGAAGCTTTGGAGCACGAACAGTCCCTACTCCTCCATACGGAAGAGATCAAAGCCGGTCTTTACAAGATCAACCGTCTTTTGGAGGGCGACGAACAAGGGGCTCTCCGCCCTATAAGGGAGGCCTTATCCTCCGCCGGTGCGCTGCAAGGGTGCTATCCTGAGGCCGAAGAAATGGTCAACCGCCTCCGTAACGCTTACGTCGACCTGAGCGACCTGTCTACCGATACCGCTGTCCAACAAGAGCATATTTCATTCGATCCCGGACGTCTTGCCGCCGTCAACGAACGTCTTGACACCCTTTACCGTCTACAACAAAAACATCATCTCGGCACTGTCGAAGAATTGATAGAACTCCGCGACGACTATGCACGGCTGTTGAATGAGATCAATTCTTTCGATGAACAGCTTGCACAAACACGCCATACGCTGGACGCGCTGCATGGAGAGCTGCTCCGTCAGGCTGCCGTCTTGCATGAGCGACGCCGTCAGGCTGCGGAAACGATGTCTCCCGAACTCACTACACGGGTCGCCGCGCTGGGGATGCCCAATGCCCGCCTCACAGTATCCGTCTCTCAAAAAGGAGAGGCCTCGTCAGAAGGTATGGATGAAGTATGTTTCCTCTTTGCCGCTCATCGAAACGTTCCTCTACAAGCCGTGGCGCAAATTGCATCGGGGGGCGAATTGTCCCGTTTGATGCTTTGTATCAAGGCCATGATAGCGGGGTTCAGCGCCTTGCCGACCATCGTCTTTGATGAAGCGGATACGGGAGTTTCGGGAGAGATTGCCGACAAAACGGGGGAGATTATGCAGTCGATGAGCCTCAACATGCAGGTGATCACCATCACCCACCTCCCTCAAATCGCGGCCAAGGGGCAGGCTCATTATCTCGTTTACAAGGAAGATACTCACGAACATACGGCCACCGCTATCTGTCTTCTTGACGAAGGGGAGCGTATCCGCGAAATAGCCCGCATGCTTAGCGGCGCCTCCCTGACAGAAGCGTCACTGGCCAATGCGCGGGAGCTGCTACGTCCTGTTATTCTTCAAGGACGTCGACAGGAATCTGACGTTTGAAAGCCTCCTTAAAAGAGATGAGCGATTCCGTCCTCGAAAGGCCCAGCGGCTGCAATTTGTGGTGAATGATACTCAACAGGTGGCGGTTATTGCGTGCGTATATTTTGATAAACAAATCGTAAGGCCCTGTCGTATAATGACACTCCACTACCTCCGGGATTTTTGCCAATGCTTCTGTGACGGTAGAAAACTGCCCCGGCGATTGCAGGTACAATCCCATATAGGCGCATGTTTCATAGCCTACTTTCATATTGTCTACGGTGTACTCGGCACCTGTAATTACTCCCATGTTCGTCAACTTCTGTATCCGTTGATGAATAGCTGCACCGGACACATTACATTCACGCGCTACCTCAAGGAAAGGCATACGGGCATTACCGATTATCATCCTGAGGATCTTCCTGTCAAGTTCATCTATCTGGTGCTGGGACATGGTTACGTCGGGTTAGCTGTTAGTGTTGTTAGTGTTCATTCTTGCAAAGATAACATACCTTTACGACTTCAAAAATGAGAAGGCCTATGATAATCTCGGCGTTAACAGCCATTTCGCCTATTGATGGAAGATACAGGAGGCAAACGGAACCCTTAGCCTCTTATTTTTCGGAGTTTGCGCTGATGAAGTACCGCGTCCGCGTAGAGGTAGAGTATTTCCTCGCACTTATTGATTTCCTACCCCACCTCGAAGCTTTACGAAGCCACTCAATAAGGCAGCCTTTGCGTGCTCTCTATGAATATTTTAGCGAGGAGGACAGCTCCCGCATCAAAGAGATCGAACAAAAAACGAATCATGACGTCAAAGCTGTGGAGTATTTCATAAAGGAGCGTACCGCTTCTTTTCTTGCGGCCGACTATCGTGAGTTTATTCACTTCGGGTTGACCTCGCAGGACGTCAACAATACCGCCTCCCCGTTAGCGTTGAAAGAGGCGTTTGACTGTATTTATATACCGCTTCTGACGGAGGTGAAAGACCTCCTTGATCACCAGGCGGAAGAATGGATGGCTATTCCGATGCTTGCCAAAACGCATGGTCAGTCGGCGTCGCCTACGCGGCTTGGAAAAGAGGTGCGAGTGTTTACCTATCGCCTTGAACAACAGCGTACCCTGCTTCTCTCGGTACCCTTCTCGGCTAAGTTCGGCGGAGCCACGGGCAACTTTAATGCGCATTATGCGGCCTATCCAGACGTTGACTGGAAAACTTTTGCCGACCGTTTCGTGGCATCTCTTCAATTGACGAGGGAAACGTGGACTACGCAAATATCCAATTACGACAACCTTGCCGCCCTTTTCGATGGTCTCAAACGGATCAATACCATCCTCATCGATCTCTGCCGTGACTATTGGCAGTACATCTCGATGGGTTATTTCAAACAACGTATCAAAGCGGACGAAGTAGGTTCCTCTGCCATGCCTCACAAGGTGAACCCTATTGACTTTGAGAATGCCGAAGGCAACCTTGGGATTGCCAACGCCTTGTTTGAACATCTTGCCGGTAAACTCCCCGTCTCCCGGTTGCAACGCGACCTGACCGATTCCACCGTATTACGGAATATCGGCGTCCCGCTTGCCCATACCCTTATCGCCTTTCAAAGCCTCAGTAAAGGACTCCGCAACCTGATCTTGAACAAGACGGCCATTGACAAGGATCTATCGGACAATCCTGCCGTCATTGCCGAAGGCATCCAAACCATCCTCCGCCGCGAAGGGTTCCCTCAACCTTATGAAGCCCTCAAAAACCTTACCCGTACCCATGAAGCCCTTACCATAGAGACCTTGCACCAATTTATTGGGCAGCTGCCTATCCCCGATACGCTGAAAACCGAACTACTTTCCCTCTCCCCCTCCACCTACACCGGACTGTAATTATAAAAAAACTATATGGAGAAGAAGATTGCAGTAGCCGTAGTAGAGGCGGTAAAGGCCTTGTATGGGGCGGAGATAGGTACGGAAGTGATACAGGTGCAGCCGACAAAACGTGAGTTTGAAGGACATTTGACGGTGGTGGTGTTTCCCCTGTTGGAAGTGTCGAAACGGAAACCGGAGGAAACGGGGCGATCCCTGGGTGACTATTTGGTTACACATCGCAAAGAGCTGGTAGCGGGGTTCAACGTGGTGAAGGGTTTCCTGAATATACAGGTGGCGGCAAGTTGTTGGGTGGAAGTGCTGAACGGGATACAATCAGAGGAACGTTTTGGTTTTATACCTGTAAGCGCCGAGGCGCCGCTAGTGATGATTGAATACTCGTCACCGAATACGAATAAGCCCCTCCATTTGGGGCATATCCGCAATAATTTGCTCGGGTACAGCCTCGCCGAGATCATGCGGGCCAACGGGAAGCGGGTGGTCAGAACCAATATTGTAAACGATCGGGGTATCCATATCTGCAAGTCAATGCTGGCATGGCAGAAATGGGGAAACGGAGCGACACCGATGTCAATGGGGTTGAAAGGAGACCGGTTCGTGGGGGATTTTTACGTGCTGTTCGATACGTATTATGAAGAAGAACAGCTAAATCTAAAGGCTGAGGGATTGACCGAAAAGGAAGCGGAACAGCGTTCGACGTTGATGGCGGAAACCCGGGAAATGCTCCGTCTCTGGGAAGCGGGCGACACGGCGATACGGCGTCTCTGGAAAGAAATGAACGAATGGGTATATGCCGGATTTGAAGAAACGTACCGACGGTTGGGGATAGACTTCGACCGGATCTATTACGAATCGGATACTTACACGGAGGGAAAAAAAGAAGTGGAACGCGGGGTGTCGGAAGGTTTATTCGAACGGCGTGCGGATGGTTCGGTATGGGCTGACCTCAGCGCCGAAGGGCTTGATCAAAAATTGCTTCTACGCGCCGACGGCACGTCGGTCTATATGACGCAGGATATCGGAACGGCCAAGCTTCGCTTCGATGATTATCCGATTGATAAAATGATCTACGTGGTAGGGAATGAACAGGATTATCATTTCCAAGTTCTCTCCATACTGCTGGATAAGTTGGGCTTTGCCTTTGGGAAAGGGTTGATGCATTTCTCTTACGGCATGGTAGACCTGCCCGAAGGGAAAATGAAAAGCCGTAAGGGTACGGTGGTAGATGCCGACGACCTGATGGACGAAATGATACGGACGGCAAGGGTGATCTCTCATGATTTGGGGAAACAGGAGGATTTCTCCACAGAAGAAGCCGAAGAGATAGCCCGCCTGGTAGGGCTTGGCTCACTTAAATATTTTATCCTCAAAATAGATCCCCACAGGAACATCACTTTCAATCCGAAAAAATCAATTGATTTCAACGGGAACACCGGTTCTTTCATACAGTATACGTATGCACGTATCCGATCCGTGCTACGTAAAGCAAAAGAACAAGGTTTTACGGTTCCCGACCGGCTCCCTTCCGACACTCCTTTGGCGTCAAAAGAGGAAGCGCTCATTCAATTACTTGCCACTTTTCCGCTTCTTGTCCAAGAAGCGGGAGAACGGTACAGTCCTGCCCTTGTGGCTAACTATGTCTATTCCCTGGCGAAGGAATACAACCAATTCTACCATGACTACGCCATCCTGCGCGAAACAAATCTATCGGTGCGTACACTGCGGCTGATGCTCTCGTACAACACGGCAAAAATCATTCATTCAGGGATGTCACTGTTAGGTATCGCATTACCGGAACGGATGTAATCTTCGACCTTCTTGACGGCATGGTGATAGGAGGCTTTGAGAGCGCCGACGGAAGTGCCGAGAATCTCCGCTATCTCTTCGTATTTCATTTCGTCGAAATACTTCATGTTGAAGACCTGCCTTTGCCTTCTGGGAAGGCGGAGAATGGCCTCCTGCAAACGGGCTTGTGCGGCGTCACCGTCGAAAAAACTGTCGGCGGTAAGATGTTCGGCAAGGAAGAGATCGGCCTCTTCGAGGGAAATATTGTTTCGAGCCTGTTGTTTACCTAAAAAAGTAAGACACTCGTTGACGGCAATCTTGTAAAGCCAGGTAGAAAGTTTGGCCTCTCCGCGAAAGTTATCAAGACTGGTCCATGCTTTCAAGAACGTATTTTGGAGGAGGTCGTTGGCATCGTCATGATTCAAGACCATTTTACGAATCTGCCAGTAGAGCTTTTGTCCGTAAGCATCAACCATATCGGCAAAACCTTGCCGCTGAATAAGAGTATCTACATGGCGCAGCTTCTCTAAAAGGCGGTCATCGGCGCTTGGCTTCATCCCAGAGGCGGTTCTGTTCGTCAAGGGTCAAGTCTTTGAGCGCCCGTCCTTGTTCCGACACACGTTGCTCCATATAGTTGAAACGGGTAATGAACTTACGGTTAGTACGTTCCAAAGCATTGTCCGGATCAATTTTGTAAAGGCGTGCGGCATTGATGAGACTGAAAAAAAGGTCTCCGAATTCCTCCTCCATACGGTCGGCTTCCATACGGTCGATCTCTATTCCCAGCTCGGAAAACTCTTCCCGCACCTTATCCCATACCTGTTCGCGAAATTCCCAATCGAAACCGGCATTACGCGCCTTATCCTGTATGCGGTGGGCTTTGACGATGGAAGGTAGTGCGAGGGGCACACCTTCGAGAACCGTTTTATTACCTCCCTTCTCTTTCAATTTGAGCTGCTCCCAATTCTGTTCCACTTGTTGAGAAGTATCGGCGTCCGTGGAACCAAAAACGTGCGGATGGCGGTAGATGAGTTTTTGGCAAAGCGTATTACAGACATCCCCGATATCGAAAGTTCCCTTTTCTTCAGCGATTAAGGCATAAAAGACAACGTGCAGGAGGAGGTCGCCAAGTTCTTTCCGGATGTCTTCGTTATCATCGCGAATAAGGGCGTCGCAAAGCTCGTAAACCTCTTCGATAGTATTTGTACGCAAACTCTCGTTCGTTTGTTTCTTGTCCCAAGGACACTTCTGTCGTAATTCCTCCATTACGTCCAACAACCTCCCGAAAGCTTCCAGTCGTTCTTTCCTATTCATCGTAGCCCAATTAATTTGACGCCGCAAAAATATCCCTTTTTTCCCTTCTTCGGGCAGTTTACCGTTACGGAGACGAAGGACGTATTATCACTACCTTTGCGGGCAAGAGAAGCCCCGCCTGTTTGGGGGGAAACAAAAAGATAATAGACAAGGACAGTTATGGGATTGTCGGAATATGCAGGGAGTATATTGAGTTATGTGACGTGGACGGCCGACCCGACCCTATTCAGCGTGGGAGGACGGGAAATTAGATGGTACGGCCTGGCATTCGCCATTGGTTTTGCCGTAGGGTATAAAATCATGGAGAAAATGTGGGACAGAGAAAAACTGCCGCCTGCACAACTGGAATCGTTGCTGGTGTATACCGTCGTGGGAACCATACTTGGCGCGAGATTGGGACATTGTTTATTCTATGCTCCAGGTTATTACCTGTCTAATCCCGTAGAAATCCTGAAGGTATGGGAAGGAGGCCTGGCAAGCCACGGCGGTACATTGGGCGTGATGCTCTCTATGTACGTCTACTCCAAACGTGTTTCACACCAAAGAATACTGTGGACGTTCGACCGACTAGCCGTACCCACGGGCTTTGTGGCGGCAATGATACGGTTAGGTAACCTGATGAATCACGAAATATACGGACATACTACCGATGCCGTTTGGGCTTTTCGTTTTATAGAAAACCTGGGGAAATGGAAAAATGGCGCGGCGCCGGTCTTTTCAGCGCCTTCCCACCCTACCCAGCTGTACGAAACCGGTTTCTACTTACTGACTTTTGCCTTGTGTACATGGCTTTATTTCAAAAAAGGGATGGCACAGAAGGAAGGCTTTATCTTCGGTATCTTTATGATTTGTGTTTTCGGGTCGCGGTTTCTGGTGGAGTTCGTCAAAAATGACCAGGAAGCGTTTGAAGCCGGTATGGCCTTGAATATGGGACAGTTACTGAGTATCCCTTTTGTAGCGGCAGGCTTTTGGTTTGCCTTTCGTTCTTTAAGGGCAAGAGGCTGAGCGGTCTCCTCCCATACGGTTAATGAGGGCTGTGAAAAGACTTGTCAAGGTAGCGGCAGCCCGTTCGGCGGCCCGGATGACGTCAGCCCCATCGTTCACAAGTCCTTCGGCACAACGATAACCTTCGTTAGTGATGACGGACATGCCGAAGACACGCATACCGGCGTGACGGGCGACAATGACTTCCGGTACGGTACTCATTCCGATGGCATCCCCACCTCCCCTGGCATAAAAAGCATATTCAGTCGGCGTTTCGAAGGAGGGTCCGGTCAGTCCGACATAGACGCCTTTGCGGACGACAAAATTCAACCGTTCCGCTTCTTCTTCCATCCAACGGATATAGGTGAGGTCGTAAGCATACGTCATATCAGGAAAGCGAGGTCCGAAACGATCTTCATTAGGTCCGATAAGCGGGTTGGGCATCATATTGATATGGTCGCGAATAATCATCAAATCGCCTGTATGGAAAGTGGGATTTATCCCTCCGGCAGCATTGGAGACAAGAAGGGTGCGGACGCCGAGGAGATGTAACACGCGAATGGGGTAGGTGACTTGCTGCATGGTATAGCCTTCGTAGTAGTGAAAACGGCCTTGCAGTACCCAGAGAGGAACCCCCTGCAAACATCCGCAGAGAAGGCGTCCACGATGTCCTTCGACAGTAGAGGAAGGGAAATATGGAATTTCTGCATAAGGAATAGAGACAGCTCCTGTAAGCTGTTCGGCGAGCGCCCCGAGACCACTACCCAAAATCACTGCCAATGCAGGGCGTAACGGTATGCGCCCTGCAAGGAAACCGGCAGAAGTTGTTTCTTTGTTCATGTCCATAATGTAGGGTGAGAAGATGTAAACGAACGCCTGTGAAGAGGGGAAAGACCATAACGGAGAATGGCTTGACGGTGAAAACGAGTGGGATAGCCTTTATTCCGACTCCAATCATAAGAAGGATAAAGAGGGGCAAGGAGTTTCATATAATCATCACGGTAGGTCTTGGCAAGGACGGAAGCGGCAGCGATAGAGAAGTAAAGTGCATCGCCATGTGGTATGGCAGTATGAGCGATGCCGGGGTAAGGAGTGAAATGGGGACCGTCGATGAGGAGATGCTGTGGAGGAAAAGGCAGGAGGGCGATAGCACGGTGCATGGCTAAAATAGAAGCATGGAGGATATTGAGACGGTCTATTTCTTTAGGAGAGGCAACGGCAACAGCCCAAGCGACAGCCTCCTCTTCGATAAAGGGACGGAGCGCATAGCGTTGTTTTTCTGTGAGCTGCTTACTGTCGTTAAGCGTGGGGTGGCAAAAATCAGGAGGCAGGATGACGGCAGCGGCAAAGACGTCTCCTGCAAGACATCCTCTTCCGGCTTCGTCGCAACCGGCTTCCACACGGTGTACGTTCAAACAAGAGAGAAGCATCAGTCCGGATCGGGAGGACGGTGGAGATAAGGACGCAAGCCGAACCAAGCAAGCAGCCCTGCAAGAAAAACTCCAGCCACATTCATAACGACATCATAGACGTCGGCAGTCCGGTAGTCTGTGAGCAGTCCTTGCAAATACTCGGTAAGTATTCCGAGCAAGGCCGGTATCAAGGTAGCGAAAAGAAAGGCGCGGACGGGACGGAACACACTGTCGACAGTCGGCGTATGGGAGCGGAGATATTCAAACCAGAAAATTCCGGAGAGGAACGTGTACATGGCAAGATGTATCCACTTATCCATATCATCCGGCGTCTCCACCTCAGGGGGCTTAATAAAGGAGAGGGTAAGCACAATGATGACCAACAGGATTGAGAATGGATAAGTATGCAGATAATACGAGAGTTGTTTCATTGGAGTATGGTTTGTACTTGCAAAAGAGCTTGCAAGAAAATGTCTATTTCTGTTTTTGTGTTGTAGAAGGCAAAGGAGGCACGGACGGTACCTTCGATACCAAGATGTTGCATGAGAGGTTGCGCGCAATGATGTCCTGTACGAACGGCTATACCAAAACGGTCAAGTAGAAGGCCTGCATCGTAAGGGTGGATATTGGGCAGGAGGAAGGAAAGGACAGCACTTTTATGGGGAGCCTGCCCGAAAATACGTATGCCGGAGATAGCCGAAAGGCTGTCTGTGGCGTAACGCAGGAGGTCTGTTTCATGTTCGGCAATAGAGTCAAGTCCGATACGGGAAACGTAGTCGAGTGCAGTAGCGAAGGCAGTACTACCAATATAATCGGGAGTACCGGCTTCAAATTTATAGGGCAATTCGTTAAATGTAGTGTGCTCAAAAGAGACAGCTGCAATCATTTCACCCCCACCTTGATAGGGAGGGAGGAGATCAAGGTATTTTTCTTTGCCATAGAGAATACCTATACCCGTAGGGCCATAGACTTTATGGGCAGAGAATGCATAGAAATCAGCATCAAGAGCTTGCACGTCAACGGGCAGATGCGGGACGGCCTGGGCGCCATCCACAAGGACGGGAACGTCATGCGCATGCGCTTCGGCAATCATTGATTGCACGGGATTAATTGTTCCAAGTACGTTGGATACATGCGTAACAGCCACTAACCGCGTGCGTGGGGAAAAGAAAGCATGGTAAGCATCCAGATCCATCTCACCAAGCTCATTGACAGGAATAATTCTAAGACGGATACCTCGACGGGCCATTTGCAGTTGCCAGGGAACGATGTTAGAGTGGTGTTCCATGGCGGAGAGTATCACTTCATCACCTTCGGTGAACGCGATTTCGGCAAACGAGGAAGCGACAAGATTAATAGCTTCCGTTGTTCCACGCGTAAAAATAATTTCGTGAGGATGTTCGGCATGAATGAATTGTTGCACGGCACGACGTGCGTTTTCGTGGGCTTCGGTAGCTTGTTGACTGAGGAAATGAACACCCCGGTGTACGTTGGCATTTGCGTCGTAATAAGCTTTACGAATCTGTTCTACAACGGATTGAGGTTTTTGCGTGGTGGCGGCGTTGTCAAAGTAAACAAGGGACTTGTCATGGACAGTCCGAGAGAGAATAGGGAAGTCATTACGGAGAATTTGTATATCCAACATTGGAGGGGAAAGCTTTAAAGGCGTTTTTTTGTTTCAGGGGAGAATTTCCACTTCCGGTAATTCCGTATCCTCTCCGGGAAGGTGTAAGGTGTAGAGAGCCGCTTCTATGCGGCGAATGTAGTTTTTTTTATCCGTTTCCGGAGCATAGACGAAACCTTCTACGACGACGATCCGATTATTCACTTCGTCTACACGGGCATGACTCACAAAAGGTCCACCCATCATATCCCCTTTCATCTTCCAAAGGCCACGTAATTCCCCACAATATTTTCCATTCACCGTAATAGCCTTGTAAGAAGGCTCTGCGTAAGCGGTTTCCGTCGTCATACAGGAATGCGGAAAAGAACCGGGCATATTGACTCCCAACACAGAATCGCGTTTGTCGACAAGATAATTCCGGGTGAACGTTTCCTCAGATTCATAAGGAAAGGTGTAGACGACCATGTCTGTTCGTCCGGAGGCGGCGTTGTCGGAAGCCCAGAAAAAGTTTTCCCCGTCTTCCTTACAGGCAGAAAACGTGGTGGGAACTTTTAGGGTGACGCCGAATTTGTCTTCTATCTTTCTTGTCAGCGGCTGGTGATACTTTTTTTCCAGTTGGGCCGTCAGGCGACGACGTTCTATCGCCGTGTAGTAATCGGCAAGTATCCTCTCATGCACTCCCATGTATTCTATTATAGAAGATCCGTCAGGGGCGTTCATCCGCACAACGACCTGTCCGTTTGCCCAAACGTCTTTCTGTGTGTGTAGAGAGACTTTGGTGTACAACTTCGGGTCAATGGTCACTCTCAAAATATTCCGCACATAAGTCAACATACCATCGAACTGTCCCGGCGAAGAATACATAATCTTCATTGTGGGTTCCGACTGCGGTAATCCCGGCACGTCCGAAAGCAGGTCTTTTCGAATCGCATCCCCGATATCTCCCTCCCAATCGTCTTGATTCATTACCACAACGACTTCAAACATCATGCCCGTTGCTTTTTTCCCCAAAGGACCTCCACAGGACGTCCATGCAAACAATAAGGTCGGCAACAATGTAACAAGTGTTGTTCTCACAGTAGCCACCCCGTTAAGCATCAATATTGGCATAGGTGGCATTGGCTTCAATAAACTCGCGGCGTGGAGCCACGTCTTCTCCCATAAGCATGGAGAAGATATTATCGGCATCGAAAGCATTCTCAATGGTTATCTGCTTGAGGGTGCGGTTTTCGGGATTCATCGTCGTGTCCCAAAGTTGAGAATCATTCATTTCTCCCAAGCCTTTATAACGCTGAGTATGTACCTGTTTTTCGTTACCATCGGCATGACGGTCAATAAAAGCTTGTCGTTGCTGTTCCGTCCAACAGTATTCTTCCTTATTTCCTTTCTTACAGAGATACAGCGGCGGAGTAGCCAGGTATACGTAACCGTTCTCAATGAGGGGGCGCATGCGACGGAAGAAGAACGTAAGGATAAGTGTGGCAATATGGCTACCGTCTACGTCGGCATCCGTCATGATGATCACCTTGTGGTAACGCAACTTGTCCATGTTCAATGCTTTCGGATCATCTTCCGTTCCAATGGTTACACCCATGGCACGGAATATGTTCTGGATCTCTTCGCTTTCGAAGACTTTGTGGTCCATCGCTTTTTCTACGTTCAATATCTTGCCGCGCAGAGGTAGAATGGCCTGGAAAATCCTGTCTCGTCCCTGCTTGGCGGTACCTCCTGCGGAATCTCCTTCGACGAGGAACAATTCACAGTCGGCGGCATCTTTTGAGGAGCAGTCGGCCAATTTACCCGGTAAGCCTCCTCCCGAGAGAGGCGATTTACGTTGCACCAATTCCCTTGCCTTTCGTGCAGCATACCTTGCCTGTGCGGCTAAGATCACCTTGTCTACGATTATTTTGGCCTCTTTCGGATGTTCTTCCAAATAGTTACCCAATGCTTCACCGATAGCCATGTCCACGGCGCCCATTACTTCGGTATTACCCAGTTTTGTTTTTGTCTGTCCTTCGAATTGAGGCTCGGCGACCTTGACAGAGATAACAGCCGTTAGTCCTTCACGGAAGTCATCTCCCAAGATTTCCACTTTCGCTTTTTCGAGCAATTTGGAATCTTCAGCATATTTCTTGAGAGTACGGGTCAAACCGCGTCGGAAGCCTGCCAGGTGAGTACCGCCTTCTATGGTGTGAATATCATTGGCATAAGAAAAAACGCTTTCGTTGTAAGACGTGTTGTAGGTCATGGCTACCTCCACAGGGATTCCCTGTTTCTCAATATTGAGGTGGATCACGTCTTGTATCAACTTTTCTTTGAAACGGTCAATGTAGGCGACAAACTCTTTCAAGCCTTCCTCGGAGTAGAACGTTTCGGTACGGGGCGAACCATCCTCGTTTTTCGATCGTTCATCGGTCAAACAAAGAGTAATTCCTGCATTCAGGAAAGCGAGTTCCCTCAGGCGGTTTGCAAGGATTTCATACTTGTATTCGGTAACCGAGAAAACTGTCTTATCGGGGAGAAAAGTGATGGTCGTTCCCGTCAAGTTGGAAGGGCCTACTTCTTTCACCTCACCCAAAGACTTTCCGTATGCATATTCCTGCACATAGGCTTTGCCGTTCCGGCGGATCTCTGCTTTCAAATAGGAAGAGAGGGCATTTACACAAGATACCCCCACACCATGTAAGCCACCTGAAACTTGATAAGTTCCCTTATTAAACTTTCCACCGGCATGAAGGACAGTGAGCACGACTTCCAAGGCCGATTTTTGCTCTTTTTCGTGAAAATCCACCGGTATCCCCCGACCATCATCGGTTACCTTCACGGAATTATCTTCCCCGATAACTACGTCAATCGACTTACAAAAGCCAGCCAGGGCTTCGTCGATTGAATTATCCACCACTTCATATACCAAATGATGAAGGCCTTTTTCGCTGGTATCACCGATATACATTGACGGGCGTTTCCTCACAGCCTCCAGCCCTTCCAACACTTCAATACTTCCCGCCGAATACTCTGCGTTTTTGATTTCTTCGCTCATGTCACCTTATAGCTTGTCGTTATTCTTCAGTACACTTTTAAAGGGATTGGGCAAATGTACGGAAAATACCGTACATTTGCCTTAAAAGGGCAGATGACACTACAAGACATAACCCATCTTCTGGAGCAAGAAGCTTGCGCTGTGCGTAATATACCCATTATACCGGCCTATGAAGAAGCTGTGAACCTTATCGTTTCCCACGTCCACGGTCGTGGAGGGACACTCATCACTAGCGGCATGGGGAAGGCCGGTCAAGTGGCGGTGAACGTTTCTACCACATTCTCTTCCACGGGCACACCCTCTTACTTTCTCCATCCCAGCGAGGCTCAACATGGAGATCTCGGTATCCTACGTCCCAATGATGTATTGCTGTTAATTTCCAATTCGGGAAAAACACGGGAACTGATAGAGTTACTTGCGTTGAGTCGAGGTATCGTTCCCAGCATACCGTCTATTGCCATCACATCCAACCCTGACAGTCCTATTGGCAGGGAGGCCACCTTCTGCCTTCCTACGGGCGCTCCTACGGAAGTCTGTCCGTTAGGGTTGACGCCAACCACGTCGACTACCGTAATGATGGTGATCGGGGATATCCTGGTAGTAAATACAATGCACCGCATCGGTTTCTCCAACGACGACTATGCGCTCCGTCACCATGGCGGCTATCTTGGACAGAAAAGCCGGTCACACGGCGGTAACGGATAGGGAAGGACGAATAACGATGGATTTCCGGTATGACGTTATTGTCGTAGGCGCCGGTCACGCCGGTTGCGAAGCTGCCTCGTCGGCTGCCAAACTCGGTTCCAAGACGCTACTGATTACGATGGACATGAATAAGATTGCCCAAATGAGTTGTAATCCTGCGGTGGGAGGGATTGCCAAAGGGCAAATCGTACGGGAGATCGATGCCTTAGGGGGTTATATGGGGCTTATCACGGACGAGACCGCTATACAATTTCGTATGCTCAACCGAAGCAAGGGTCCCGCCGTATGGAGTCCACGGGCCCAGAATGACAGGATGCGTTTCATGGAAGCTTGGCGCAGGAGGATAGAAAACGAGCCGAACCTATTTTTATGGCAAGACACTGTGACCTGCTTATTGATGGATCATAACGACCAAGCGGTGCGCGGCGTACAGACGAGACTTGGCGTGGAGTTCCGCGCAGGAGCAGTGATATTGACTACCGGGACTTTCCTGAACGGCTTAATCCATATAGGACGGACGTGCATCAACGGCGGGCGTCTTGCGGAACCTTCTTCCTGCGGATTAACCGAACAACTCGCTACATTCGGTATACGGTCTGCCCGAATGAAGACGGGGACGCCCGTACGGATAGACGGCCGAAGCGTTCACTTTGAAGAGATGGAAGCACAGGCTGGGGAAAATGACTTTCATCGTTTTTCTTACCTGGATTCTTCTCAACGAACGCTCACTCAACGTAGCTGTTGGACGACGTTTACCAACGAACAGACACATGACATTCTACGACAAGGATTACCTGAATCTCCTCTTTATAACGGACAGATTCAAAGTATAGGGCCCCGTTATTGTCCCAGCATAGAGACCAAAATCGTCACCTTTGCCGACCGTTCCCGTCATCAGCTTTTCCTTGAGCCCGAAGGGGAGAACTCCCAGGAGTATTATCTCAACGGATTTTCTTCCTCCTTACCCCTGCAAGTGCAGTTAGAAGCTTTAAAAACTATTCCGGCTTTTCGTCATCTACATATCTATCGTCCGGGGTATGCTATCGAATACGACTTCTTCGATCCGACACAATTACGTCACACTCTCGCCGTCAAACAATTGCAGGGGCTTTTTTTCGCCGGACAAATCAATGGCACCACCGGCTATGAAGAGGCCGGAGGGCAGGGGATTATAGCAGGTATCAACGCTCATATACATTGTCACGGAGGGGCGCCCTTTGTGCTGGGGAGAGAGGAGGCTTACATCGGTGTACTAATTGACGATCTTGTGACCAAAGGCGTAGATGAGCCTTACCGGATGTTTACCTCCCGTGCCGAGTACCGTATTTTGCTTCGTCAGGACGATGCGGACATGCGTCTCACCGAACGTTCCTATACACTTGGGCTTGCCGACGCCTCTCGTTTCCGCCAATTACAAGAAAAACGAACTGCCCGTGACAGCCTTATTACTTTTATACAGCAGACTACCATAAAGCCGCAAGAGATAAACTCCTTTCTTGAACACATGGAGAGCGCTCCAATCCCTCATGGCTGTAAACTTGCGGATTTAATTCTCCGTCCCCAACTCAACTTACTTTCCCTTGGGGGCGTTCTTCCTTTTTTACGGGCGGAGATAGAGAAACTTCCGGCTACGCATCGGGACGAGATTGTTGAAGCGGCCGAGATACAGCTGAAATATGAAGGTTACATTAAGAGGGAGCGTATTATGGTCGACAAGATTTCCCGATTAGAACACATTCGTATACGGGGCAAATTTGATTATTCCACTATTCTATCCCTATCCACTGAGGCCCGACAGAAATTAACAAAGATAGATCCCGAGACGCTCGCTCAGGCAAGTCGAATACCGGGCGTTTCGCCAAGCGACATCAACATCTTGCTTGTTCTATTCGGGCGGTAAGGTGGCAATATGTTCCACGTGGAACAATTTTAAAAAGAGATATGAGGCAGTATTTAGATTTAATCAAGCACGTAGTAGACCACGGGGTAGAGAAAGAGGATCGTACGGGAACGGGAACGAAAAGTATTTTCGGTTATCAAATGCGTTTTCCGCTTGAGGAGGGTTTTCCGTTACTCACTACCAAGAAGCTCCATTTAAAATCTGTCCTATACGAATTACTTTGGTTTCTACGGGGCGAAACCAATATACGGTATTTGCGAGAAAACGGCGTACGCATCTGGAACGAATGGGCTGACGAGGAAGGTAATCTTGGTCCGATCTATGGTTATCAATGGCGATCCTGGCCTGATTATTCAGGGGGGCACATTGATCAGTTAACGGAGGTTATTGAAATGATCAGGCACAATCCGGATTCTCGTCGAATTATCGTCAGCGCATGGAATGTAGGATCTTTGAAAGAGATGAGGTTACCTCCTTGTCATCTTCTTTTCCATTTCTATGTAGCAAAAGG
This sequence comes from Tannerellaceae bacterium, assembly GCA_031288175.1. Classification (GTDB taxonomy): domain Bacteria; phylum Bacteroidota; class Bacteroidia; order Bacteroidales; family Tannerellaceae; genus JAITAD01. The sequence goes on from JAITRW010000024.1 coordinate 38,462, forward strand.
GCGTCTTAGTTTACAGTTATACCAACGAAGTGCGGATATTTTTCTTGGCGTTCCTTTTAATATAGCTTCATACGCTCTGCTTTTGCTTATGGTAGCGCAGGTAACGGGACTTCGGGCCGGTGATTTTGTACATACACTGGGAGATGCTCATATCTATAACAACCATCTGGAGCAAATCCGTTTACAACTATCCCGTGAACCCCGTCCGCTACCATGCATGAAGATCAATCCTGAAATAAAAGATATATTTTCTTTTCGCTATGAGGATTTTTGTTTAACCGATTATGACCCTCATTCTCACATCAAAGGAGAAGTATCTATCTAACTATCAATGGTTTTCGTTTCTTTTGTAGAGGGTAATGAAGACGGGCGTCTTTTCGAAATGCTTGATCGGTATCCATAAATTCCTGTTTTTAAATTCGTCTACTTCTTCGTCCGAAACAGCAATATTGGAATAGAGAAAGTATTTAGCATTTTCCACGTTTGTTCCTACTACTTTGCCTTCATTCTTCAACTCCACAAAGCCTCTATTCCCGTAGAGACACCAATTCGCCGCCAATTCGTTATAGTCAAATTGATTGCTGTCAATGTATTCAAAACATTCTTTTCTCACCGTGTAATAGGGGATATGGAGAAGTGTACATTCCCAGGATTGAGATATTTTTTCGGGATAAATCCAAAAATGACCGGTAAGGGTAAAAAAGAGAATGATCCAACAAGTGGTTTTTATTTTCCTATCCTTCCAGCGGTTGATCAACAACTTCAAAGTCAACAAGGAAAGTATCAAAAAATGCAGCATGAAGTAACGTGGGTTAAAGGGCATCCTCGTAATGAAGACAAAGAGGAGAAATAATCCGGTCATTAAGAAGAAAAAGAGGCCAAGTGTTTTTTCTTCTTCCGACAAGCTCCATTTTTTCTTCAGTATAGCTATGAGCAAGCAGAGAGCTATGAGACTTATCAGGAATCGGCCGTTTTCCACAAAACGAAACGCAAATTCCGCAAAATGCTTCATGATCATTGAGACATCTTCGGGGAGAGAGTAATGTTCAGAATAATTTGAAGCTCCCTCCTCGGAAAAGAACCAGGCATTGTGGGAAAAATAATACAGGAAATAGGCTAACAACAATAAAAATACGGGTATGTAAGGTAAGAGTAAGCGCAGAAATTTTTTCAGGTCATATTTTTGTCTGTGATTCGTCACTTTTAGATCGAAATAGATATGTGAAAAAAACAGCATAAAACCGGTAAAAACACCTCGCATATTCGTGCTACAAAGAAAAATCAAACTAATCGCAAGCCATACGGGTTTTCGTTGAAAAACAGCTCTTAGCGCAATGACGGAGGCTGTCAACAACACAATATCGGGCGAGGCCATCACCACTTGTGTCAGAATCGTTGATTCCAACAAGAGTATTAGGAAGACCCAACCTGTCCATTTTTGAGGGATGAAGAAGGCCACCATTTTCCAAGAATGGTAAATCAGTAAAAGAGACCATAAGAAGGTAAAGGCATGTGAAACCCATAATTCATAGCCAAAAATTTTCCACAGAAAGGCAGTTGTCAAAGGGATCAGTGGCGGATGATAGCCCGTAGGGGTGATCTCCAAACCAGGTAAAGGATGAATTAATAGGGAGGCGAAATTCGTCCGATAGAACCAGTTTGCTTCTTTTGAGACCTGCTGTATAGTATCCCAGAAATAACAAAAGTCACAGGAAGAAATAAACAAGAAGAAATAAATTGCAAGCAGAAATATAGGAGGTGAGAGAAGGGCTTTTTTTAGATTTTTGTATGACATAGAACAGGTAATCTTTCGTTTGAATCTATTCGAGCAAGAAGAATTTGAGAGGGAAGGTGATGTTGTTCCACGTGGAACAAGTGTTTTATTTCATTTTTCAATTTACGACGACTATCCTTTAGCTTGATAAAGTGTCAAACTGGGGAATGCGAATGAAATACCTGCTTCATTGTAACCTTCGTATAAGGCACGGTTCATATCATAACTCACCTCCAAGTAATCTTTCTGCTTCACCCATGCGCGTACCAAAACATTGACACTACTATCTCCCATGCCGTTAATTCTAACTTGTGGCAACGGCGTTTGCAACAATCTTTGTTCCGTTGCAAGTATCTTCTTGGTCACTTCTTCTACTTTTTTAAAATCGGTTCCGTATTCTACTCCCACGATCCAGTCTATTCGCCGGTTTATTCCAGTATAATTCGTTACCGCACCATTACTCAATTGACCATTAGGAATATAGAGCACACGGCTGTCCGTTAAGACCAATACGGTATGAAATATCTGTATTTCTCTTACCGTTCCCTCTTTACCCAGTACTTCAATATAATCTCCCACTCGATAAGGACGAAAGAGTAAGACAATTAATCCACCCGCAAAGTTGGACAGATTACCGCTCAATGCCATACCTACCGCCACCCCCACTGAGGCTACCAGGGCTGCCAAAGAAGTTGTTTGTATGCCCAGCGCTCCTATTACGGCGATAATCAACATCACCGTCAGGGTAATATTCACCAAACTAAGGACAAAAGAGCGTACCGAAGGGTCTATATCTCTCTTATCCATAACTTTCTTCACTATCTTACGGATAAAGCCGATAGCAAAGCGCCCGACGGCGAGCACCAATAAAGCCTGAAGTATCGACAGTCCTAATGAAATACCTTCACCGGACAACCTTTCCAGGATTTTCTCCAAATTGAGCCACTGTTCCATTTTTCTATTTATTCTCCAAGTACAAAGGTAATGGCTGAGGTGAAATCTTATCCATGATGTCAAACAATTGTGTAACGGTTTCAGCGCGTAGCAAGGCTACACGTGTAGGCTTGAAATCCGGAATGCCTTTGAACAAGGGCGTCGCCGCCAAATGCCGACGGATATGAAGAATACCTCGTCGCTCATCCAAGCGTGCTACGCTATGAATAACTTGCTCTTTCAAAATTGACAAATAGTAGGCAAAACTTTCCGGCGGAAGTTTCTTTCCTGTGGCAAGGAAATATTTGATTTCCTGAAAAATCCAAGGCCGTCCTAAACTGCCGCGTCCAATCATCACGGCATCTACGCCGTAACGATCGAAACAATCCCTGCAATTTTCCGCCGTTGTTACATCACCATTTCCGATAATCGGTATACGCATACGGGGATTGTTTTTCACCACTCCAATCAAAGTCCAGTCTGCCAAGCCGGTATACATCTGCGCCCGCGTCCGCCCATGAATGGTCAAAGCAGCAATACCGCAGTCTTGCAAGCGTTCCGCCAATTCGACAATGATCTTGTTCTCTGCATCCCATCCGATACGGGTCTTGACCGTCACCGGTATTTTTAACGCACGCACTATTTTTTCTGTTATCTTCAACATCTGCGGTACATTACGTAACATCCCTGCTCCCGCACCTTTCCCCGCTACCCTTTTTACCGGACAGCCAAAGTTTATATCCAACACATCCGGTTGTGCCTCCTCACAGAGCTGTGCTGCTTCTACCATTGTATCTACTTCTTTTCCATACAATTGAATGGCTACGGGTCGTTCCTCGTTCGCTACCTTGAGTTTTTGTTTCGTTTTATCCACCGACCTCACCAAGGCGTCACTTGATACAAACTCCGTATATACCATATCCGCCCCAAACCGCTTACACATTAAGCGAAAAGAGATGTCCGTCACATCTTCCATCGGCGCCAATAACACAGGCTTGTCTCCTAAGTCTACGGTCCCGATTTTCATCATTTCTTTCTCTTTTTCCTATTCACGAAGAAGCGAAACTACTCTTTTAGGAGAAAGCCAGGAAAAAACAAGCCCCTTTTATTATAAGGAAAGATGTATCTTGCCGTCTCTTGAAAAATGAAAAAAGCTAAATGGGATTTGATTACCGTAGTAGGACCTACCGCATCGGGAAAGACGGAGTTGGCGGTAGCCATAGCCGATCATATAGGCTCGGAATTAATCAGTGCGGATTCACGGCAAGTCTACCGACGAATGGATATCGGAACAGGGAAAGATCTATCGGCCTATCAAATAAATGATAGGCAAGTTAGCTATCATTTAATCGATATCTGTGAGCCCGGAGAAAAATACAATGTTTTTGAATATCAGCAAGATTTTTTCCACGTATATGAAAAACTTCGGACAGAAGGTAAAATTCCCGTGCTATGTGGAGGGACGGGGATGTACGTCGAAGCCGTCCTTCGGGGTTATCAGCTCTGGGAAGTTCCAAAAAATCCGGAACTCCGCCGTTCGTTGGAGGGCAAAAGCCTGACTGAATTGAGTTATTTGCTTTCCAAATACAAAAACTTGCATAATACAACCGATGTAGACACTGCACGTCGAGCAATACGTGCCATCGAAATTGAAGAATACTATCATCGTGCAACGCCAGCGCGTAGAAATTACACAGCTCCCCGAAGCCTTGTTCTCGGATTACATGTTGAACGAGAAGCACGTCGTCAAGCTATTTCCCGTCGCTTACATTCTCGTCTCAATGAGGGAATGCTTGCGGAGGTTCGCCGTCTCCTTGACGAGGGATTATCAGCTAATGCCCTCATTTACTATGGGTTAGAATATAAATACCTAACACTTCATCTTATTGGTATGGTTTCTTACGACACAATGGTACAGCAACTGGAAATAGCCATACATCAGTTTGCAAAGCGACAAATGACCTGGTTCAGAGGGATGGAACGCCGCGGAATACCTATCCGTTGGATAGACGCCTCTCTTCCTTTGCCGGAAAAGCTGTCCATTGCACTGAATGAAGCAGGGAGATAGTTCCAAAACTGTTTTTAGCTACCTTTGCAACCCCGATGACAAGAGAAGAAAGGTATATTGGTGTGTTAAATTGGTTTGAGAAGAACGTGCCGGTGGCAGAATCTGAACTCCGGTATACGAATGCATTCCAATTTCTTATTGCAGTTATGCTGTCGGCACAATGTACCGATAAACGGGTCAATATGGTTACGCCTGCCCTTTTTGCCGCTTTTCCGACGCCACACACGCTTGGATCAGTTTCTCCCGAAGAAGTCTACCCCTATATCCGCTCCATCTCTTATCCTAACAGCAAGGCCGAACATTTGGTCGGGATGGCACGAATGTTGGAGAGAGATTTCGACGGTCAGGTACCGTCCGATGTAGAAACTTTACAACGCTTACCCGGCGTGGGACGCAAAACGGCAAACGTGGTGGCCGGTGTTATTTATAACGTTCCGACAATGCCGGTAGATACGCACGTTTTTCGGGTATCTAACCGCATCGGGCTTACCGCCAACAGTAAAACGCCTTTGGAAACCGAACGCGAACTCGTCAAATTTATTCCTTCCCAACTGTTGACTAAAGCACATCATTGGCTCATCCTGCACGGTCGTTACACCTGCCTTGCTCGACGTCCCCATTGTGAACATTGTGGAATATGTACTTGGTGTAACTACTTTATTCCATTCCCGACATAAAAACCCTTTTACGTACACATAAAATGGATAAATTAATTATTTTCGACACGACATTACGAGATGGGGAACAAGTGCCTGGCTGTCAATTAAACACGGTAGAAAAAATTGAAATAGCTAAGGCTCTCGAAAGCTTGGGTGTGGATATTATTGAAGCGGGGTTTCCTGTTTCCAGTCCGGGAGACTTCAATAGCGTAGTAGAAATATCCAAAGCTGTTACATGGCCTGTCATTTGTGCGCTTACCCGCGCAGTAGAGCATGATATAGACGTTGCCGCCGAAGCTCTCAAATATGCCAAACGGGGGCGTATTCATACCGGTATAGGAACATCCGAATACCACATTCGGCACAAGTTTAATTCCAATCAGGAGGAGATTCTTCAACGTGCCGTTGCGGCCGTCAAACATGCAAAAAAATATGTCGAAGATGTCGAATTTTATTGCGAAGATGCCGGAAGGACGGAAAATGAATACCTCGTGCGTATGGTAGAAGCCGTCATCAAAGCCGGGGCGACGACCGTCAATATTCCCGATACGACCGGTTACTGCCTTCCTGACGAATATGGCGAAAAAATTCGTTTTCTCAAAGAACATGTAGCAAATGTAGAACATGCCATCCTGTCCACCCATTGTCACAATGACTTAGGGATGGCAACCGCAAACACCGTACAAGGAGTTCTCAACGGCGCCCGTCAGGTGGAAGTAACTATCAACGGCATCGGGGAACGTGCCGGCAACACTGCGCTCGAAGAAATTGCCATGATCTTTCGCAGTCATCGCGAAAAAAATATTTCAACCAATATTAATACAACGAAAATATATGGCATCAGTCGCATGGTATCGGCTTTGATGAATATGCCTGTGCAACCTAATAAAGCCATTGTCGGCCGTAATGCCTTTGCTCATTCATCAGGTATTCATCAAGATGGGATTTTAAAGAATCGCGAAAGTTATGAAATTATAGATCCAAGGGAAATTGGTATTGACGACAACGCCATTGTCCTTACGGCGCGTAGTGGTCGAGCGGCGCTTAAACATAGACTCTCCGTACTGGGTATTCAAGCCGACCAGGAAAAATTAGACAAAGTCTACGCCCAATTCCTCAAACTTGCTGACAGCAAGAAGAATATCAGCGATGATGACATCCTTATGTTGGTCGGGAAAGATCGGACAGAAACCCATTGTATTAAATTAGATTACTTACAAGTAGTCAGCGGTTTCGGAGTTCAACCGGTAGCAAGCATCTGTCTAAACCTTTCTGGAGTGAAGCGATATGAAACGGCGGCCGGAAACGGCCCTGTCGATGCCGCTATCAAGGCCGTAAAAAAAGCTATCAGTAATAGCGACATGACTATCCAGGAGTTTCTAATTCAAGCTATTAATAAAGGGAGCGATGATACCGGTAAAGTACACATTCAGGTAGAATATCAAGGGAATATTTTCTACGGTTTTTCTGCAAATACCGACATCGTAGCGGCAGCTACAGAAGCTTTTATTGACGCTATCAACAAGTTTATTTGCTAACATCCACTTTCCTCATAGCTTATTCAGCATCTTCAAAGTCGCTTTAATAGCAGCTTCCGTTTGATCGACGTCAAGTCCTCTGGTCTTGAAATCAATACCGTTGTATTGCCAATTGATGATGGTCTGGACAAGGGCATCCGTACGTCCACCCGGAGGAATTGAGACGGAATAATTTATAAGCACCGGAAAAGGCCTCTTCAGTGCGGCATATATCTTACGAAGAGCGTGTACAAAAGCATCATATTGTCCATCACCGGAAGAAGATTCTTCATAAACCTGACCGTCAATTTCTATTTTTAGTGAGGCAACGGGCCGAAGTCCTTGCGCAAGAGAAAGAGAATAATTAAGGAGACGAACTTTGTTATTTTCTTGTGTTTCATGATGAAGAACATCACTGATAATATAAGGGAGATCTTCAGGAGTTACTATTTCTTTCTTATCTCCAAGTTCAACAATACGATCGGTGACCCGGCGCATGGAATTTTCATCAAGGTCAATACCAAGAGTTTCGAGGTTTTTTTTGATATTCGCTTTTCCCGAATTCTTACCAAGCGCATATTCTCTAACACGCCCAAAACGTTCAGGTAAAAGATCATTGAAGTAAAGATTTCCTTTACTATCACCATCGGCGTGAACACCTGCACATTGAGTAAAAACGTATTCTCCAACAACAGGTTTATTTGGAGACAAACGGATGCCCGAATAAGTTTCTACAAGTCGACTTATGTAATTTATTTTATTTTCGCGAAGATGCGTCTCTTCTCCAATATGATCTTTAATAAGTGCAGCGACGCTACTAAGGGGAGCATTACCGGCACGTTCCCCTAATCCGTTAATAGTAGTGTGTATACCCTTAATACCGGCGCGGAGTGCGGAAAAAACATTTCCAACGGCCAGGTCATAGTCATTGTGTGCATGAAAATCGAAATGTAATAAGGGATAATGTTCTGTCACTTGTAGACAAAAAGTATATGTCTCATAAGGGTTAAGGATACCAAGAGTATCCGGTAACATGTAGCGAGAAATAGGCAAATCTTTGAGGTTATCTATCATTTCAAAAACGTAGTCCGGAGAATTTTTCATTCCATTTGACCAATCTTCGAGATAAACATTAACGAAAAGACCCTTCTTTTGTGCCAGCTCAACAATGCGGCGTATATCTTCAAAATGTTGAATTGGAGTACGATGTAGTTGTTCAGTGACATGCCTGTAAGAGCCCTTACATAACAAGTTCATAACTTTACAACCCGTTGAAATAACCCAAAGAATGGATTTATCGCCATCGACGAAACCAAGAACCTCCAAAGCATTCAGAAATTCTGTCTTTTCAGCCCATCGTACCAACTTGCGAACAGCATTAAACTCTCCTTCCGATACACGTGCCGAAGCTATTTCTATACGATCTACACCCAATTCCGCCAAAAGCACCTGAGCTATATTAAGCTTTTCGTGAGCCGCAAAAGAAACGCCCGTTGTCTGTTCCCCGTCCCGCAGGGTAGTATCCATTATTTCTATCATCACTTTTCTGATTATAAAAGAAAACAAAGGTAGGAAACTATGGGGTTAATGTAGAACGAAGAAAAAGAAGAAAGTCTTCCGGAGATGGATTATACGTATAAGGAGAAGAAAGTATTTTCTCATCAGGAGAAAGAATTATGTAATACGGTTGGGCATTGGCACCGAAACGGTTACGCTGGAAAAAACTCCACTTATCTCCCACTGTTTTTAACCGCCTGTTACGTCCTTGATCTTGCACCGTTTGAGGATGAGGTAAAGGTGTTTTATCATCCACAAAAAGAGAAACAAGAACAAAAGAATCTTCTATAAGTTTTTTTACTCGAGTATCTGTCCAAACAGAAGCCTCCATTTTTCGGCAATTCACACAACCAAAACCTGTAAAATCTATTAAGACAGGTTTTTTTACTTGCCTCGCATAAGCTATTCCTTCTTCATAGTCGGTAAAAAGCGGTTGTACTTCATTTTCATACAAATTAAAATCCTGTGTAGAAAGAGGAGGAGTAAAAGCACTTATAGCCTTCAAAGGAGCTCCCCAAAGTCCGGGCAACATATAAAAAGAAAAAGAAAGAGAAACAATAGCTGCAAAAAAACGAAATATGCCAAGTGAATTGAGTGGAGTATCATGTACAAACCGAATAAATCCAAGTAAATAACATCCTAATAAAGCAAAAATAATTATCCAAATAGAAAGAAATATTTCTCTATCTAATATATGCCATCCATAAGCCATATCTGCTACAGAAAGAAACTTTAAAGACAAAGCTAATTCAAGAAAACCCAACGTTACTTTAATCACATTCATCCATCCTCCTGATTTAGGTATTTGTTTCATCAATTCCGGAAAGACAGAAAAAAAAGCAAAAGGAATAGCTAAAGCCAAAGAAAAACCAAACATACCAATTGCAGGACCCAAAAGAGAACCTAACGAAGCTGCTTCCACGAGTAAAGTACCTATAATAGGACCTGTACAAGAAAAAGAAACTAATACCAAAGTAAATGCCATAAAGAATATACCCGCCACTCCCCCTACAATATCGGCTTTGTTATCCATTTTCGTTGTCCACGAAGAAGGAAACTTCAATTCAAAGGACCCAAAAAAAGAAACAGCAAATATCAGCAAAAGAAAAAAGAAAAACACATTAAATATTGCATGGGTAGCCATTTCATTCAATGCACTTGCTCCAAAAAGAATTGTTATTACCAAACCAATTAATATATAAATAAGAATAATAGAAAATCCATACATAAAAGCATCTATTATAGACTTTCTCCTATTTTTAACTCTTTTAAGAAAGAAACCTACTGTCATAGGAATCATCGGCCATACACAAGGAGTAACAATAGCTATCAACCCTCCCATAAATCCAGTAAAAAAAATAAATAATAAAGAATTATCCTCTTTTTGATAAACAGAAGAATAAACAGTTTCATTCGACACTTGAGAAACAAAAGAAAAAGATATTCGTTCAGGAGGCAAACATTGTTCCGCATCACAAGCCATATACTCCAACTCGCCTATCAAATGAAATGTTACTGTATCTGATATTTTAAACGGAATAAAAAAGGATACCTCTTTACTGAACCAGCGTAATTCCATATCAAAAGTGGTGTCATATACTTTCTCCGAAGGAACAGAAGAAAATAAATTACCCATCCATTCCACTCCTTCCATAACTTCAAAAGAAACAGAAGTGGATACAGGTCCTCCAACAGGTAAACCGGTATCGTATATATGCCAACCTTCCTCACAAACAGCAGTAAAAAAAAGGGTATCTACTTCTTTTCCTACTTTTCTTTCTATATTCCACAATACCGGCGTCAAGATCTGAGCTTGGATAGAAAAAGTTATTAAACTAAAAAATAACCACTTCATATATATTATTACTTAAAAAAACTTACACGGTTTATATATTCAGAAACAAAAGTAATGTACTTCCTCACAAAGATACTTTCCTAAGCTTCCTTGATCCGAAAGTTTTTATACCTTTGTATCCCGAAAACAAATATTCGGGGTGTAGCGCAGTCCGGTTAGCGCACCTGCTTTGGGAGCAGGGGGTCACAAGTTCGAATCTTGTTACCCCGACAATAATATTACTTATTTAGTTTATTAAATAAGTAATGTATAGAAAGGGCTGCGGCAACAGATACATTCAAAGATTTTTTAGTTCCATATTGAGAGATTTCTATACAATAGTCACAAAAATCCAAAACTTGTTGCTGTACACCTTTTACTTCATTACCTAACACGAGGGCATACTTTTTTTCTTCTTCCGGAATCCATAAATCCATAGGAATACTGTTTTTCGTTTGTTCTACCGCACAAAGTATATAACCTTCCTTACGGAGTGATTCAAGTGCATGTATAGTAAACTTACTATATTTCCATAAAACAGTATTTTCTGCGCCAAGTGCCGTCTTATGAATCTCCGGATGAGGAGGACAAGCTGTTATTTCACACAAATAAATTTTCTGTACACAAAATGCATCCGAAGTTCTAAAAATAGATCCTACATTATAAATACTCCTAATACGATCTAATACCACTACTATATATATTCTATTTTGTAACCTGTTCATATTTATTTATTTGAATGTAGAAAACAAGAATATAAATTGTTCATATCCTGTTTATAAACCCTGTATAAATACTTTTCAACATTTCATCAACAGTTTATTAAAGATCGCTGTCAAAAAAGTATCTTGTGTACATAAGCATTTTATCCTGTTATTGAATATTTGAACAACCTATAATCATCACTGATATTTTCAAGCCTAAATAATATAATTATATAATGCTGTCTACAAGCATAATTTGGCAGGAAATACATAACTTTGTCAGCTCTATGAATGAAACTGTAAAGATAAAGAAAATGAGAATATGAGCACAGATATACAGCAAGTTAAACAGCGGTTTGGCATCATAGGAAACCATATGGCTCTGGACAGGGCTATCTATGTGGCTTTACAGGTGGCTCCTACCGATGCTTCTGTTTTGATTACGGGAGAAAGTGGTGTAGGTAAGGAGTTTTTTCCTCAAATTATACATAATAACAGTTTAAGAAAACATGGTGAGTATATAGCAGTCAACTGTGGGGCTATTCCCGAAGGAACGATTGATTCCGAGCTATTTGGGCATGAAAAAGGTTCTTTTACAGGAGCTCTTGCAGAAAGAAAAGGATATTTTGAAGTAGTTAATAGTGGTACTATTTTTTTGGATGAAGTGGGAGAGTTACCTGTGCCTACTCAAGCTCGTTTATTAAGAGTATTGGAAACAGGAGAATTTATGAGGGTAGGCTCATCGAAAGTTTTTAAAACTAATGTAAGGGTAGTGGCTGCTACTAATGTAGATCTGATGAACGCTGTATTAAAAGGTAAGTTCAGAGAAGATCTGTTTTATAGGTTAAGTAGTATACCTATTCAGATACCTCCCCTGAGAGAACGGGGTGAAGAGGATATTTTATTGTTATTTCGTAAGTTTGCAACCGATTGTGCGGAAAAATATAAAATGCCGTCTGTAATTAAATTGGATGAAAGCGCTAAAAAAGTATTAGTAAGTTATAGGTGGCCTGGAAATGTAAGGGAATTGAAGAATGTAACGGAACGTATATCTGTAATTGAAGAGAGAAGAAACATAAGTGGAGATATATTGAAATATTATTTACCTAAAAAGGAAATTGAGAACTTTCCTATGTTATTAAGGGAAACAGAAAATGGAAAAATATTTGGAAGCGAACGGGAAATATTGTATCAGGTTTTATTCGATATGAAGAAAGATGTGGCAGAGTTGAAAACATTAGTTCATGATATTATGTCAGGTAGTGTTAGGGTAGATGGGGGTATAAATTATTCTAATATGGATCATGGAAAATCTATACAGGAAGTAGTTGATGTAATTGAAGAAGAAACTGTATCTTTGGCAGATGCTGAAAGGGAAGCTATCCGGAAAATGTTGGACAAGTTTGGAGGAAAAAGAAAGAAAGCAGCTGAAGAATTGGGTATTTCAGAACGTACTTTATATAGGAAAATTAGAGAATATGGGTTGGAATAAATTTATATATATTTATTTGGTAATATTATTAATAGGATGTAAGATGGCTTACAGGTTCAATGCTGCATCTATTGATTATAATATTGTTTCTTCCATATCTATAGGAGATTTTCCTAATAGAGCGCCTTTAGTATATCCTCCTTTATCTGCTTTATTTTCCGAAAAAATGAAAGATAAGTTTGTAACAAAGACGAAGCTTAGCTTGGCGAATGAAAATGGAAACTTAAATATAGACGGAAATATAATAGCTTATGAATTGTCCCCAATGGCAGTAAAGGAAGATGCTTGGGCATCGGAAACAAAGTTAACTATAACGGTACTTGTCAAATTTACAAATGAAAAAAATCATGATAAAGACTTTGAACGAAATTTTTCGGCTTATAGAAATTTTCCTTCTACAAGTATGTTAACGGAAGTAGAAAGTGAATTATGTGATGAAATCGTAGATGAAATCGTAGATGCTGTCTTTAATGCTACTGTAGCAGACTGGTAATATTATAAAAAATAAAATCAAATGAAAATCGATGATTTTTATAACTATATAGATGATATGTATTCACTATCGGATGAATCATTTTCAGATATAGAAAATTTATCAAATGAATTTCCTTATTTTGCGGCTGTAAAATTTATTTATTTGAAAAATATTCTGAAAGTAAAAGATAATAATTTTCCGGAAAAAAATGAATATGAAATGTTTTATTTACCCGATAGAAGAAAATTATTTCTTTTGATAGAAAATACATATATAAAATCAGAAGACAAATTGGTGGATTTTGATAAGATAGATAGTTTCTTATATTTACATGGAAAAAACAATGAAACAGATACTTTATTGGAAACAGCGACAACATCCGATTATTTTGTTAGAATAGAAGAAAATAATTTTCCGGAAAATATCACGGGATGGGAAAAATTGAATTCCTTTATTGTCGATAATGAAAAGACAGAGAGGTTTAGAAAAAAAATAAGGAAGGATCTATTGATAGATAATCAAACGCATTTGCTTGTATCGAATCCTTCCGTGTCTGAAAAAGAAGATCTTTTCTCGACGGAATCCCTGGCACAGGTCTATATAGCGCAGGGAAAATATGAGCATGCCTTGAAAATTTTTGAGCAATTACGCTTGAATTATCCGGAAAAAGAAGATTACTTTGCAACGCGTATCTCCGACTTGGAAAAGTATTTGTAGTGTATTATTAAAATTAGTTGATATTATGTATATATTCATCTCCGTGTTGATTTTAGTAGCTTCTGTATTGCTGATCCTTATAGTATTGATACAGAACTCAAAAGGTGGAGGTTTAGCCTCTGGTTTTGCCTCTTCTAACCAGATTATGGGGGTGAGGAAAACTACAGATTTCTTGGAAAAAGCCACCTGGTCGCTGGCCGGTACGGTACTTCTTTTGAGTATCCTTATTACAGCTTTCATTCCACGACAAGGAACTTCGGGCAATGAATCGGAAATAAGGCAGCAAGTAAATGAAGCTCCTGTGGGTATGGACGCCCCCAACTTTGAAAACTCTTTACCGGAAACAGAGGAAGGCGAATAGTTTACGACTTAGATAGCTCGGCCTCTATCTACAGAAATACTGTTTATTGCCCTCTTTTTTAACAATCGCTCTCTTTATGGAAAGGTGTAGAAAGATAGGCATTTTCGGCGGAGAAGGAGATAAGGCTAAGGAATGTGTCAATAAGATTGTAAGTAAATTGAGGAATATGGGGGTTGAAACCTTGTTAGATGAAGATCTGCAAGGAGGTATAGAGAATTGTGGCTTGGATATAGGGTTAAGTGTGGGGGGAGATGGCACTTTCCTGAAAACCGTAGCTAAAGTAAATAAAAAAAATATACCTATACTGGGGGTAAATACAGGTAATCTTGGCTTTCTGGCTGATGTGAAGGTAGAGTTTGTTGAGATTGTCCTGGAATCTGTACTGTCGGGAAAATTCACCATTGAAGAAAGGGTAATCCTTCGCTTATCTACCGAAAAACGTTTTTTTAGAGGTTTCAATTACGCGTTGAATGAAATAGCCATTCTTAAACGGGATTCTTCAGCCATGATTACCATTGATACTTGGCTGGATAATGAATTTTTCACCTCTTACAGAGCCGATGGTCTGATTGTCGCTACCCCCACAGGATCGACGGCTTATTCCATGAGTGCCGGCGGGCCCATCGTTTCGCCTTTGTGCGCTTGTACTTTATTGGCGCCCGTAGCCGCTCACTCTTTAAGTGTTAGACCCTTAGTTGTTCCGGATCTCACCACTATAAAACTGAAAGTCACATCCAGAAGCGATACCTTCTTAATTGCTCTGGACGGACGATCAGAAGTCTTTCCCGCCGGTATGGAATTGCAAATAGACAAAGCCGCCTTTTCCGCAAAGGTCGTTAAACCATTGGGTATGTCTTTTTATAAAACTTTGAGGGAAAAATTGGGCTGGAGCGCCAATGCGGCTAATTCATAGATTTCTCTTTCTTTCTTGGATTTCATATCCCTCAGATTTCTTTTCTTTTTCCTCTCAATAACATCTTCCAAATCACGAATAATTGTCATATCCAATACTTTACTGTATATCTCCGTGGTTTGTACACTTTGGTGACCTAGTAGTTTCTGTACAGTTGTTATATTTGCACCATAGTATAAAAGCAATGTTGCATTCGTGTGACGGGACGAATGAAACGATATGCGCTTGTTTATATTTGCTTTCTTTGCAAGATAGAGTAATTGTTTGTTTATATTTGAATTAGATTGATTGGATATATTGAAAAAATTCTCGTATTTTCCCATATACTTATTATATAAAATCAAAGCTTTGCTCTCAAAAACTAAATACAATGGTATACGTATCTCTGTTTTTGTCTTTACCGTTGTATAACTTAACCATGGCATACCTTCTATTATTGTAAAGTTGTCATTCTTCAACCTTATCACGTCAGAAAAACGCATCCCCGTATAACAACAAAAAAGAAATACGTCAAGGCTTCTTTGTAAACTGCCGTTCTTGGTTATTTCCAATTTTTCGAATCTTTCCAGTTCCTCCGGCGTCATAAACGAACGGCTCGTTACCTTATTGGCTATCTTATATCTTCGAAATGGATACTTCTCAAGGCTATATAATTCTAAGTTGATAGCTATATTGATGTATCGTTTGATATGTTTCATGTGTTTCGATATAGTATTATCCCCATATTTCTGCGAACTAAGGAAATGTCCGAAACCGGATAGAAATTCGTAATTGATATCC
Source organism: Tannerellaceae bacterium (assembly GCA_031288175.1). Lineage (GTDB taxonomy): Bacteria > Bacteroidota > Bacteroidia > Bacteroidales > Tannerellaceae > JAITAD01. Next base: position 54,246 of record JAITRW010000024.1, read on the forward strand.
TTTATCTCTATCTCCGATTTAAATAAATTAATCAGTCTTATTGTAGATAAATGACTTTTCTTCGTAGAAGCGCTTAAACAACTTCGCTCCATTTCTTCTTTCATAAAGTCAACGAACTTCTTACTTTCACCCTTTTGTCTTTTTAACTCTTTCATGAATTTTATTGATTTGTTTAGTTTTACTATAACGGATAAATCCCTTATTCCTTTTCATAATAAAAGTTATTGTTTTTAGTGGTGCAAAGATAGGTATCATTATTGATTCCTTTGTCAAGTTCTTTTCTTTCACTATCTTCGCTCCTCATAAACGAACCTTTTTATTATGACTTCCGACGATTCCCTTAAAAATGATATTTCTCCTGCTGATTATAAGTATGGCTTCGTATCCGATATTGACACGGATGCTATTGACAAAGGCCTCTCCGAACAAACGGTTCGACTTATTTCCGCTCGTAAAGAGGAACCCACCTGGCTCCTTGATTTTCGCCTCGAAGCTTTTCGACATTGGAAAAATCTCTCCCATCCGGTTTGGCCGCACCTTAATATCCCTCCTATTGATTTTCAAAATATTATTTATTACGCAGCCCCTCGTATTCCTTCCGATTCCGCACAATATGATCCCGATATCCTCAAAACCTTTGACAGGCTTGGCGTACCTCTTCATGAAAGAACTTCTCTGAATACCACAGCCGTCGATGCAGTATTGGATAGTGTCTCCGTAAAAACTACTTTTCAGCAACAGCTGGCTCAACGGGGTATCATTTTTTCTTCTTTCTCCGAGGCCGTACGCAATCATCCCGACCTTGTTCGCCAATATTTGGGATCTGTGGTTTCCTTCCGTGATAATTTCTACGCAGCTCTCAACGCAGCCGTCTTTTCGGATGGCTCTTTTGTCTATATTCCTCCCGGCGTTCGATGCCCGATGGAACTGAGTACTTATTTTCGTATCAATGCCGCTAATACCGGACAGTTTGAACGTACGCTCATCATTGCCGATAATGATGCCTATGTCAGTTACCTTGAAGGATGCACCGCACCTCAACGACTCCATAACCAGCTCCATGCCGCCATTGTCGAAATCATTGCCCTTGATAACGCACAAGTCAAATATTCTACCGTTCAAAATTGGTTTCCGGGAGATCAGCAAGGACAGGGCGGTATCTTTAATTTCGTCACTAAACGTGGCTTGTGTAAAGGCGTTGCCAGCAAAATCTCTTGGACACAAGTCGAAACGGGTTCTGCCATTACTTGGAAATACCCCTCTTGCATCCTCGACGGTGACAATTCCGTAGGTGAATTTTATTCCGTGGCTCTCACCAATAATCATCAGCAGGCGGACACCGGTACAAAAATGATTCACCTTGGCAAAAACACTCGCAGTACCATTGTCTCTAAAGGTATTTCTGCCGGTTCCAGTCAAAATTCTTACCGCGGCCTCGTTTACATGGCCCCTAATGCCCACAATGCGCGTAACCATACCCGTTGCGATAGTCTTTTAATAGGACAACGTTGCGGTGCTCATACCTTCCCTAAAATTGATGTCCGTAACAGTTCCGCCATCGTCGAACACGAAGCTACTACCTCTAAAATCGCCGATGACCAACTTTTCTATTGCCGACAAAGGGGCATCCCACCGGAACACGCCACAGCTCTCATCGTCAACGGCTATGCTCGCGATGTATTGAACAAACTCCCCTTCGAATTTGCTTCTGAAGCTCAACAACTCCTTGCCCTTTCTCTTGAAGGTAAACTAATCTAACCTAATATCCCCCGCCAACCGTGCTTACGCTTGGTGTGTAATTCGCATTCAGCAAACTGATTATCTCCCCTGTGATGTTTTCTACTCCTTCTGATAGGAGTATATTATCCCCGTTCGTATTACTCAGTATAAGCTGAAATCTCTTCTCCTTATTATATACCCTTAATTGCGACACTATCGTATCTCTTAACGTCTTGCTCATACGCTCCTGTTCGGCTATCAATTCAGCCGTAGTCCGTTCACGCAACGCCTCAATGTCCTGCTGTTTTCTTAATATTCGTTGCTCCTCCTGATGAGCGCGCTCCCGCGATAAAAACACGTTGTTAGATACTTTTCGTTGAAAATCCGTCGCATCCTCTTCCAATTCCTGCATTTTCCGCGATAAGTTCAGACGTGCGTTTTCATGGTTGCGCATCTGTATATCCGATAAATCACGCGCATAATGGTAGTTCTCCAGCAAGGAATCCACATTCACGAACGCCACAGGTAGCACCTTGCTCCCATGCGGATCAATACCCTCTTCCAACGGGGTGCCGACCCCTCTCTCTTCCTTTGTACACTGCATTGCAAACAATACGACGATGGCAACTCCCAATATCCCTTCTATTGTGTAATGAATATGCTTCATTTTTTCCTGCCTTTTTTCTTTTGCAAAGCTACTTTTCTTTGAACGATTTCTGCTCTACTTTTTCTTGCTTATATGTTTTTCAACATGATATAACTTTTGTTCGTCCAAGTAGTAATTTTTATTTTTGACCCTTGTTATTTACTTAAATCAATAATGTTATGGTACAATCAGTTAGAACTAAGACAGTGCTTTTCGCTATTCTCGTAGCCTCTCTACACGTTTTACCCCCCCCATAGACGCCGAAATAAACAGCCCCCTAAGGTCCCTGACACAGCAACCGGAGACTGTTGCAGGGACCGTCCTCGATCAATCCGGACTGCCCATTATCGGGGCTAATATCCTAATTATCGGTACAACGACAGGTACCATCACCGACTTCGATGGACGCTTTGAACTTTCCGTATTGCGGGGTGAGCGTTTGCAAGTATCCTACATCGGTTTCCTCACTCAAGAAGTGGACGTAAACGCCTCCGCTTTGAACATTGTCTTACTCGAAGACAGCAAGTTATTGACCGAAGTTGTCGTCGTCGGGTACGGTACCATGCAAAAAAAACAGGTCACCTCCTCCATCTCCTCCCTCTCTGCTCAAGACTTGACGATCGGTGTCGGAGGGGCTTCTATTGTCAATGCGTTGCAGGGTAAAGTAAGCGGCCTGGTTATGTCCGGTAGCGGCAGCCCCAACTCCACCAACACTCTCCAGCTCCGGGGCATGGCCTCCGTCAATACTTCCCGCTCCCCTCTCGTTGTCATCGACGGTATGCCCGGAGGGGATATTCGTTCCGTCGTGCAGGAAGACATTGAATCCATCAACGTCCTCAAAGACGCCTCTGCCGGCGCCATCTACGGTACACGCGCTACCGGCGGCGTCATCCTCATCACCACCAAGAAGGCGAAGGAAGGCGATATGCAAGTTTCTTACACCGGTGAAGTCCTGGCCAAACAAGCCTTCGGCAAACCCGATCTGCTCTCCGCAGAGGAGTACATCAAACACAAACTCAACAATAAACCCGATGACCCCAAAAATTACCACCACCCTACCGACTGGTGGGACGAAGCCCTCAACGACAACCCCACCTCCCAGCGACATGTCCTCACCCTCCAAGGCGGTAGCCCCAATGCGCGCATCTATACCACGCTTATGTATGAAAACAATCGCGGCGTGCTCGTTGGTGACGAACGTACGGACTACGGCGGACGTATCAATGGCCACTTCAAAGTACTTGACGGATGGCTTGATGTTCTCACCCACGTAGACTTCCGCCAGGCCAAACGCGACCAGGCCAAACCTTCCGTCACCCAGCTCCTCAACAACAACCCCACCCGCTCTCCTTATGATCCACAAAGTCCTACCGGTTTCAATATCTGGACTTCCGAGCTGGACGACTACAACACCATCGCCGATGCCAAACAGACTACCGACGAAGGTATTGACAAATGGTTCCGCCCCGACGTAGAACTTAAACTCAACATCCTCCCCATCGAAGGACTGACTTTTCATCAGACCTTTGCTTACGAAAACCGTCAGTGGGAGCATCACTTTTACCGCCCCATGTCCGCCCGTGAAGAAATCTCTAACGGACGGCAGGGAACAGCTACCCTTGAGTTCAGCAAAACAGAGCTCCTCAATTCCGACGGCTACTTCTCCTTTATAAAGGACTACGGCCTTCATTCCCTTAACGCCACGTTCGGGTACAGTTACTTTGAGCAGAACGGCGAGGGTTTCAAAGTGACAAATTTCAATTTTGCCAACGACCTTGTCAGGTTTTGGGATATCGGTAAAGGTACCTACCTCGGCGAGGGTAAAGCCGAAATGTCTTCCTCCAAGGAAATCACACAGCGCCTCGTCGCCGGTTTCGCACGTGCCAGCTATTCCTTCAATGACACCTATATGGCCACCGTCTCCTACCGTCGCGAAGGCTCTTCCAAGTTCGCCGTCGACAACCGCTGGGGTAATTTTTACTCCCTCTCCGTCGGCTGGAGGCTCTCCAAGGAAGACTTCCTGAAAGAGATCGAGTGGGTCAACGACCTCAAGCTTCGACTCGGTTATGGCGTCACCGGCAATGAAGGTTTCAGTGCCGACTATGCCGCCACCATGTACGGTTCCGACACTTACTGGCTTCTGCCAAACGGGCAGTGGGCTTACTCCTATGGCGTTACAAAAAACATCAACTACGATCTCGGCTGGGAAGAAAAGCACGAATGGAATGCAGGTCTTGACTATTCCCTCTTCCACAACCGTCTCTACGGTAAGTTTGACCTCTATCAGCGTAACGTCGAAGGACTTATCTACGAAGTCAACGTCCCACAGCCTCCCTACACCGAAAGTAAGATGTTCAAAAACATCGGTACACTCGAAAACAGGGGTTGGGAGTTTGAGATCGGTGCCGACCTTGTCCGTACCAAAGACTGGCAATACAGTACCTCCCTCAACCTCGCCCATAATGCCACCACCGTCGGTTCACTGGGACAGGCTAATACCTTTTACAATGACGAAAAGGGACTGCTTCAAGCCGGACATGCTCATCGTCTGGAAGAAAATGTTACGGTCGGTTCCTTTCATATTTTCAAGTTCGCCGACTTTGACGACAATGGTGACTTTTTGCTCTACAATAAAGCAGGCGAAGTCATTAATGCAAAAGACTATAAGGAGGAAGACCGTCAATACATCGGTAACTACATGCCTGTCCTCATGGCTGGGTGGACCCATAGCCTGATTTGGAAGAACTGGTCTTTTGGTATGACCCTCACCTCCTGGATTGACTTCGATATATACAATACCCTGAATATGTATTATGGCCTGCCCTCAGGTTCTTTCAATGTCCTCAAAGACGCTTACGGCAAGAATGCCCATATTAAGGGGCAAAAGGTAGCCTGCGACTATTTCCTCGAAGACGGCACTTTCCTCAAGATTCAAAACGTCTCCCTTGGCTATTCCCTGGATACCAGGAAATATCTCAAAGTCGTTGACAAACTGCGTCTCTACCTCTCCGTCAACAACTTGGCCACCTTCTCCGGCTACTCCGGCCTTAACCCAGAAGTGAATATAACGGGCTGGGATCAGGGCCTTGAACGCTACGAGGATATCTATCCCCAGACGCGTACTTGGACACTCGGTATGCAGTTAAACTTTTAATCCTTACAACTATGATACACAATACAATCAAAATAAAGTCCGGTTTTTTAGCACTCACACTTGCTTTCCTGGGGGGGTGCTCCGTCGAACCCTCTTATTACTCGCAACTTGACCCGCAGCGTTTCTTTCAAGGCCAGGATCAGGTATATCAACGTTTTTATAGGCCTTTTACTCATTGGGCATGGGCTCTTTCCGACCTTGGGCCTCGCAGCCCTTTGTATTTCCTACAGGAATTTACGACTGACGAACTTTGTCTACCCGCACGAGGCAAAGACTGGTATGATGACGGCGCCTTTGTTCGTCCTTACTTTCATACCTTCACGCCCCTTTTGACGGGGCTTAACGATGCTTGGCGCGCTTTTTCCATGGGTATCGCCCAGGCATGGAGCGCCCTTGAAGACATTGAACGGCACGTAGACTTCGACGCACTCGGTTTCCCTGAGGGAACTAGGGAAAGTATGCGTATGCAGCTCCAGACGCTCGTGGCTTCCTACTACCTCATCGCCTTAGACCATTTCGGCGGTGTGCCCCTCTACGCTTCCAACCAGGAAGAGGCCAAACCCCGCGCTTCCGACAAAGAGACTTTCGAGTTCATCGAAGCCCTACTCCTGGAAGCCATCCCCAACCTGCCCCTCAAAACCGAACTCGGTACCCTGGAAAACGGTAGTATCCACCGGGCTACCGGTGCCATGTTGCTGGCACGTCTTTATTTCAATGCCGGTGCCTATATCGGCGAAGATCGCTTTGACGACTGTGCTGCTATTTGCCACGACATCCTCGACGGCAAGCACGGTAGCTATGCCTTGGCCGACGATTGGACGGACATCTTCGGTTTCTCTAACGAAACCTGCCCTGAAATTCTATGGTCTATCCCTTCCGAAAACGCACGGCGCGAAATCAAGGGTGGTTGCTATCATTATTCTACACATTATAACACCCGTATTTTCCTCTCCAATCCCGAGCTTACTTCCTATAATGGCTTCTGCCTCACCCCCTCCCTTGACAAAGACGGTAACTCCTACCGCGACCGCATGAAGCTCGGATGCCCCTTCGCCAAGTTTGAAGACACCGATATTCGGAAACAGCTCTACGTCTACGAAGGCAACGGCAAATATCGCGGTATGTTTCTCATGGGTAAACTCGTTAACCCGCTCACCGGCGAAGCTTGTACCGCAGACGGGAGCCGTGAATATCTTGCAGGGGATACTATTTCCATGGTCGACCAAATAGCCTATCTCTCCCAAGAGGGCAATGAACGCAAGGAAGGGGTTCTCTATGCCGAAGAAAATTCAGGCATTCGCCTCTTCAAATTCTCCCCCGTGCCGACGGCTGCCGACAAGAATCTCTGGCACAACCCCGACGTCCCTGTCATTCGCCTGACAGAAGTCTACTACACCCTGGCGGAGTGTGAGTTCCGCGCCGGAAACAAGGCGGAAGCGGCAAGCCTCATCAATCAGGTACGGGCACGTTATTTGCCCGACGGCGATCCTAATCCTGTGACGGCCGGTAATCTTGATGAATACCGTATGCTTGATGAGTGGATGATTGAGTTCCTCGGTGAAGGACGGCGACGTACCGACCTCATCCGGTGGAACAAATATACTACCGAGCCTTGGTTTGACCGCTTCGTAGAACATCCTCCCCTAAATAATCCGAATTACAACCGTTTCCCCATCCCTGACGAAGCTATCGGTGCCAATAATTTGATAGTACAGAATCCGGGCTATTAACACTACATTTCTCTGTAAGCAGGCTCAAGCGTCGTACGGCTGAATGGTAAACAGCTGCAGGCGCTTGAGTTTTTTAGTGCCTCTTCGGTGTAGAGCAAATAGCCGTTGAGGGCGACCATGGCGCCGTTGTCGGTACTCAAATCACGTTCGGGGATATATACCTTCCAGCCTTCATGTTGCCCTTTTTCGCGGAGGCGGAGGCGGAGGGTTTCGTTGGCCGATACCCCTCCCGCAAGTGCGACACGGGGTATTCTGGTAGTGTCAACAGCGGCCGCCACTTTCTTAAGGAGAATCTCAATAATTGTATGCTCCAGGGAAGCGCAAAGATCCGCGATACGGGGCTGTATCAGATGAGTATCCCCGCCGAACGCGTCTCTGAGCGTATACAGAAATGAGGTCTTAAGACCGCTAAAACTGAAATCATACCCCGAAACATTTGGGCGGGCAAACCTGAACGCCATAGGATCCCCCTTTTCGGCAAGTTTCGACACACAGGGCCCCCCGGGATATGGCAACCCGATGGCTTTCGCGCATTTATCGAACGCTTCTCCTGCCGCATCGTCAAGCGTTTGTCCTATTATATGCATCTCCGTGGGAGATCGTACCTGTATTATAAGTGTGTTCCCTCCTGACACAAGTAGGCACAGGTATGGGAACTCCGGCGGTGCATACTCTTGCCCTTTTACTTCAATGAAGTGGACAAGCACATGGGCATGTAGGTGGTTCACTGCAATCAACGGACGATTCAGAGACAACGATAACCCTTTTGCGAACGAAGTACCCACCAAAAGGGATCCGCTAAGACCCGGTCCGAACGTCACGGCGATGCCCGAAAGCTCTTTTCCGCAGATCCCTGCTACACATAGTGCCTCCCTTACCACAGGTACAATCTTCTGCTGATGTCCGCGTGCCGCCAGCTCAGGTACTACCCCGCCATATTTACTGTGTATCTCTTGACTATAGGTCACGTTTGAGAGTAATACCCCGTCCTGCAACACACCCGCAGAGGTGTCGTCGCACGATGTCTCTATCCCTAAAATCGTCACGCTCATACTCTCTCACCTAACTAGTTGGAGGAATATATACGCAGCCGGTATAGCCATCAGGCTACTGTCAAAACGATCTAGGAAACCCCCATGTCCCGGTAGACTATGTCCCGAATCTTTCACCGACAGTGTTCGTTTCAGCAACGATTCTACCAAATCCCCGAAAGTCGACGACACTACGATACACAAACTGAAACCCACCCATTCAATACTCGAAAGCTCTGTGTGAAATCGCGATAAAACCTGCGATACGACCATAGCCCCTGTGAAGCCTCCCCAGAAACCTTCCCACGACTTTTTCGGGGATACGCTCTCAAAAAATTTATGTCGGCCTATTTGTGATCCTACCAAATACGCGGCCGTATCATTAACCCACACCGTCACGAAGATCGCCATCACTTCCCAGCTCCCCGAAAAAAAGCTCAGTAACGAAAGGCTACCTCCGCAATATACCTGGCCGAAGACGGTCAGAGACCATTTCCGTAAGGGATCTATAGAACGACGGAAAAGTTCCGCTATCAATATATACATCAGGAAGAAAATGTACGGAAGGAAGCAGTTCTCTCCCCACCATTGGTGAACCCATCCATACACAGCTATATACAGGTACGACGCTCCTCCTGCTTGGAGGCCTCGTTCAAGAAAAGAAGCAGGATGGCGATCCAATTTGAGCAACTCCCACACCAGCACCGCGGGGAATAAGGCGAAAATGAGCCCCGCAGCTGTACACGGAAGGTAGATACCCGCAAGTATCACGCCGATGAAAAGACTGCCCGTAAAGGCCCTCAAAACAAGTTGCTTCATAAGTGCTTCAGCTGATGTAAGTTTCCAAGAGTTTGGTTACGGGGGAAGGAGTGATGCTGATCTTTGAGGTAACGGCAGGAACGAGTAGCGTTTGTCCCTGTTTCAGGAGAATCTCCTCTTTCCTGTCATTCCGGACTAAGGCGGCTCCTGCTATACAGATATATATCCGAAACGAGCCTTCGGTACGACGAAGGACGGTATGCTTGCCCGCTAAAAGGTTGGTAGTGAAATAAGAACAGTGGACGAGGGGAATGACATGCTCGACCGGCGGTGTATAATGGGTGCGGTAGTCAGGAAGGAAAGAAAAGTCAATAGCATCTTTGGCAAGCTCGGTATGGAGTTCGCGGGGATGTCCATCAGGGCTTTTTCTATCGTAATCATAGATGCGGTAGGTGAGATTGCCGGTTTGCTGAATCTCAGCCATAAAGCAACCTGCACCGATAGCGTGGATACGCCCCGCAGGGAGGAAAAACACATCTCCTTCGGTCACTTCGTACCGTTGTAGCACCTCGGTGAGTTTCTTTTCGTTGACCAGCCTAAGATACTCCTCCGGCCCCACAGGGCGGGAAAAACCTGTATAGACGGCAGCCCCCTTGTCGGCTTTGACTACGTACCACATCTCCGTTTTCCCAAATCCCCCATGACGGTGACGGGCAAGCCGGTCGTTAGGATGCACTTGTATGGAAAGATCCTCACGAGCATCTATGAACTTGATAAGCAGTGGAAAACGGCCTCCCTGTAAACGGCCTTCCCCCGTTAGCTCTTCCCCGTACAGCCGGATAAGTTCATCCATCGTCTTTCCGCGATCATTACCCAAGGCAACCACCGAACAGTCGCCTTCTACGTGGGATACTTCCCAGCTTTCGCCTATCCCTTCCTCAGGGAGATCAAGGCCTTTGAACAGACCGATGGCTTTCCCTCCCCAGATCAGCTTCTTGTATATCGGTTCAAATACGTACATCAGGATCTAAATTCAAATGGTGGGTGATCAAAGAGCCTTCATAGACAGGCTTGTGTGATACGAGGACGATGGCCGAACAACGGCTCAGGATTTCTACAAGGCTATGGAAACGTCCTTCGAACGACTTGTCCAAGTGGCTCTCCGGTTCATCTAAAATAAGTAATTGGGGAGAGGAGACGATAGCGCGCCCCAGCAACGCCCGTTGTAATTGGCCTCCCGACAGTTCCCCCACAGGACTGTCGGCAGCTTCTTGCATACCGATAAGGGATAGTACTTCTTCCACTCGCTTTTTTTGCCCTTGCAGGAATCCCCATCGGGGTTTCTCGGCAATTAGCCCTGAAAAGATAACTTCCCTGACTGAAATAGGAAACTTCCTGTCTATGGCGTGCACCTGAGGAAGGTAGCCTATACGGATGCGCTCTCCCGTGCCTTCCCCGTAACGGCGGATACAACCTCTCATTGGGGCAAGCAGACCTGACAACACCTTGACCAATGTCGTCTTGCCTCCCCCGTTAGGACCTGTGATGAGCACAAAGTCTCTTTCTCCAACTTGTAAGGAGATATCCCGCAGGACGATTTTCCCGTTGTATCCTGCAGACACTTGTTCAAGCTCAATCCAAGTTCTCACCGGCAAAAATGCGAGCGACACGTAATAGTTCTCCCATACAATCGTACGATAGGGGACGAATCGTAACCGTCCTACAGCCTGTCTCCTGAGCTACGGCCTCTACGTTTTTAGTGTCAAACTCCTCCTGGATGAAGGCAATCCTGGCTCTCAACCGTTTTGCTTGGTCTACCAACCCTTGCATCTGTATCGGGCTTGGCTCTTTTCCTTCTTTTTCGACGCTCAACTGGACGAGATGAAACTCGCGGGCAAAGTAGGTCAGTGTTGGGTGGTAGATAATAAAGCTCTGTCCCTCAAAAGGCTGTAACATCTTGATGACGGTAGCTTCCGTGTTCCGGAGGGCATCCGTCAGTTTAATGTAGTTAGCTTCATAAGCCGCCCCGTGCTTTGGGTCAAGTGCTTTGAAAGCCTTCAAAACGTTATAGGCAATTATTTTGGCTCCTTCGAAGGAGTTCCAGATATGAGGATCTGCCGCATGAGAATGACCTGCGTGGCTTTCCCCCGTATTTTCCCAAACCATCCCCTCGGACAGATCGAAGACGGGCAGTCCCGGATTATTTTTCCGAATAGCTTCCATCCAGACTTGCTCAAAACCAAGGTGTCCGATCCGCAAATACGCAGCGCTCTGCTGGATGGATATCATTTGCTGGGGTGTCGGATCATAGGTCTCAGGGCTTTGTCCCGCCGGAACGACGACATTGGCTTTAAAGCGCCCTCCTCCGATCTTTTCCACAAAAAAACGCTGAGGTTCAATGGTGACGGAGACACATAGCGGTTCCTTCGCTTCACCCGTCGGCCGTTTTGCACAGGCAGGGAGCAGGAGCAAAATAAAAAAAAGAACCCTATTCCACATACATCTTTTGCCTCAATAGGAAATCAAGGATCGTGATAGCCGCCATCGCCTCTACCACCGGTACCGCACGAGGGAGGACACAAGGATCATGACGCCCCTTTACCTTGAGCGTCGTGGGCGTTCCCGTAAGGGTCACCGTCTCCTGCTCTTTCAACACTGTGGCGACGGCTTTGAAGGCTACGCGGAAATAAATAGTTTCCCCGTTGGATATACCGCCCTGTATACCTCCGGAGTAGTTAGTTTTTGTTCGAATCGTTCCTTGATCATTCAAGAAGACGTCATTGTGTTGGGAACCGGAATATAGGGGCGCATCGAAACCATCGCCGTAATCAAATCCTTTGGCAGCATTGATGCTCAACATCGCCCGTGCAAGGGTGGCCTGAAGTTTGTCGAACACAGGTTCGCCCACACCCGCCGGAACACCCATTATTACACATGTCACTATCCCACCTACCGTATCGCCGTCGGCCTGTACCTCCTTGATCAAGGATTCCATCTCCAATGCTTTTACCACATCGGGACAACGCACGGCGTTTGTTTCGGTTACCGACAGGTCATACGCTTCGTAAGTTCCTTCCAAACGGACCTTCCCCACTTGCGAAGTATAACCCCGTATCTCTATGCCTTGTGAACGAAGAATCTGCTTGGCCACCGCTCCCGCCACACAACGGGCTACCGTCTCACGGGCCGAAGAACGGCCGCCTCCACGAGGATCGCGGAGGCCATATTTCACTTGATACGTGTAATCGGCATGAGAGGGACGGAACTTTTGACTTATCTCGGCGTAATCGGATGAATGTGAATCCTCGTTGCGCACAATAAAAGCGATGGGGGTACCGGTAGTTTTTCCTTCATAGAGACCGGAGAGGAACTCCACTTCGTCACTCTCCCGCCGGGAAGTGGTAATACCGGATTGGCCGGGGCGACGACGTGCCAATTCATTCCCGATACTTTTCACATCAACAAGCACACGCGGCGGACAACCGTCTATCACACCACCGATCCCTTTTCCATGAGATTCCCCGAAAGTGGTAAGGCGGAAAATTTCTCCAAAGCTATTTGACATCTCCGCTTCCGAAACCTTTAATGGCAGCTACCTCCACAACCGCCTTCGCAACCGCAGGAAGATGATGGCGAAAGATCGGCAAGTTCTTCCACCGTGGGTTCGCGCACTTCAAGGACTTGGCCTTCAAAATGCAGTGTTTCTCCTGCCAAGGGGTGATTGAAGTCCATCACCACTATGTCCTCCCTTACCTCTACCACTACCCCTTCCAAACGCTTACCCTCTGTGTCGTACATGGGGATGATCTTGTCCACCTTGACGATTTCTTCGTCGAATTTACCATTTATATGAAACGAACTCTTTGGTATTTGTGTCACGTGATCGTCATGATAATCCCCGTAAGCTTCCTCGCAACGGAGGGTAAACTTGAACGTATCACCTGCCTTCTTCCCTTTGAGCTGTGCCTCAAACGAGGCCAGCATTAACCCTGCTCCGAAGATGAACCTCATGGGTTTTTCGGTGCTTGCCTTTTCCATGAGTTCGTATTCTTCTCCCTCTTCTTCATCTCCAACATGAAGCTCGTAGGCTACTTCCACATATTTGCCCGTAGCAATTTTCATCGTTTCATTCATATACATCCCTTTATTTTTCACTTCACAAAGGTACGCAAAAGGGTGGAACATCTTTCACCCTTTTCCTTAGGCCGACACCGATGCTATTACTATCATTCACGTAATATTTCGCTTAAATTTTTCTTGACTGTTTTTGCAAGGGTATAAACTTATCCGATACCTTTGGTCGTTCCCATCTGAACTCTTGTCTGTCTCTGAAAAGCAATAAAAGGATAACAATTTATACAAATCGACCATGGTGTATATTAGACGTTTTATCAAGAAAATTAGACGTTTTATTAGAGAACAGTTCCCTACCCTGAGGAGTAGATATATTTGGACCAAGTCGATACCTTTTGCCTCATTTGCCAAGCCGACATTTTTCTATAATTGTTCCGGTAACCGTGACACTTGTTGTTTCGTACTGGCAGGCTATAAAGAGTATCTGTGGGATATTGTTTTTAATCGATTGAAACATTTTGTCCCTGAAAACGTGGAAGTGTGTATTGTGTCTTCGGGTTTATTTTCGGAGAAACTTTATAAAATAACCAAAGAGAATCACTGGTCATATCTCTGCACGAAACGGAACTCGGTAACTCTTGCCCTTAATACAGCTATACGAGCTTTTCCGGCAGTTCAAAATATATATAAGGTTGACGAAGATATTTTTGTGACCCGGAATTTTTTCACGAAGCTACGTGAATGTTACGAACGTTGCGAGCAGGACAGTGACTATTTCCCTGCATTTGTAGCCCCCCTAATTCCTCTTAATGGTTACGGTCACTTACGAATCCTCAAGCATTTAGGTCTGGTGAATGAATACACGTCTTTGTTTGAAAGGCCAAGATATACCACCGGATTAACGACAATGATTGAAAGTAGCTCTGAATCAGCAAAATATATATGGGGGGGGGGATTCCGCACATTGATGTATTAGACGAAAAGTTAGGAGGGCAAGAGTTTGCCTTTTCTCCATGTCCCATTCGATTCTCTATCGGAGCGATATTCTTTAAACGGGAAACCTGGGAAAAGATGGAGTATTTTGACGTAGATAGAAGTTCCGGTATAGGCGACGACGAAGTACAGTTATGTTCGCTGGCAATGACCCAATCCCGTGCGATTATTGTTTGCGAAAATACTGTAGTTGGACATTTATCTTTCAGCCCACAAAATGTAGCGATGAAAGAATATTTCCTATCCCACCCCGAGCGCTTCCGGATAGCATCTCTAAAAACAGTGTAAAAACTTTGCTATCTTTGTACATGAGTAAACGTTTAATTTTTGAATCCTCAGCTATGAGAAAGTTTTTCAGTTTGTTTTTCTTAGGGTTTGCTCTCTTTGTCATTGGGTGTACAGGCGAGAGCGATTTGTCGAATGGCCAAGTTAATAATTTGGAAGAACCTCTCTTCACCGAAGCGGAGTTGAAGGTATTGTACCAAATGCGAAACGAGGATTACAAAGTAAGCGTAGAGGAGGCGACAAAGTTCGCGGGAGAAGTGATCACTTTTTTGGATGGGACCTCAGTCGTCAAATCGGGGAGATCCCGGAATATCCGTTCGGTTGTGCCCGTCAGGTGGGAAAATAAGCCGGTAACCCTCCGTTCGATGAGCGAAGCAGATATTGAATATCCGGATACGGTGGTATACATTTTTAATTTCGGGGAAGAAGATGGATATGCCATTGTTGCTGCAGATACCAGGATTGATGCCTCCGTATTGGCATACACAGGAAGCGGTTCATTGGGAGTCGAAACCGATAATCCGGGATTGGGACTGTTCTTGGAGGGAGCAGAAAATTATATACAACGTTCTATTGTGGAGGCCGAACAGCGGAAAGATTCTTTGATGGATGATATTATTGCTAAGCTGGAAAGTGAGACTGACACAAAACCGCTGTACACAAAGAGGGAGGATCCTATGTATTCGCTGGAGGCCGTAGAGACAAAGATATTAGGAGAGATAGAAACGGTCAACCATGTATCTCCCCTTTCCCGGGTAGAATGGGGACAAGGAGATGCAAGGAACGAACCTTTTTGGAGAAACGTCAGGTATAACAATTGTACGTCTGGTACATCTCCTGCCGGATGTGTAGCCGTAGCTGTGGCCCATATTATGTCTTACTGGAAATATCCGACAAGTATTGATGGGAAAAGCTTTAACTGGACAGAATTAAATAAATATACGAGTTTTCCGTCAATCACACGTACGAATAGATATAAAAATTGGATACAGGAAATAGATTATGCCCCAGAAGAGATAAAAACACAAGCGGCCAATTTGATGGAAAGTATAGGGAGCAAGGTAGGAATGGAATACGGATGTAATGGAAGTGGAGCGTTTTCTGAGAATGCAATTAGTTATTTGAAAAGTATAAATTACGGGGGAGGGGATAAATCCGATTATGATTATAATAAAGTTAAATCATCCTTGAACAATGAGCGACCTGTATATATAGATGGATATGCTTATAAAACTACATACAAACATGCGCATAAATTTTTAGGGATTACATTGTACTATACCTATAGTACGAGTTATAGTGGAGGGCATGCCTGGATTATTGATGGTTACCTTGAGCAGCAACAACCCATAACAATTACCACCCGAATGGTCAATACAGCGACGGGTGAAGTAGTGAGAAGTTCTACCTCAACGACATACATCTACACAAATTATTTGCATAACAATTGGGGGTGGCACGGGTATGATAATGGTTATTACGCGGAAGGTTGCTTTAACTCAAATCTGCAACCACTGGCATCGAATACAAAATCCGGAGAAGCCTATAATTTTCAGTACCTTATATCCATTTGGCCGAATATCTACAAATAAAATGTGAGAGATGAGATGAAACGTGTAGTATCAGTCATTTGCATGGGTGTGTTTGTATTGGCTTCGTGTAATAGAGTAAATATAGTAACGGAGCCGCCACCAGGAATTCCACCTCTAAGATTCTACAAAAGTTACATCGGTATATATGTAGACAATAAGAATGAGAATCATATGCGAGCCTATTTGGTACAAAGATGGCCGGATGCTTCCTCAAGAAATTTAGAAAATACTGATTATTATTCTATGCTTAACGAGATGAGCTTTGCAGATACGTTTTCTGTGACCGACGGCATAGGTATAGCTATTGATAATCATGGTTATTCGGATGAAGAAAGTGAGAGTGTATGGTTATGTTTTGACGATCCGGACACGAAGGATGAGTATGAGAAATACAGCGTTCTGACAGGCGATACCTGTTTCAATCAATCATTTCATAGTGGCTATCCTGCTGCGCGTGCCATCATTACCCCGCTACAATCCATTACCGTTACCGCCAATCGTGATTTTAGCGAACACTACAAGGCAGGCAGTGATTTGAGTAATCTCTTTATGGTATTTTTTGAAGACCCCTATTCGGTTGTGAAGAACGGATATACCAATCCGGAAGGATATTTCACATTTATGGGTAAGCAACCTTTTGGAGATCCGTCTTATCCTCCGTATATAGTCAGGGTTAGACTGTCGGAGGCTAATTTTCCGGAACGGCCGTTCATTGATGACAAGTGGGTGTTATTTTTAGAGGAAGCTCCTGAGGAAACCGGAGAATATACCTTCCATATCAAAGTGACTTATACAGATGGGAGGATGTTAGAGACTTCCGCACCTCCTATCCACCTCCGCGGGTGTTCATGAAAAGAGAGATCGTCGGTTGTCTATTTATTCTCTTACTTGTCGGTATTGCTTGTACTGATGAGAATGATGTGCCTTGTTCTACCTTCTCCCAGAGAACGGTGTTAATTTACATGGCTGCGGATAATAATTTATATAAAAGTGCGTGGTCGGATATAGAGGAAATATTAACTGCTGATATCCCGGAAGATAATCATTTGATAGTGTATTTGGATATCCCTGAATGGATTGACAAGGCTTACCCTCAGTTGATTGAAATCAAACGAGGAGAAAAAACGATTATTAAACAATATGAACCGCAAAATTCGGCATCCGGCACAATACTGAATAGTGTGATTAAAGATGTAATCACTACATTTCCCTCATATAGCTACGGATTAATCCTTTGGTCCCATGGTACAGGTTGGTTACCTAAAACTGTGTTTGATGATTTTAAAAATCAAAAACAACTCCGTGCTTTTGGAAAAGATGGAGATAATGAAATGAATCTGATAGAGTTAGCTTCCGCTATTCCCATTCACTTTGAATATATCATCTTTGATGCTTGTTTGATGGGCAGTATTGAAGTGTTTTATCAATTGCGGAATAAAACAAATATTATTGTAGCCTCTCCTACGGAGACATTGATAGCAGGGTTTCCTTATGATAAAATCCTACCCTTTCTTTTTACTTCCCTGCCCAGCTACGCCGAACTGGCACAAAGCTATATGAATTATCACAAAAGTAACGCAGGAGAATTACAGTCTGCCTCCATTACCATTGTGGATACAAAACAGTTAGAAAATTTAGCCGTTATCTTTAAAGAAATAGCGAAAGATGATATAGTTTATCCGGACAAAGAATCCGTCCAAAAGTATTACATACAGCCACAGATCGTCTTTTATGATCTACAGGATTATTTATCTCAGGCTATAACAGATCAAAACCTTATCACTGTATTAAAACAACAAATCGCGAGAATAGTAAAATATCATGACCATACCCCCTATTTTTTAGGAACACTAATCCTCGAAAAAAGCTGTGGAATCAGTGTGTATATTCCTTTTGATACCGACAGTTATTTAGACGAACAGTATAAACAATTAGATTGGTATATAGATTCTAAATTGTACCCCCTCACTCACGCGTTTGACCCTCTCCGTCAATAAGGTATTTGTAAGTAGTCAATTCGGGCAGTGCCATAGGGCCGCGGGCATGCAATTTTTGCGTACTTATACCTATTTCGGCGCCGAAACCGAATTGTCCGCCATCGGTGAAGGCCGTAGACACATTCGTATAGACACATGCGGCGTCAACAGCCTGGCGGAAACGTTCAAGGGCGTCAATAGATTCGCTGATAATACTTTCACTATGCTTGGAACTGTAACGGGCAATGTGGGCAAGCGCTGCATTGAGGGACGGTACGGTACGGATACTCATTTTATAATCAAGGAATTCCGTACCAAAACTATCCTCTGTAGCGGCACAAAGCAATGTAGGGGGATAGTAACGTCGCAACGCCTCATAGGCTGCCTCATCGGCATAAATAATAACATTGTGGGCGGATAACCCTTCGCAGAGGAAAGGAAGATCCGCGAGCCGTGCCTGATGGAGGATAAGACAGTCGAGGGCATTGCAAACGCTCACCCTGCGTGTCTTGGCATTGGTAATGATGGCCTGACCTTTTGTCAGGTCGCCGGACTTATCGAAATAGGTGTGGCAGATGCCGGCGCCTGTCTCAATGACAGGCACTCGCGCGTGCTCCTGCACATAACGGATAAGGGCGGCGCTACCGCGGGGAATTACCAGATCTACTATACCGACGGCATTCAACAACTCGGCCGTTGCTTCTCGTCCCGCGGGTAGCAACGTACAGACGTTCGGATCAATGCCTTCCCTTTTGAGGACATCACGGATAATACCGGCCAGCACCTCATTCGAAGCCGTTGCGTCCGAGCCTCCTTTCAATAGGCATGCATTCCCGCTTTTGAAGCAGAGGGCAAACACATCGAAAGTCACGTTTGGCCTCGCTTCATAGATAATGCCCGTCAATCCGAAAGGAACAGACACTTTACGGATGCGCATTCCATTCGGCCGTACCGTCTCGCTGAACACTTTACCAAGCGGAGAAGGCAACGCCGCCACACTCTCCATATCCGATGCCATAACGGCAAGACGACCTGGGGTAAGCTCCAAGCGATCGTATTTCGGACTGGACTTGTCCATGCGTGACAAGTCCTGGGCATTAGCCTCTAATACAACAGCGACAGACTGCCGCAAAACCGCTGCGCACCGCCGCAGTACACTGCTAACTATTTCATCAGCAACGGGCAACGACCGCGCTGCGATCCCTGCTGCCGCTATAATTTCGCGTACCTGCACCTACTTGCGCCCCTGCTGAGGATGATTGTTCTGCGATTGCTGCGCCTGTCCCGCCGCCTGGCTGGCGGACATCACGCATGTACCGTTGAAGATAGCATTCGGCTCAACTTCTAGAGTTTGGGTTTGGATATCCCCTTTCACCACAGCGGTAGACTTGAACGTCAATTTTCCGGAAATTTTCAACGAACCTTCGACGTGCCCCATGATCTCGGCATTTACAGACATGATATTCCCGATAATGAAGCCCTTCGGACCTATCACTATTTTGCCATTGCACAAGATATTCCCTTCAATCTTACCGTCGAGGCGAAAGTCCACCTCAGTGGTGATATCTCCTTTCACCGACGTGCCAACGGCGAGAATGTTGTGGAGAACGGTCTGTACGTTCTCTTCGCGGGATGATTTCAGCCCCATCATATTGTTTTTATTTTATGAACAGCTACTATCATGAATTTTGTATCAGATCGCTATTTCAAGTATCTTGAAAGTCATCAACCCCGAGGGCACTTGTATCTGCACGGTATCGCCTACTTTTTTCCCAATCAATCCCTGGGCGATGGGGGTGTCAACAGAAAGTTTACCCTCTTTCACATTGGCTTCCTTCGAAGATACCAGTGTGTATGACATCACAGCGCCCGTCTTCACGTTCTGTATTTTTACTTTGTTTAGAATCTGTACCTCGTCGGTGCTTATGCGGGATTCATCAATAAGCCGTGCCTCAAGGAGCGCTTCTTTGAGGGAGGCTAACTTGGCTTCCATGATACCCTGAGCTTCTTTGGCGGCGTCATACTCGGCATTTTCCGACAAATCACCCTTGTCTCGCGCCTCCGCAATCTGCGCGGAAATAGCGGGACGCTTCACGTTTTCAAGGTAATGAATCTCGGCCAACAACTTGTTGTACCCCTCTTCCGTCATATAACGAACGCTCATGATATAGCGAACTACAGGACGTTAATTTCTTTCAGCACCTCATTGGTAGCCCGTACGGAAGCGGCGCTCTTGGCAAAGAGGGCTTTGTCGGACGTGTTCAAATCCAACTCAACGATCTTTTCGATACCCTTGCGGCCAAGCACCACAGGCACCCCGATACAAATATCCGATTCCCCGTATTCCCCGTCAAGGGCGACGGAACAGGGAATAACTTTTTTCTGGTCGTGAAGAATCGCTTCAGCCACAAAGGCGCCCGCCGCACCCGGCGCGTACCATGCCGACGTTCCCAGCATCTTGGTCAACGTTGCCCCGCCCACCATCGTAGCTTGAACCACTTCGTCCAATTTCTCTTTGCTGAGAAGTTTTGTGACAGGGATACCCTTGTACGTAGCTAAGCTCACAAGGGGTATCATCGTCGTATCGCCGTGACCCCCGATGACCATCCCTTCCACATCGTTGGCGTTACACCCTAAAGCCATCGACAGGTAATACTTGAAACGGGAACTGTCGAGCGCCCCGCCCATCCCGATTACACGCCCCTTAGACAGTCCGAACGCTTTAAGGGTAAGGTAAGTCATCGTATCCATAGGATTAGCGATGACCACAAAGATGACTTCCGGTGAATGCTTCAACACTTCCCCAACAACCGCCTTGACAATGCCTGCATTGACTCCAATAAGCTCTTCACGCGTCATTCCCGGCTTACGGGGAACACCCGACGTAATGATCACTACATCGGAACCTGCCGTCTGCGTATAATCATTCGTACATCCGGACAGACGCGTATCAAACCCCAGCAACTGGGCTGTCTGCATCACATCCGTAGCCTTCCCTTCGGAGATACCCTCCTTCACATCAACCACCACTACCTCATCGGCTACCTCCTTAAAGGCGAGCACATTCGCACACGTTGCACCTACATTACCGGCGCCAATTACCGTTACTTTAGACATCCTGATTATTTCCTCTTCGTAAATCCGCTCCACTGTACATGGATTCCTTTGCAAAGGTATAATCTTTTTCCAAAAATTTCCCGAATTCATGAACAGGAAAATATATTCTTTATCTTTGGATAAAGAGCTTACCTTTGTCTCAATAATAAGCATGGACAGGACGATGAAAGATATATTATACAGGCTTTTCGACCATCAATACCTTGGACGGGAAGAAGCACGGAAAATCCTCCAAAATATAGCACAAGGGCAGTATTCCGACGCTCAAATCGCCAGTCTCATCACCGTCTTCCTCATGCGTAGCATTTCGGTGGAAGAGCTGTCCGGTTTTCGGGAAGCCCTCCTTGAAATGCGTATCCCCGTGAACCTCTCCGATTTCCGCCCCATAGATATTGTAGGGACGGGTGGAGACGGTAAAAATACTTTCAATATCAGTACGGCAGCCTGTTTTACAGTTGCCGGCGCCGGTTACCACGTCGTCAAACACGGAAACTATGGAGCTACATCGGTCAGCGGCGCCAGCAACGTCATGGAGCAGCATGGCATAAAGTTCACTGCCGATGTCTCCCTTTTGAAGCGTTCCCTTGAAAAGTGCCGTATCGCTTACCTCCATGCCCCTCTTTTCAATCCTGCCTTAAAAGCGGTGGCGCACGTTCGTAAAAATCTTGCCGTGCGGAGCTTTTTCAATATGCTCGGACCCCTCGTCAATCCCGCCATCCCTACTTACCAATTACTGGGCGTTTACAACCTCCCTTTGCTCCGCCTTTACAGCTACACTTATCAGGAAAGCGGGACACGCTTCGCCGTGGTGCACAGCCTTGACGGATACGACGAAATTTCTCTTACTTCGGAATTTAAAGTCGCCATGCCGGAAAAGGAAAAGTTATACACTCCCGAAGCGCTCGGCTTTACTCGTTGTACGGAGGACGACCTTTTTGGCGGCGATACCCCCGAAAAGGCTGCCCATATCTTTGACAGTGTCCTGGATAATACCGCGACGTCCGCACAGCGTGACTGCGTAATCGTCAATGCCGCTTTCGCCATTCAGGTGATATGTCCCCAAAAGACCATCGCGCAGTGTATGGAGGAAGCACGCACCTCTATTTTAAGCGGTAAGGCGCTGGACGTATTCCGGATATTCCTTTCCCTGAACAGTTAAAGCAGCCGATGATTCTCCGTACAGAAGACCTAGTCAAAAAATATCGGGCGAGAACGGTCGTCAACCACGTATCCATCCGTGTCGACCAGGGCGAAATCGTCGGACTACTCGGCCCTAACGGTGCAGGCAAAACTACGACATTCTACATGACCGTCGGACTGGTCACCCCTAACAAAGGACGGATTTTTCTTGACGACCAGGAGATTACGGACTATCCCGTATACCGACGCGCCCGTTGCGGCGTAGGATACCTCGCACAGGAAGCCTCCATTTTCCGCAAAATGACCGTCGAAGACAACCTGCGTACCGTCCTCGAAATGACCGGACATGACTCTCTTTACCGCCGTGAAAAGATAGAAAGCCTGCTTAACGAATTTGGCCTCCTCAAAGTACGGAAAAACCTCGGCGACCGCCTCTCCGGCGGCGAGCGGCGGCGGGCGGAGATCGCACGCTGCCTGGCCATTGACCCGAAGTTCATTATGCTCGACGAACCTTTCGCCGGCGTCGACCCTATCGCCGTACAGGATATCCAATCCATCGTCACGAAACTACGCCATAAAAATATAGGTATCCTCATTACCGACCATAATGTCTACGAAACCCTCAGTATATGCGATCGCGCCTATCTGCTTTTTGAGGGCAAGGTCCTTTTCCAGGGAACGGCCGAAGAACTTGCCGATAATGAAATAGTCAGGGAAAAATATCTCGGCAAAGACTTTGTACTTCGCAAAAAAAATTACCTTTGCGCTGTCTGAAAGGTAAGAAAGTGTCAAAAAATGATTTTATGATGGACAAGGTGAAAGAAAAGAAAATCCTAACCTGCGACGGAAATCAGGCCGCCGCACATATCTCATATATGTTCAGCGAGGTGGCGGCCATTTACCCCATCACGCCCTCCTCTACGATGGCGGAATATGTAGATGAATGGGCGGCGGCCGACCGGAAAAATATTTTCGGCGAAACAGTCCTTGTTCAAGAAATGCAATCCGAAGGAGGAGCCGCTGGCGCCTTACACGGCTCTTTACAGGCAGGAGCGTTGACGACAACCTATACCGCGTCACAGGGCTTGCTCCTGATGATACCGAATATGTACAAAATCGCAGGCGAGTTATTGCCCTGTGTCTTTCACGTTTCGGCAAGGACAGTCGCTTCTCACGCCCTTTCTATCTTTGGGGACCATCAGGATGTGATGTCCTGTCGACAAACGGGCTTCGCTATGTTAGCTGAAGGGTCGGTGCAGGAAGTGATGGATCTGGCAGCCGTTGCCCATCTGGCAACGATTAAGTCCCGCGTCCCCTTCCTAAACTTTTTCGACGGATTCCGTACCTCGCACGAGATACAGAAGATAGAAACGCTCGAAGCTGAAGAGCTTGCGCCCCTTATTGACAAGGAGGCCCTCGCCGCTTTCCGCGCCCGTGCCCTCTCTCCCGAACATCCCGTGGCGCGCGGAATGGCCGAAAACCCTGACCATTTCTTCCAACATCGCGAAGTCTCCAATAAATTCTACGATGCTGTGCCCGATATCGTAGAAAAATACATGCAGCAAGTTTCTGCCTTAACGGGAAGAAAATACGGACTTTTCGATTACTACGGTGCCAAAGATGCCGACCGTGTCCTCATCGCTATCGGTAGTGTCACCGAAGCTATCCGTGAAGCTATTGACTACCTGACAGCAAAAGGAGAAAAAGTAGGCCTCGTGGCCGTACACCTCTATCGGCCTTTCTCCGCCAAGCATTTCCTTGCCGCCATACCTTCGACGGTGAAACGTATCGCTGTCCTGGACCGTACAAAAGAACCCGGAGCAACCGGCGAACCTCTTTACCTGGATGTGCGCGACTGTTTCTTTGGCAAAGCCGCCGCTCCTGTCATCGTGGGAGGTCGCTACGGCCTTTCTTCCAAAGATACGACGCCCTCCCATATCTTCTCCGTCTACGAAAACCTCGCCCTCCCTACTCCCAAAAATCATTTTACGCTCGGCATCGTGGATGACGTCAACTTCACATCCCTTCCCCTCAAAGAAGAGATCGCCATGGGCGGCGATGAGTTGTTTGAGGCTAAATTCTACGGACTGGGCGCAGATGGCACGGTCGGAGCAAATAAAAATTCGATCAAGATTATCGGTGACAATACCCCGAAGTATTGTCAGGCATATTTCGCCTACGATTCAAAAAAATCAGGAGGATTCACCTCCTCTCACCTGCGTTTTGGCGATACGCCGATTCGTTCCACGTACCTGGTCAATACGCCGAATTTCGTAGCCTGCCACGTACAGGCCTATCTGCGGATGTATGACGTGACGAAAGGTCTGAGAGAAAACGGGACATTCCTGCTCAATACCGTCTGGTCGGGCGAAGAGTTGGCAAAGAACCTGCCTAATAAGGTGAAACGCTATTTTGCTCAGAAGCATATCTCTCTATATTATATAGACGCCACGCGCATCGCCCTTGAAATAGGATTGGGTAACCGTACCAATACGATACTGCAATCCGCCTTTTTCCGCATCACCAAGGTGATACCTGTGGAGCTGGCGGTAGAGCAGATGAAGAAATTTATCTACAAATCCTACGGAAAGAAAGGGGAAAGCATCGTCAACAAAAACTATGCAGCTGTAGACCGCGGCGGTGAATATCAACAACTTACCGTAGACCCCGCATGGGTGAAGCTACCCGATGAGGTGCAATCGGCGAACACCGACCCCGTTTTCATCAACGAAGTGGTGCGTCCTATCAACGCCCAGGACGGCGACCTCCTCAAAGTCTCCGCCTTTGTGGGACGCGAAGACGGTACATGGATGCAAGGAACCTCGCAGTTCGAGAAACGCGGTGTGGCTGCTTTTGTCCCCGTCTGGAACAAAGACAATTGCATACAGTGTAACCAGTGCGCCTACGTCTGTCCCCACGCCGCCATACGTCCCTTCGTCCTCACAGAAGAAGAGCACACCGGCGCGCCCAATCTGGCGACCATTGATATGAAAGCCCCTGCCCCTTTCAAAGGAATGAAGTTTCGCATCCAGGTAGATGTACTTGACTGTCTGGGTTGCGACAACTGTGCCGACGTCTGCCCAGGTTTCAAGGGAAACAAAGCCCTCCAAATGGTACCGTTTGCCACACAGACTCAAGAAGCTGCCCATTGGGACTACTGTGTAAAGCACGTCAAGAGTAAGCAACACCTTCTCGACGTCACCACCAATGTGAAGAACTCGCAGTTTGCGACGCCGCTCTTTGAATTTTCCGGTGCATGTTCCGGTTGCGGTGAAACACCTTACGTCAAACTGCTTACCCAGCTCTTCGGTGACCGACAGATGATCGCCAATGCCACTGGCTGTTCATCCATCTACTCCGGCTCCGTTCCTTCCACACCTTATACTACTAACGAAAAGGGACAAGGCCCCGCATGGGCAAACTCCCTCTTTGAAGATTTCTGCGAGTTTGGACTTGGTATGCAGCTGGCTAACGAAAAGATGCGCGACAGGCTCGTCCTTTCCATGCAGAAAACTATTGACGACGGAATCTTTCCTGAAGCCAAAGCCTTTTTCACCGAATGGATCGCCAATCGCGAAGACGCTGCCAAAACGAAGGAACTTGCCGAAAAGATTCACGCTGTTATTGACCCTTACCAAGGCGGTAACGAACATATTCTGGTGATCAAAGAGCTTAGCCATTTCCTCATCAAACGTTCTCCCTGGATCATTGGTGGCGACGGAGCTTCCTACGACATTGGCTATGGTGGCCTTGACCACGTGATTGCTTCGGGCAAGAACGTCAATCTCCTCGTCCTTGATACCGAAGTCTACTCGAACACCGGCGGACAATCCTCCAAAGCAACGCCCGTAGGCGCTATCGCCAAGTTCGCCGCGGCGGGCAAACGTATCCGCAAGAAAGACCTCGGCATGATCGCCACGACTTACGGATACGTCTATGTAGCGCAAATCGCTATGGGCGCAGATCAAGCCCAAACCCTTAAAGCAATTCGCGAAGCCGAAGCCTACGACGGCCCTTCCCTCATCATTGCTTATGCACCGTGTATCAATCACGGTTTACGTAACGGGATGCATAGCCAGACGGAAGAAGCCGAAGCCGTAGTTTGCGGTTACTGGCACCTCTGGCGCTATAACCCCACCCTCGAAGCGGAAGGTAAGAACCCCTTTACCCTTGATAGCAAAGAACCGCAATGGGAAAAGTTTGACGACTTCCTTCGCGGCGAAGTGCGCTTCTCCTCCGTCTTGAAGCAATATCCGGAAGAAGCGGATACCCTCTTTAAAGCTGCTCTCGAAAACGCACAGTGGCGTTACAAGAGCTATAAGCGCCTTGCCGTCGGCAACTGGGAATAAATACACCCGCAGAAAGACTGGTTATAAAAACCCCAGGTGGTGATCAACTCCCTGCGGCGTTCCGATAAGCCGCCCCGACGCCAATTCCGATTCAGGAAAAGGGTGCCGGGGTACTTTTTTTCCGCCTCTTGTCCTGCATAGGTAATCTGTTCGAGACTTTTCCAGCGAGAAGAAGCAAGGCTGGTAGCAAAAGTTAGACAGCCTGCCTCCGCCGCCAGGCGAGCCGTCTGCTCCAGCCTCAAAACAATACAACGGCGGCATCGCTCTCCCCGTTCCGGTTCATTTTCGAGGCCTTGCATAGACTGGAACCAACCCTTGTAATCATAAACGCCCTCCTGCATTTCAAGCTGCAAACTTTTCACATACCGGCGTACCTCTTCAAGCCGTCGTTCATATTCCTTTTCCGGATGAATATTCGGATTGAAAAAATAGACCAAAGGACGAACCCCTTCGTGGAGCAGTTTTTCCAGGATCGCCGCCGAACACGGAGCGCAACACACGTGCAGTACCAGATCATACGTTCCCATCATGACTTGAAAGGTAGTGAATAATGTAGAGGTGAAAAATTTGCCATCTATTTTTAAATTATAAGACGATGTGAATGATATTTTATAACATGGAGTAACATTTGTTGATCCGAAAATGTTACTTTTGCGGTTACAATTCGGGCTCATCATTTGAAGACTACCGTAGTTCTTGAGGAACTACGGTTTTTCTTTTTTCCTAAGAAACAAGTACACAGGCAGGTATCATCGGCAGATCCTCTGTATTTACTTGTTGCGCTTATTGCTTTCTTATTCATATCCCACAGCCGTTCAGGGCTTTTCTCTTCTTGTTCGTCACCGTAGTTCCTCAAGAACTATGGAGGTTTTAGTCATTTACTCAAAATCAACAATTTATGTGTAGACGAACAAATGGGTTATTTCTCATGTTGTCTCTGTTGCTGTGTATGCAAGTGCAGGGACAGGAAGGCAAGTTGTCCGGGACGGTGAAGGACGAATGGGGGCCGGTAGTCGGCGCCTCGGTGGTGGTCAAAGGTACGACCAATGGGACAATTACCGATATCGACGGCAACTTTACCCTTGATCGCATTGAAAAAGGTAAAGTAGTGCAGATCTCTTTCATCGGATATGTAACGAAGGAGATAATCTATGAGGGACAGTCCTCGCTGGCCGTGCTGCTCTCCGAAGATACCCAGAAACTGGACGAAGTGGTGGTGACGGCACTGGGAATAAAAAAAGAATCTAAAGCACTCGGTTATTCCGTGGCGATGATAGACGCCTCTTCACTGACCAAAACAGGTACGCCTAACTTCGCTACTTCCTTATACGGGAAGGCCTCCGGCGTACGTATTCAGTCCGCCCCTGGGGGAAGTACTTCGGCAGTGTCCATCAACGTGCGCGGGCTGAGTTCAATCACGGGGAACAACCAGCCGCTGGTGATTATTGACGGCGTGCCGGTCAGGAATGGTAATGCCAACGAAAAGGGTTACTGGGATGACCAGCGTATTAATGCCAACGGACTCGTCGACATCAACCCGGAAGATATCGCTTCACTGTCAATCTTGAAAGGAGCATCGGCGTCAGCGCTATACGGCTCGGAAGCGGCTAACGGCGTGATCATGATCACTTCCAAATCCGGCTCCCGCAACCAAGGCCTCGGCGTTGACCTCAACGTCTCCCTCTCCCAAGACTATATCGCCTATATGCCCGAAATGCAAACCATCTTCGGGCCAGGCTCTTATGTCACAGGCCGTAGCGATGACTATCAAAAGGAAACAGGCGGCTTCTATGAACGGGAATTGAATGGAGTGAAATACAAGAGTATCAGAAACTCCACCACACAGTTTGGCCCTAAATACGATGGTAGCGAGGTACTCTACTGGGACGGTAAAACCCGCCCTTACTCCGCTATCTCCTCCAATCCCTGGAATAATATTTTCCGTACGGGCTTCAATCAAACATATAATATAGGTATTACCCAAGGTACTGAAAAGTCTAACTCCCGCTTCTCCTACACCTTTACCGACAATCTCCCCACGCAGTACAACAGTACCTACGCCAAACACAACTTCAACCTGACGGGGAGCATGAATCTTAACGACCACCTCCAGCTTGACTATACGGCTAACTACATGCGTCAGGCTATCAAAAACCGCCCGTACCGTATCAGCCGATTGACCAACAACTTCAGCGGTATGTTCGGTTCCTTCGAAGATGTCGCCCTCATGAAGCAAATGACCCGCACCTCCCTCGGCTATAGAAATGTCGCCGGTTCCACCCAAACGCTCACACCCGACGAATCCTTCCTCTTTGCACCCGCCTCCTTCGGTGGTCTGCTGGAAGAATACTACTGGAATATCCTCGGTAAAGAACAACACGAAGATAACAATCGCCTCATCGCCTCCGTTACCCCCACCTGGAAAAACATCATCCCCGGACTCACTCTCCGTGGGCGTATCTCTACCGACCTCACCGCCGAAAAAATCGAACGTATGGAAGCCACTGAAAAACCTCTCGTCTTTGGAGAATCAACAGGTAGCTACATGCTGGCCAACGAACGCTATGAGATCTACTACGGCGACATCATGCTGATGTATGATAACAATCTCACCGAAACCCTTGCCTTGACAGCCAATATCGGTTACCAGGGGCGCATGGAGAAGGTCTTCAACAACTCCGTCTCCACCGAAGGAGGCCTCTCCATAGAAAACTGGTTCCATCTCAACGCTTCTCGTAACAAGGCTAACTCCTCCATGGACAAAATTGAGTTCCTGAAAACGGCTTATTTCGGTACGCTGTCGCTGTCTTATGACCGCTTCGCCTACATCGAAGGTACTGTTCGTCAGGAACAAACCTCTACCCTCGCCCCAGGGAACAATACCTTCTTCTATCCTTCCGTCAATGCCAGCTACATTCTCTCCGAATCCCTCAAGGATAGCCGACCTAACTGGTTCGATTACGGTAAAGTGCGCGCTTCCTACGGTATTGTAGGTAATGCCCCGGAAGTCTATCGCGCCAACCTTGCTTTCAAGCAAGAAAGCGTCTCCGGATGGCTCATCAACCAGGTGGATAAAACTCTCGGCAACGACTTCATCCGTCCGGAAAAGAAGTTTGAATGGGAGTTCGGTATCGAAGGTAAATTCCTTCACAACCGCTTGGGCTTTGAGGCTTCGTATTATACCAATACCGTCAAAGACCAGATCCTTCAAACCACTATGCCCCAGTCCTCCGGCGCTATCTCCATCCTCCTCAATATCGGCGAGCTGGAAAATCAGGGCTTTGAAATTTCCCTCTACGGCACGCCCATAGAAACCAAAGACTTCACCTGGGAAGTTCGTGCCAATGTGGGCTTCAACAAAAACAAGGTCGTCAAACTCATGGACGGCGTCAATGAAATCAGCCACTCCACTATTGACGGCGCAGTAGAAATCAAATCCCTCGTCGGGCAACCAATGGGTGATATCTTCGCCTACGCCCCTATCACGGATGAGAACGGGAATAAGATCGTTGGTGAAGATGGCCTCTACCTCGTAGACTTCTCTGAAAAGGTCAAAGTCGGTAATGCTATGCCGGATGCTACCGGTGGCTTTGGTACCTCTCTCAATTATAAGAACTGGTTCGTAGATGCGATGTTCGACTTCCGCATAGGCGGGGATATCATTCACATCCCTTACCAGTATATGATGGGTCGGGGTAATATTATAGAATCCCTGCCTTATCGTGATGCCGCACATGGAGGTCTGACGTACTACTTTGAAGGAGACGACTTCTCTGCCAAACCCGTCCTTGCCACCGGCCTCTCCGTCGGACCCAATGGCGAACGCCTCTATGACAATGGGATGATACTTCCGGGTGTGAAAGAAGACGGTACGCCTAACGACATCGTCGTCCCCTCCGACTGGTACTATATCAACTCCTACAACTGGGGTACCGGTGGCGCTACGGAGTACGCTCATTCGATCTTCGACAATTCTTACCTCAAGTTCCGCGAGCTTTCTATAGGCTATCGACTGCCTGTCAAAGTCGCCCAAAAGTTCGCCTGCAAAAATCTCTCCTTATCCCTCTACGGTAGAAATCTCTGCTTCCTCTACAAAAACTTGCCTGCCTTCGATGCCGAGGCCACAGATGGTACCTCCTGGGTCTCCCAGACAGTGATAGGAGGGTCTACTGCTACGACACGCTCCTTCGGATTCTCACTGCGTGCCAGCTTCTAAACCATTAAACAATTAAGAAAATGAAACAGCTATTTTCAATCTTCTTAGCTTCCGCATCCCTCTGCTTGTTCACCAACTGTAGCGATGCCGACTTCTCCGATAAGTACGCTGACCCTTCTAAAACTTCGGAAGTGTCTTGCGAAAAACTCATGACCGGCGTCTTCTATGCCGGAAAAACCTTTACTACCCCCGAATATTGGCGAATCTTTACCTTCGACTTCCAATTCCTGGGACGTTGCGCACAAACAGTCGGTTTTATCAACGAAAAGGGACGTTATGCAGGGGGCGGTGAAACCTACTTTAACGACAGGTGGACGCATTTCTATAATACTCTTGCGCAATACCGGCTCCTTGAGCACACCTTCAACAACCTCCCCGAAGAAAAAAAGGACAACTACGAAATCTTTGTCATCCTTTCGCAAATCTTCCTCTACGAGCAATTGCAGGAAATCATTGACCTCTTTGGAGATGTGCCCTTCCATGAAGCCGGATACCTCGCCCTCACGGGAGACGTCAAAACCGCTTATCCTTTCTACGAAAAAGCCGAAGACCTCTACGAGATGATGCTTGATGACCTGGCCGTCATCAACGATAAGCTGGCCGGTTTTGAACCCTCCCCCTTAGCTGGTATCTATCTCCCCGTGCAAGACTATATCAACAAAGGCGACCTTGTCAAATGGCGTAAGTTTGCCAACTCCCTCCGCCTTCGCATGGCGATGCGCATAGCCGATAACGGCTCGCTGACGGCTAAAGGTCGGGCAATCCTTGCCGAAATGCTTGCCGCCACCGACAAGTATCCGCTGGTGGATAATAATGACGAGAACTCGCTAATCGCCGCCGATAAAGACAAATTTATAGTCACCAAAGACAGTAATACCGGTATTCAGAGTATCGAATCCTGGGCTGGGTCTCTTAATCGTGCCTCTAAAACGATGATTTCCGCACTCCAAGGCGACCCTCGATTGGAGATTCTTTACGATCCGAATTCGGATGGAGAATATGTCGGTATTGATTCACAAGGTTCCGAAACAGAGCAGAATCATCTCATGGAACGCCCCACTTCCGAAGGTGGTATCTATTACTCCGCCATTGATACCGCTACCTTTAGCCGCAATGCCGAATTCCCCGGCCTACTTATCACCGCCGCAGAAGTTTCCTTCATCAAAGCCGAAGCTTTCCTCAAAGGCTATGCCACCGGCAATGCACAGGAGGCTTTCGAAACTGCCGTCACTCAGTCCATTGACCTCTACTTCCGCATCAATGCCACCGCTACCTACCGGCAACCCACTCCCAAACCTACCGGCAACGATATAGCCGCCTTCGTCACCCAAAAATGGGAGGCCTATGAAAGCAAAGAAGAAGCTGTCAGGGTTCAGAAATGGCTCCATTTCAGCCTCCTCGACATGATAGAAGCGTGGAATCATATCCGCCGCACGGGCATCCCCGAACTTACCTTCACCGAAGACATGGAATCAATCGAATACCCCCATGTCTTCCAGCGCCTCCGATATCCTACTGACGAACGTAATAACAATTCCGACAAGTACGCTGCCTATCAGGCCGAAGATTCCTACTACGGCAAAATCTTCTGGGCAAAGTAAAATCAGGATTGGAACTGCGCTGTGCGCAAAAAGATGTAAGGGTGGACACACAATGTCCGCCCTTACTTGTGTTTATACCTTACTTTTGCGGCAAACAAAAAGGGCGATGAAGACGATAATTATACTGGGGGACGGGATGGCGGATGAACCGATTGAATCACTGGGAGGACGTACTCCGCTTCAATATGCGAAGACGCCGTGGATGGACAGATTGGCGAAGGAGGGTGCGACGGGACGTCTGAGGACGGTGCCGACAGGGTTTCATCCGGGGAGCGAGGTGGCCAATCTGTCTGTGCTGGGGTATAATCTGCCGGAGGTGTTCGAGGGTCGTGGCGTGCTGGAAGCGGCGGCGATGGGTGTGGGACTGGCTCCGGGTGAGCTGGCGATGCGTTGTAACCTGATCTGTGTGGAGGAAGGACGTATCAAAAATCACTCGGCGGGTCATATTTCAACGGATGAGGCCGGTGAGTTGGTGGATTTTT
>JAITRW010000017.1 GCA_031288175.1 Tannerellaceae bacterium
TAACGCCGATGGTACTGCTTCACAGTGGAAGAGTAGGTAGCCGCCTTTAACCCCTTTTTCTCTCCAACAGGATGAAGCCTTGAATTAGGCCTCATCCTGTTTTTAGTTAGGTATCTATACCTTTCATAAAAGTGCTACGATGGAAAAGACACAAAAACAATTTTTGCAAATCCTCAGCCGATTTTCTTTGGAAGGCAAAGTTTCGTCCGTAGAACCGTTTGGCAACGGTCATATTAATGATACGCTGAAAGTGACAGTAGACGGTGGAGAGGAAAAATACGTCCTGCAACGAATAAACCATGCTATCTTTAAAGACGTCGACAAGCTTCAGCAGAATATCCATACCGTCACTTCACACATTCGCCGTAGATTGGAAGAAACAGGCGAGATGGATATTGATCGCAAAGTATTGACTTTTTTACCTGCAGAAAACGGCAAGTATTATCATTTTGACGGTAACAATTATTGGCGTGTCTGCCTTTTCATCCCCCACAGTAAAAGCTACGAAGAAATAAATACAGAGAAAGCTTTCGAGGCAGGGCAAGCCTTCGGCCATTTTCAAACCATGCTGGCTGACTTATCCGAAGAATCCTTGGGAGAGACTATTCCTAATTTTCACAACATGGAGTTCCGGTTGACGCAATTCCGCGAAGCAGTATCCGCCGATATGATATGCCGGACTAAGAAGGTGCAAGAGTTAATCGCCGCCATAGAGAAACGTGCCGAGTCAATGTGTATACAGGAGAAACTTTACCGTGAAGGCAAATTGATAAAGCGGGTAAATCATTGCGACACGAAGGTCAATAACATCCTCTTCGATGAAAAAGACGGCTCACTACTTTGTGTAATAGATCTTGACACAGTGATGCCCGGCTTTGTCCTTTCCGATTACGGTGACTTTATCCGTACCGGAGCCAATACTGGAGCCGAAGATGATCCTGACCTCGACCGAATCGGTGTCAATATGGAAATTTTCCGGGCTTATACGCGTGGATATCTCGAAACAGCCTCTTTCCTCACTCCTACGGAAATAAACCTCTTACCTTACGGCGCCCGTTTGTTGACTTACATGCAGGCAGTACGCTTTCTGACCGACTATATTAACGGAGATACCTACTACAAAATTCAATACCCGGAACACAACCTCGTCCGTACACGTGCACAATTCAAATTCCTCCTCAGTCTTGAAACACATGCCGAGGAAATGTGCTTAGAAGTGAGCAGACTAAAAGGAAATGGTAAACGAAACTAATGCCCTCCTATTTCAAAAATCACACGATAAACCTTACGTAAAACTCAGGAGTGAGGTTCCTGGCGGAATCGAACCGCCGTTAACGGTTTTGCAGACCGGCACCTAACCACTCGGCCAAGGAACCCTTCAACCCTGCGGCTACAAAGGAAAGAATATAATTTGAATAGAACAACTTGTTTGATGACTTTTGCGAACATGTAGACGTAAAATTGTCTGTACGTTTGCGGCAAAGAGTTAAGAGCGAGGTTGAGATGGAACACATAGAAAACGAAGAGGCATATAAGGGGTTGAAAGTGAGTGCAGGAGTAAGTGGCGCTCCGGAAATCAACCCCTATATCAGGGAGCGTGTACGGCGGCGTAATTATACACCGGCAGAGTTCGTAGAAGGAATATTGAAAGGAAATATTACTATACTCAGTCAGGCTGTTACCTTAGTGGAAAGTGCCTTACACGAGCATCACATCCTTGCACAGGAAATTATTGAAAAATGTCTACCCCACACAGGGAAGTCGGTAAGGATTGGTATCACAGGTGTACCCGGAGCAGGGAAAAGTACCTCAATTGATGTTTTCGGTATGTACCTCTTGGAACAGGGGCGTAAGTTAGCCGTGCTGGCAATAGATCCCAGTAGTGAACGGACAAAAGGTAGTATTTTGGGGGATAAAACCCGTATGGAGGAATTGTCGCGGCAACGCGCAGTGTTTATACGCCCTTCCCCTTCAGCAGGGTCATTAGGAGGCGTGGCACGTAAGACAAGGGAAACTATCGTCCTTTGCGAAGCTGCCGGTTTTGACACCGTATTCATAGAGACCGTAGGTGTGGGACAAAGTGAAACTGCCGTACATTCTATGGTAGATTTTTTTCTCCTCATTCAGCTTGCCGGTACAGGTGACGAGCTACAAGGTATCAAGCGGGGCATTATGGAGATGGCCGATGGTATTATCATTAACAAAGCTGACGGTGATAACATCGAAAAGGCGCGCATTGCCGCCTCACATTTTCGCAACGCGCTCCACCTTTTCCCTCCTGCCGAATCGGGTTGGGCACCGCAAGTACTTACCTATTCCGCTCACTACAAACTGGGTATCCAAGAGATCTGGAATATGGTGGATGCTTATACCTGCTTTACGAAAAAAAACGGATTCTTCTCTCACAAGCGCAATGAACAGGCTAAATATTGGATGTATGAAAGTATTCACGAAAGCCTGCGCGAGGCATTCTATCACAATCCGACTGTTGTTTCCAGTCTAGCCGCCATGGAAAGGCAGGTATTGAATAACGAGATCAGTTCTTTTGTAGCCGCCAAAAGAATGATAGACGCTTTCCTTAACGCCGGTTTATAAATTCAGTTCTACTCATTATTTGACTTTCACCATTGTAGATTCTATATCTCTCGAACAAAGGGAGTAGTACTAAGTATACTTGAAAGAAACAAAAAGAAAGGCCGAAAAAGATTTGCCGTATGGAAAAAAAATATACATTTGTCCCCGCATTTCAGGGCAGTTACCAGAGTGGCCAAATGGGGCTGACTGTAACTCAGCTGGCGTAGCCTTCGGTGGTTCGAATCCATCACTGCCCACCTTGGTTGGAAGTTGAGAGCACTCAAAGAAGTTGGAAAGGGGCGTATAGAGGGTGTGGAACTTTCCGCTTCTGTTCTCGCTTCCGACCTCTTCGCTATGCGGAAGTAGCTCAGTTGATAGAGCATTAGCCTTCCAAGCTGAGGGTCGCGGGTTTGAGTCCCGTCTTCCGCTCCAAAAGAGAGAATCGTCTTGCAAAAGACGGTTCTTTCTTTTCTTTGACTTAAAAAAAAAGCAACCCTAAAAGAGTTGCTAATGAGTTTATATTTAGGAGGGAAATTCAATTGCGACAAAGGGGAAATCTCGTCGCAATAGAGAAAGTATTTATTCTTTTTCCAGTTTGAGTGTTTGCGTTGACTGGTCACAGACCTCTGTGGGTCCAAAATATTGGATGGGACCTGGGTATACATAATCCGTCGTCAACGCCCATGAGTCACGTTGAATGGAGAAAGTCTTGAACGGCTTACCGTTCAATTCGACAAGCGCCTTACGGATAACAGGTTTCATTTCTCCATGACGACGTTCCATATTCATCATCATCGTGACGGGAATACCGCCCGCTACCCACTGTGCTGCCGGAGCAGTCGTGTTGCGTACCGACGACATATAACCCGTCTTACCGGCAGCAATAAGGCATGAAGCTGTGTAACCTAAAGAATAACAATAATCGGCATCGTAGTTAGATGGCGCTGCACAACGTCCTTCATATCCGAAGAAGTGATGCTGCGGGGCGAACTTCCCCTTATACTTTCCTTCTTTCTTCCATACCTCTAACTTGCGAGCAACCATTTCAGAGAGTAACTTCTCCGTTTCGATAAGCGATACCTGTACATTACCGTGAGGGTCACGATCCAGCGTCAATTGGCGAGCAACTCCTTCCGGCAAGCTGGTATATAACTCCGCATTAGCGGCAGAAAGGTTGCCGATGATATAGCCACGCTGTGCATCGCGGGCAATAGTTTTGAACTCGGCGTCATGGTGAGCAAGATAGTCGTTTAACTCGGCGATGAGGTGTTTGAAAGCCGGAACAAATTCGATCAGTCCTTCGGGAATAAGTACCGTACCGAAGTTATTACCTGCCTCGGCACGCTTAGCGACAATTTCAGCGATATTCGTCACAATAGCATCAAGCGTCAGGTTTTTTGCTTCTACCTCTTCGGAGATGATACAGATATTGGGATGCGTCTGCAAGGCACACTCCAAAGCAATATGGGAGGCCGAACGCCCCATCAACTTAATGAAGTGCCAATACTTACGCGCCGAGTTACAATCCCGTTCAATGTTACCAATCATTTCGGCATATACCTTGCAAGCTGTATCGAAGCCAAAGGACGTTTCGATCTGCTCGTTTTTCAAGTCACCATCTATCGTCTTCGGGCAACCGATCACTTGAACTCCTGTACCCGATGCTTTATAGTACTCTGCCAAGACGCAGGCATTTGTATTCGAATCGTCACCACCGACAATCACTAAGGCCTGGATACCCAATTTCTTGATAATCTCAAGTCCTTTGTCAAACTGTTCTTTTTGCTCCAGCTTCGTACGGCCTGACCCGATCATATCGAATCCACCCGTATTACGGTATTCGTCAATAATATCTACCGTCAACTCTTTGTACTTGTGATCTACCAAACCGCCTGGACCCATCAGGAAACCGTACAGTTTTGAATCGGCATGGATAGTTTTGATTCCATCAAAAAGACCCGCAATCACATTATGTCCTCCCGGCGCCTGTCCACCCGAAAGGATAACTCCTACCTTAATAGCTGCGTCTGTCAGGGGTTTGTTGGCCGCTTCAAAGGTAACTACCGGCATCCCGTACGTATTCGGAAACAATTTCTTAATATCCTCCCTGTCCGCTACTGAGTGAGTAACCGCACCGTCCACAGCTTTTACCGCCCCTTTCAGCGCCGTCGGCACTTTGGGGTTGTAAGCTTCCCTTGCAATCTGCAATGCACTTTTTGCCATCATTTTTCTATTGAATTTAATCAGTTTGCATTTTTAGAAACGTCCCCAAAGGTAAACCTTTTACGGATATACCATCAGGGTCAAGAGTTAGAGTAAATCTTTGGCTACGAGGCAAGCAGTCATTTCTTGCTGTACCTTGGAAGCAGCTTGCCGGGCGACCGCAGAGAAACTTACCGTATTATCGGCGTAGAGGATAGCACGGGAAGAGTTGACGAGTAGACCGCACCACTTATTCATACCGTAGTGGGTTACTTCTTCCAAGCTACCGCCCTGTACACCAATACCGGGGACGAGGATAAAATGATCCGGCGCCAATCGACGAACATCAGCCAGCAAACGGCCTTGGGTAGCACCCACAACATACATCATCTCATCAGCCGTTGCCCATCGTTGCGAACGGCGCAACACTTTTTCAAATAACCGTTCCCCTTCAGCATCTGTTGTCAACTGGAAATCCTCTGCCCCTTTATTAGAGGTTAATGCAAGAACAATCGCCCATCTCTCCGGATAACCTAAAAAAGGTGCTACACTATCTTCACCCATATAAGGCGCCACCGTCACAGCGTCTACTTTGACGCTTCCAAAGAAATACTCCGCATACATCGCCGACGTATTCCCAATATCCCCCCGCTTGGCATCCGCAATGATAAACTGTTCCGGATAATGGGTACGGATATAAGCAACCGTCCGTTCGAAATCTGCAATACCTTCTTTTCCCCTACTTTCATAAAATGCCATGTTAGGCTTATAAGCCACACAGAGATCGGCTGTAGCGTCTATGATAGCCTTGTTAAAAGTAAAAACGGGAGAATCTTTACCTTTGAAAAGACCGGCAGGGATTTTTTTAATGTCGGTATCTAACCCCACACAGAGGAACGAACGCTTGGCACGTATTTGATCGAAAAGTTGTTGCCTGTCCACAAAACAGTCGTGGGTAGGTGACTATTAATAAAAACGGATACGCAGGTCATCCACTTTCGCTTTGTCAAGAAGCGACGGCACAAGTTGGTACTGATAACGATATCCGTTGGAGGCCGTCATAATTTCCGCCTGCCGGATGTCGTCATGATCTCCGTCACGTGGCTGTACGTTCTTCCGTATCACCTCAAAGACATGTACCCCATCATTACCTGCCACGGGGACACTCACCTGTCCTTCCTCAGCCAGAGAAATATAGGCATTTAACTTCGGAACAACACCAATGCCCACTATGCGTGATGTATTAAATCCGACAAACTTTGCCGAATCAATTCGCCCGTAATTCATCACTTTCGCATACTCTGCAAGCGTCTTCAATCCTTTCTCTTCCAGTTCTTTGATAATTAATTCACCTTTTTTCTGCGTAATCAATTCCTGTTTCAGTGTCGTTGAGAGCGTTTCATCGAACGGGTGATAACCTTCAGACAGCAAGCCTTCTACAGCAACCACCACAAACTTGTTATCACATTCAAAAATCTCGGAAATATCCCCTTTATCGTGTTCAAAAGCCCAACGTACTACCTGACGAGTTCCTTTGAGAGCTTCTATCGTCTGGTCGGACACCGTTACCTGCACCTCTGTCCGTAATCGGTACCCTACATCCTGTGCAGAGGCCTTAAATTTCTCTACGTCATTATTATTAGCGATATATTGATTCAATGTATTATAGATATTGCTGTACGTCTCAGAACTCGGCGCTACAGAGATAGTGATGTCCGCCACTTTGTATTTGGCAACATTGGACGTCTTCTCCGTCACCTTTACCAAATGTGTGCCGTAGAGGGACTTCACCGTCTTCACTTCATTCAATCCTGCGGCAAAGATAGTATCCTTAAATTCAGCACTTAGGCCACGCACGGCACTCGTCTCCGTAAACCAACCCAAATCACCTTCTTTTTCAGCCGACTGTTTATCTACTGAAAGATCAGCGGCCATACGACCGAAATCAGCACCCTTACGTAGTTCATTCCTAATACTGTCTACTCGCGCCGTCACTTCGTCCTCCGTCTGTCCATTCACCATAATGTGACTCACCTTCACAGAATCCGGCCCTATCTTACTTCCAATGAGTTTGAATAGTCTGTAAGTATCGTTTTCGAACAGCGGTTCCCCGACGCTCCCTTTCTCTGCCGTAGCCAGAAAAGATTTAATAGGCTCATCGAAACTTTCTACTGTGGCGAATACATCCGCAAAGGGTACATCCGAATGTTCGTTCACTAAGTCCGCCACATCCTCCGAAGTTATAAACTCTTCATGCAAACTTTCAATCTCGTTCCGTACCTCATCGTAATCGTCCGTACTTGGCACAATATCCACTGAAATATAATCTATCACCTGTGCTTTATGCTGACGATATTTCTCTTTACGTTGCTTATACAGTTTTTTCACCTCGCTTGTCTTGACTGTCACGACTGAATCCGGAATAGTAGAAAATGGTCGTGTCGTGAAAAGGATATCTACCGTAACAGCCGTAGCATTGAGCTGGCTGTGAGCATCCAATTTGTTTGCTACGATACCTTTGGTAATGAGGCTCGTATATTTCTCTTCCAAACGTTGTTGCTTAATCGTCTTTTCCCAGAAAAGCCAAAAACTGCGTAACGACAACAATTGCGATTGCTGATCAGCCGGTACATTTGCAATATAATCTTCGTCTATCGCTTTCAGCATTTGCAACAGAGAAGCCTTGTTGAACCGTCCTTCGGCATCTTGGAACATAGGCATCTGATGGATGATAGGCGAAATGTCATCACCTTGCACCATGTCGAACAATTCCTCTGGCGTCACCTGAATACCCAATTTGTCTAACTGTTTACTCAACAAGGTCTCGCGCACCATCGTCTCATAAACCGATTCCCGTATTTGTGTCATTATCTCTTCCGGCAGTGATGTGTTGCCTGACTGCAACTTATACATCTCTGCCATATCGTCAATGCGTTTCTGGTAATCCTGTATCGTCAGCGATACCCCATTCACCACCGCAATTTTCTCTTGCGACTGCCTCAGAAATGAGGAGCCTGAGTTCAAAAAATCCCCGATAATAAACGCAAACAGCGCCAATCCAACGACGCCTACCAGCAAACCTGCTTTGCTCCTAATCTTTTCAAGTGTAGCCATTACCGTATCTTTCCTCTATGACTGTCCATTATCCTCTGTTAATTGAGCGGCAAAGGTAATCAAAAGTATGTACTGCCCTACCTCTCAATCTTTGAGATACACCAGTGTAAAATCACCTACGTAGCGAGAGGGGGGATTGAACCCCCGACCTCATGATTATGAATCATGCGCTCTAACCGGCTGAGCTATCTCGCCATGGTGCTTTGCAAGCGGGGGCAAAAGTAGAAATATTTTGTGACGGGAGGAATGTAGAATGGAAAAACTCCTTTACATTTGCATCGGTGTCGCGGAAACGATTTTCTAAGTACCCTATCCAGCGGGAGACTGTTCAATGGTGTAATGGTAACACGTCAGATTCTGGTCCTGAAATTCCAGGTTCGAGTCCTGGTTGAACAACAGCCAAAAAACCTTTACTTCCCAAAAGTAATTTAACCGGACGGCAGAATGACAGAGATGAGTTTAAGGGCATCGAAAGGGGCGCGCTGGGGTGCCTTAGCGATTGTATCGGTGACGATGATGTGTGCTTACTTTGTGACAGACGTTATGGCACCGTTGGAAGATTTGTTGATACGCACCTACCATTGGAGCAGTACGGAATATGGTATATTCACAGGTGCTTATGGATGGTTCAACGTATTCTTATTCATGTTATTGCTGGGAGGGATCATCTTGGACAAGGCCGGAATACGCTTTACGGGGACAATGGCCTGTTGCCTGATGGTAGCAGGAGCGCTATTGAAAGCCTACGCTGTATCGCGGTGGTTTTCCGGAGGAGGAATTATCGCAGGAGTAAATGCACAGGTTGTCGTTGCCGGATTAGGCTTTGCTACCTTTGGGATGGGTGCAGAGATCGCCGGTATCACGGTAAGTAAGGTCATCGTCAAGTGGTTTACGGGATACGAATTAGCCTTAGCTATGGGTCTACAGGTAGCAGTAGCGCGGTTAGGAACAGCTTTAGCGTTAAGTTTCAGCCTTCCGGTAGCCAAACGGATGGGAGAAGTATCGGCTCCTGTATGGTTGGGGGTTGCCCTGCTGTGCATCGGGTTAGTGACGTTTCTGATATACCACATCATGGACAGGAGATTAGACGCTTCTGTCAAAGTGGCGGCAGAAAATGAGGAAGAGGGATTCAAGTTGCGCGACATACGGATGATCGTCGGCAACAAAGGTTTTTGGATGATAGCTTTCCTTTGCCTCTTGTTTTATGCGGGGGTTTTCCCGTTCTTGAAGTTCGCCACAAAGTTGATGATCTATAAGTACCATGTGCCGGACAATATTGCAGGACTTA
This sequence comes from Tannerellaceae bacterium, assembly GCA_031288175.1. Classification (GTDB taxonomy): domain Bacteria; phylum Bacteroidota; class Bacteroidia; order Bacteroidales; family Tannerellaceae; genus JAITAD01. The sequence continues at coordinate 9,179 of JAITRW010000017.1, forward strand.
TTCCAGGGTTGCTGCCTTTCGGGACGATATTGCTTACACCCCTGTTTGGTACCTTGTATGACCGCGCCGGAAAGGGAGCGACCTTGATGTTGGCGGGAGCGGCAATGATGACGGTGGTGCATATCCTGTTCGCCCTGCCGGTGTGCGAGGTATGGTGGTTTGCCACAATAGTAATGATCCTGTTGGGAATAGCCTTTTCGCTGGTGCCGTCGGCACTATGGCCCTCGGTACCGAAGATCATTCCTCAAAAACAGTTAGGTACGGCATTCTCCCTCATTTTCTTGATCCAGAATTTCGGCCTGATCACTGTCCCCATGCTAATAGGGAGGGTTATCGACCGTTTTGCACTTCAAATCCTTCCTGACGGCAGTACAGCCTACAATTACAGCGTCCCGATGGCCATTTTCGCCGTCTTCGGACTATTGGCCTGTTTCGCCACCTTACTGCTGAAAGCCGAAGACCGCAAAGTGGGATACGGTATTGAGGCGAAACCTCATAGAAAATGAAAAGAAGTCGGCTTCTTGCCGTAGTATTGTGGGTAGTATACGCAACGGCGTTGTCTGCAGCGGAAAAGCGGCATGCGCAACAAGGAATACGAGAGTTTATATCCCATGTAAAAGAAGAGATTGAGAGGGATGAAGACAATTTGCCTGACCTGATTGAAGAAGCAGCACAATGGGCTACGGCGATGAACGATGTAGCGGCGCAAGCCGTCCTTCATTCACTCGTAGCGGAAATGTACGACAACTATTACAGCCGGAACCGCCGTATAATCGACCGCCATATCGGCACTGCCGATAGTCTCCTTTCTGACATGCGTACATGGAATGCCGACCGCTTCGCCGGTGAGATAGAAGATCATTTGCGCCTCTCTCTCATGCCGCCGGAGCTTCTGCAACAGATACCCGTCTCCACTTTCGGTAAACTAATGACACCTGCCGGAGCCGATGACAAGCTTCGTCCCACTCTTTACGATTTCCTTGCCGGAAGAGCTGTCGACCTACGTCCCTCTGCAGCCCTTTATGCCGACTGGCTTGCCTTCCGCCACGCTTCTGTCAATAGCGCAGCTACCCTGCGCCTTGAATTGGATTTTCTGTACTATCGTTATACTCTCAGTAGTTGCCACGATAGTGTACGTACCTCTTACGAAGCCGCGCTCGCCGACTTTGCCGACCGGTACGAAGATTGTGACTGTTCTAATGAAATACGCATCGCCCGCATCGAATACCTCGAAGGTATCCCCGAACGTCTCTATTCCCCCGATTCTGTCCATCGTTTACAGTATCTCCTTTGTAAAGAAGGTATCGCCCGCCATCCCAATTACCACCGCACTATCCTTCTCCATGACAAACTGGCGCAACTCGAAGAACCTGTTCTCAGCTCATCCGTTCCCCGGACAGTTTATCCCAGCGATTCCATTGATATTACCATTTCCTGGCGGAACATTTCCTCCCTCCGTATCACCCTCCGCCAGGAAAATCATGACATAAATCAAACCGATATCATCCTCCCCAATGTACCTCCTTATTCCCTCCGCGATACAGTAATCCGCCTCCCTGTACCATCTGTCGGCGCTTACGAATACATCATCGCCTCCCCGCAACACAAACTCCGGTCTGTACATCCCCTTGCCGTTACTCGGCTTGCTGCCGTCGGGCGGCGGTTAGTTTCCGGTGAAACGGAGATCCTCGCCGTCGACCTCAGATCCGGACAACCGCTTGACGCTTCCATTCAACTGCTCGGTGGCCGTCGGGACGCTCTTCAGCCTCTTGATACCCTCCGTACCGACACCTTCGGCCTCGCCTGTATCCCTGCCGATATTTCCCGTCCTATGGCTTTTCGGCCTTTCCTTCCGAATGATACCGCCTCGCCACCAGCCGCCTTGTATGTGTATAACGATGGATTGCCCGATACTTCTCCCCCACCCGACCTCACTATTTTTACCGATCGTAGCCTTTACCGCCCCGGACAATCCCTCGCTTTCAAAGGACTTGCCTATATTCCCGATGAACTCGCCCTTCCTGACTGCACTTTCACCCTCTCTTGTCTTGACGCCAATAACCGGATCTTTGCCTCACAAACCTTTACCACCAACACCTTTGGCGCTTTCACCGGACACTTCGACATCCCTGCCGACGTCACTCTCGGTACCGTCCGTTTCACTTCCTCACTCGGCGGCGGCATTACCGCTTCCGCCATCCGTATCGAAGAATACAAACGTCCCGCCTTTGCCATCGAATGGCTACCCGTCAGTGACAGCCTTCCCTTCGGCGAGGACGTCGTATTGCGTGCTTTGACAACAGATTTTACCGGTATCCCCCTCCGCAGAGGTAACGTAGAATGGCGTATCCGCCGTTACCCTTCCTTCTTTTATAAGCATATAAGCGACAAAAAAGAAGACGTAGCCACCGGACGGACTACTTTGCTCCATGACGGAACCTTTTCCGTTACCTTCCGCCCCATGCCACCCAATGACTTACCCTCTTTCCGGCGCATCACTTATGAAATCATTGCCACCATCACCGACAGCCGCGGAGAAACGCAGTCTTCACGCTACACCTTTTTTGTCGGCGATCCCTCTCCCGACATCCCCTACCCTACCCCTTCCGACTCTCTATTCGTACCTCTCCACACCGAGCGCCTCCTCATCGGCGATACCGCCCGTTTCCTCTTTCTCTCCACTGACACCCTCTCCGTCCTCTATGAACTTTTTGATGGTAACGGTTCCCTCCTTTCCCGCCAACGCCTCACTCTGCATAACGAAGCTTGTCCCTTTGCCTTCCCTTTCCTTTCCTCTTTTGGTAAAGGTGTCACCGTTTCCTTCTCCTATATTCGTAACGGGCAGCTCCACACAGCACGGCTTCCTATCTTCCGAAAACTCCCCGACCGTTCTCTCTCCTTCACCGCCCGCCTTTCCGACAATCCTCCTGCCGTCACCTTTTCCCTCCCTTCCGCCGAACCCGCCGAGATTCTACTCTCCGTCTACGACAAATCCCTTGACCGCATCCTCCCCAATCGTTGGACATTCTCCCCCGACCGGCCCTTCCATCCCCTCTGCCCAACGTTCCACCCTACCGACGTTTTCTGGCCGACCTATCAACACGCCTCCGTTCCACTCCCACCGCCTACCGACCCCTCCCTCTCTTTTCGCCGTATCGACTGGCAAAACGCGCTTCCCATACCCATATCCCCCCTCCTTTTGCGGAGTGCCTCCGCTAAGAATATCAACGAGGCTATACCTGCCCAATCCTATGAGGATATCTCCCTCCGTAGCAACTTCGCCGAAACCGCTCTCTTCGCCCCCTTACTCACTCCTGACAGCGCCGGTTTCCTCACCGTCACCATCCCTCTCCCCGAACTGAATACCACTTGGATGCTCCAGGCTTTTGTACATACCCCTTCCCTGCGACATGGCTTTCTGACAAAGGAACTTACCGCCGCACGTCCCCTTATGATACTTCCCTCTTTCCCACGTTTCTTCCGGCAAGGAGACCGGACCACCCTTACTGCCCGTATCCTTAGTCGCACTAACGCCCTGCTTGACGGTATCGCTACCCTTGCCGTCGACAGCTATTCTACCCAAACAGTGCCCATCTCTGCTCTCGGCGAACAAACCGTCGACTGGACGATAGACATCCCCGCTACTGATAGCTTACATCTCCGCTTCACCGCGAAAACCGGCGAAGGATCTGACGGTGAATTACGCCTCATCCCTGTCTTGCCTGCCGAGACGGTTACCGACACCTGCCGACCTGATACCTCCGCCGACCCTTACCGTCGCATTTTCAACGCCTTCCGCGCCATGACAAAACCGGCTTATGAAGATGTCCTTTCTCGTTTCGCCGCACACTTCGCCCGCACTGTCCTTGCACATTACGAAGATACCACCTCCGTTTTTTTCGAATCATATGATTCAATTCTTTCTCCTTACCGGACTTCCGATGGCGCTTTTTCTTGGTTCCCCGGTCTGTCTGCCGACCCTCGCATCACCGTAGCGCTCCTTGACGCCTTGAGTCAATATCACCGGATTACTGCCTTTGCCCCCGCTCCCGCCGAACAAACTCTTTACAACGATGCCCTCCGATACCTTGACCGGCACCTCACCGAACAGTACAACAGCCTCACTCCTGATTACCGTCGTCGCCATATCCCCACCATCGAGCAAACGGCCCTCCTTCACCTGCGCCTTTTTACCTATGCCGACATCCCCATTGACCCCGACTTCCAACACGTCTACCGTTATTTCACCGCCCGCACTTTCGACGAGGCCCTCCACCTCCCTCTCCTATCCCAAGTTCATGCCGCCCTCCTTGCTCAACACCTTGGAAAACGGCGCCTTGTTGTCGGCCTCCTTCGTCGTTTCCGCTTTACCGCCACCCACTCCCCTACACAAGGCATGTTTTGGGCGAACGCACGTGGCGACGACTTTTTCTTCACCACACCCCTTGCTATCCATAGCTTGCTCACCGACCTCTTTATCCGCGTTTCTCCCTCCTCCGACGAATCCCGTCAACTCCTCCAATGGCTTCTCGCCCAAAAACGTGTCCAGGATTGGCCGCCCCATCCCGCTACCCTATGCGCACTTTCCACCCTCCTCGCCCACCTTCACGACCTCCCCCCTGACTACGCTTCTTTCGACCTTACTCCCATACCTTCCGACACTCTCAATGTCGACTTTTTAAGTATTGAAAAGCAGTTCCACCTCCCTGACACGTTTCTCCGTGTCGGAGATCAGCTTCTCGTCCGTCTTGTCATACGTACCGACCGCGACATGAGTTATGTCCTCCTCGAAGACCCCCGTCCCGCCTGCCTTGACCCCTCTGTCGACCGATCATCTTTCCTCCCACCCTTCAGGGGGTACCACTCTCCCCGCGATGCATCGGAAACCTTCTTCATCCCCCACCTTACCCGAGGTACTCACCTTATTGAATACACCGCCCCCCTCTCCCATGCCGGACGCTACGCTACCCCCTCTCCCATCCTCCGTTCCCTTTATGCTCCCGAAGTAGTCGCTCCTCTCCCACCTCACACTCCCCACCTCTCCATTTATCGCTGATTTCAGGGAAAATCCACGGAAATCTGCCCCATCCGCTTGTTGTCTAAGATTTTGCTATTTTACAATATATATCGTTATCTCCAAAATAGTATAACGTAACAACTTCATTTTCAATATATTAAATTGCAATGGGGTAAAACTTGTATTTTTTCTTGCTTGTCAAAAAGCAATTACATTACTTTGCAGCATATTACAAAATAAACTATACATGTACTGCAAAATGAGAGCAACTGTATCATGGTTAAGCGC
>JAITRW010000011.1 GCA_031288175.1 Tannerellaceae bacterium
CCTCCGATACCCTGCCGAAAGTAGACCTCATTTTCTGCAAAGACTGTCTGCAACATCTGTCTTACAAGAATGTACAGGCTGCCCTCGACAACTTCAAGAAAAGCGGCTCCAAATATTTGTTAGTCACTTCTTATCCGAAAACATTGAAGAATTATGACATTTATGACGGGGATTATCACCCTCTCAACTTGTTTAGAAAGCCGTTTCATATGACCCGACCTTTGTTGAAGATCAGGGAAAAATCTAAAGTGCCCGGTGTGGAAAAAGACAAGACGATGTACCTTTTCCCTTTAACTTGAAAGGGTTGCGATCAATACTTTATCGACAGGGAAAGCCGATCGTCTGACGTACTTCATTCAGTGTACCTATGGCGCTTTGCCGAGCATGTTCGGCGCCACGCTTTGCAACACCTTTCAAATAAGGGATGTCGGCAAGGATATGATGGATACGTTCGCGAATAGGAGTGCAGAAACGGTTGATGTCATCGGTAAGTTGTTTTTTCATATCGCCATAGCGTATCTCACAACATTTGTAAAGATTATCAAAGTAATCAAGCGTAGATGGGTCGGAGACGAGCTCCATCAGTGCAAAAAGGTTGGCTATCGGCTCAGGCTTGGGACTATTGGGAATGGTGGGACCCGCATCGGTTACGGCTTTCATAACTTTTTTCCGGATCGTTTTTTCGTCGTCCGAAAGATATATGGCGTTCCCTTCGCTCTTCCCCATTTTACCGCTACCGTTGAGGCCGGGAACTTTGCGCATCGGGCCCTCGGGATGGAAAGATTCGGGTTCGGGGAACAGGTCAACGTTATACAAATGGTTGAAATGGCGCGCATAACGCCGTATCATTTCCATGTTCTGTTCCTGGTCTTTCCCAACGGGCACTTTAGTAGCTTTGTGAATAAGTACATCCGCCGCCATGAGAGTAGGGTAGGTCAGGAGGCCGACATTCACGTTGTCGGGGTGAAGACGTACCTTATCTTTAAAGGAGGCGACCCGTTCAAGTTCTCCGAGCTGGGCAAGCATGTTCAGATAGAGATAAAGTTCCGTAATTTCCGGCACGTCGCTCTGAATGTATATAACGGCTTTGTCGGGATCAATGCCGCAAGCGAGGTATTCGGCTAGAATAGTATGGGCATTGCCTTGAATATTTTCCGGACGGGGATGCGTAGTCAACGAGTGCCAGTCCGCTATGAAAAAGAAACAGTCATACTCGTCCTGCATGAGACCGAAATTCTGTACTGCCCCGAAATAATTCCCCAAGTGTAAGTGTCCCGTCGGACGGATACCACTTACGACGATTTCTTTCATTTTCCTTCTATATAGCTCTAAAAGCAGGCGCAAAGATAGTCTTTCTTTTAGCGGAATGTGTATCATTGCAATCAAAGCCGGTACAGCAGGGTGACGGCTTGAACCATGACGCTGGGAAACAGGAAGGGTAGAATGAGACGAGTAGATGATTTGTGGTTGATAGATACGACGTTGAGGGATGGGGAACAAGCACCCGGGGTGGTGTTTTCCCCAGAAGAGAAAGTAAGGATAGCCTCAATGCTGGATGACGTGGGAGTCGACGAAATAGAAGCGGGAACGGCTATCATGGGAACTACGGAACGAGAGACCATACGTGAGATTGTGGCTCGGAAGTTGCGTGCACGGATATCTGTCTGGTGTAGAGCTTGCAGGGAAGATATCGAAGCGGCCATGGAGACAGCGGCACAAGGGGTACATATCGCTTTTCCTGTTTCGGAGATTCAGCTGGCGGCGATGGGAAAGTCCCGGAAATGGATAGAGCAGACACTGCCCGATATGATACATTTTGCACGTCAACATTTTACTTTCGTGAGTGTAGGAGCACAAGATGCCGGCCGATGTGAAGACCTGTACATGAAAACTTTCGCACAGTTCGCTTACTCTCTCGGCGTAGAACGCTTACGTATAGCGGACACTGTGGGTTCTTTGACCCCTTTGGTTACTCAAAGGCTGATAGCCTCCATAAAGGAGAGATTCCCTCAATTACGAGTTGACTTTCATGCCCATAATGATCTGGGAATGGCGACGGCTAATGCCGTGACAGCTTGGCAGACAGGAGCGGAAGCTGTCAGTGTGACCGTAAACGGAATAGGTGAAAGGGCCGGTAACGCTGCTTTGGAGGAGGTTTTGATGGCTGTGTACCCATCCTTAACGACTACACGATATAATACTGCGAACTTGGCACCCCTTTGTGAATATGTCGCCCGTGTGGCGCATCGGCCTATTCCTGTGGGAAAGCCTGTTTGCGGGCAATATGTTTACACTCACGAATCGGGAATCCATGCAAAAGGTTCGCTGTCGGGGGCAACAGTTTTTCAAGCTTTTGACGGACATCAAGTAGGAAGGGAGAGTTCTTGTAACGTTTTTGGTAAACATTCGGGACGGAGTGCTTTGACTGCACTCCTGGAAAGTAGAGGAATAAAGCTTGACGCCGTAACGCTTGCACGACTGTTAACCCAAATAAAGGTGGTGGCTGACAGGGAAAAACGCTGTCTCTCAGGAGAAGAAGTGCTTGATTTATACAGGGCTTCCGCGATTTGAACGGATTGTTCGAAAAAAAAATGGGGAAAATCTTTGCAGATTCGGAAAAGTAACTACTTTTGCCGCGGACAAATCCGCCCATGCGGTGAGCGGGAGGAGGCGTGCGGTGTCGCCTGTGTAGCTCAGCGGTAGAGCACTTCCTTGGTAAGGAAGAGGTCCCGAGTTCAAGTCTCGGCACCGGCTCAAGAGTAACGGGTGGACATGGAAAGAGGTTGATTAACAATATAAATAAGGAGAATTGAGTTATGGCAAAAGAAAAATTTGACAGGTCGAAGCCGCACGTAAACATCGGTACTATCGGTCACGTAGACCACGGTAAGACGACCCTCACAGCGGCAATCACCACTGTGTTGGCTAAAAAAGGCCTCTCCGAAATTCGGTCATTCGATTCTATAGACAATGCCCCGGAAGAAAAGGAAAGAGGTATTACTATCAACACAGCCCATGTGGAATACCAGACAGCGAATCGTCATTATGCGCACGTAGATTGCCCGGGGCACGCCGACTATGTGAAAAATATGGTGACAGGGGCTGCCCAGATGGACGGTGCCATTATCGTTGTAGCCGCTACCGACGGCCCGATGCCACAGACGCGTGAACATATCCTGCTGGCTCGTCAGGTAAATGTTCCACGGCTAGTAGTCTTTATGAACAAATGTGATTCCGTGGACGATGAAGAAATGCTTGAACTCGTCGAAATGGAAATGCGCGAGTTGTTGGCTTTTTATGAGTTTGATGGAGAAAATACCCCTATCATACGTGGTTCCGCTCTTGGCGCCCTGAACGGTGATGCCAAATGGGAAGACAAGGTGATGGAATTAATGGATGCTTGTGACACTTGGATACCCATCCCTCCCCGTGAAGTAGATAAGCCTTTCCTTATGCCTGTCGAAGACGTCTTCTCAATTACTGGACGGGGAACGGTGGCCACAGGGCGTATAGAAACAGGTATAATTAAAACCAGTGAGGAAGTCCAGATCATTGGGCTGGGTGCAGAGGGACTCAAGTCGGTCGTTACTGGAGTCGAAATGTTCCGGAAAATACTTGACGAAGGACAAGCCGGAGACAACGTCGGATTGTTATTGCGCGGTATCGACAAGAACGAGGTGAAGAGAGGTATGGTTATTACTCATCCCAACAAAGTAACCCCTCACTCCAAAGTGAAAGCCGAGGTGTATATCCTGAAAAAGGAAGAAGGAGGACGGCATACTCCCTTCCATAACAAATATCGCCCACAGTTCTATATACGTACACTTGACGTGACGGGTGAAATTACCTTACCCGAAGGCACCGAAATGGTCATGCCCGGTGATAACGTGACAATTACGATTGAATTAATCTATCCTGTAGCTTGTAGTACCGGACTTCGTTTCGCAATCCGCGAAGGAGGACGTACGGTAGGGGCAGGGCAAATCACGGAATTATTAGACTGATACGCACGAAAAGAGTCTTCTAAAACGTCTTATTTTGCGTGGGCGATTTTCGGAGAGGAGTTTGAAGCCTCCTCCCCGTTGAACTTCCCACAGTAGACGGAAGTAACTCAGTTGGTAGAGTACCGGTCTCCAAAACCGGCTGTCGGGAGTTCGAGCCTCTCCTTCCGTGCACAATAGATAGAAGATGAAGATAAAAACGACAATTGTAGAATCCTATAACGAACTGGTTCATAAAGTCTCTTGGCCGACAAGCAAAGAACTTTCGGCGAGTGCGGTGGTGGTGATGCTTGCTTCCCTCATCATAGCCGTGCTGATCTTTGCAATCGACATGGGCTTTGAAAGTATTATGCGTTTCATCTACGAGAAAATATTCTGAAATATGCCCGATCCTTCCAGAAAATTTTACGTGCTCCGTGCCATTTCCGGTAAGGAGAATAAAGTGAAGGAATTCATTGAGAACGAGATGAATACTACTTGGTTGGGTGAGTATGTCTTTCAAGTACTTGTTCCTAAGGAACGGACGTTTATGATTCGTAACGGTAAAAAGATCTCCAAAGAGAAACCTCGTTTACCGGGATATATTTTCGTAGAAACCATTCTGACGGAAAGCGTCTTGCAGCATTTGCGCGAAATGCCCGATGTGATTGGCTTCCTGGGAAAAGACGGGAAAAATCCCGAGCCTTTGCGTGAACAGGAGAAGAGACGTATCCTCGCAGAGATGGATAAAATGGAAGAACAGGCCGCTGCCGAAGAAAGTGAAGAGGCGCGTTTCTTAGTAGGTGAAACGGTGAAAGTTACTTACGGGCCGTTCAGTGGTTTCGATGGTGTGATCGAAGAAGTGAATGTGGAGAAAAAGAAACTTAAAGTCATGGTCAAAATCTTTGGTCGTAAAACACCTTTGGAACTGGGTTATCTACAAGTGGAGAAGGAATGATGCTTCGGTTACGCGTAGTGTCGGACTTTCGGTATAGCGAAAAGTTAAATTAAAAGTGTGAAGTAAATGGCGAAAGAGATTGTTGGACAAATTAAACTACAAATAAAAGGAGGCGCAGCAAATCCTTCCCCACCTGTAGGACCAGCTCTTGGTTCGAAGGGTATCAATATCATGGAGTTCTGCAAACAGTTCAATGCCAGAACACAAGAGAAAGCAGGTAAGGTGTTGCCGGTACTCATCACATACTACGTAGACAAAACGTTTGATTTCGTAGTCAAGACGCCGCCCGTCTCCATCCAGCTTTTGGAACTCACTAAACAAAAGAGTGGCTCGGCTGAACCTAACCGTAAAAAAGTAGGAGAAATTGATTGGGAGCAAGTCAAGGTTATTGCAGAGGACAAGATGGTCGACTTGAACTGTTTTACGATCGAATCCGCTATGCAAATGGTGGCCGGTACGGCGCGGAGTATGGGTATCACTGTCAAGGGCACGTTACCGGATAACTAAATTTTTTGACAAGACAATGAGTAAACTGACAAAAAAACAAAAGTTGGTTGCCGGCAAAATTGAATCCGGAAAGTCTTACACCTTAAAAGAGGCAACTTCACTCGTTAAGGAAATTACGACAGTGAAATTCGATGCCTCAGTGGATGTAGATGTCCGTTTAGGTGTAGATCCCCGTAAAGCTAATCAGATGGTTAGAGGGGTAGTTTCTTTGCCTCACGGTACGGGTAAACAGATTCGTGTGCTTGCTTTATGTACCCCCGACAAGGAATCGGAAGCTACGGCTGCTGGAGCTGACTATGTTGGGCTGGATGAGTACATAGACAAAATCAAAGGTGGTTGGACGGGCATTGATGTAATCATTACACAACCTGCGATCATGGGTAAGATTGGTGCTTTAGGTAGAATATTGGGCCCCCGCGGCCTGATGCCTAATCCTAAGAGTGGTACTGTTACTCAGGACATCGCTACGGCGATTAAAGAGGTGAAGCAAGGGAAGATAGATTTCAAAGTGGACAAGACAGGTATAGTGCACTCGGCAGTAGGTAAAGTTTCCTTTACTGCCGATCAGTTACGCGAAAACGCCCATGAATTTATTTCTACCCTTATTAAACTCAAACCTGCAGCCGCAAAAGGTACCTATATCAAAAGTATCTATCTTTCGAGTACGATGAGTCGGGGACTGAAAATAGATCCTAAGTCTGTGGATGAAATTTAACACAACAGTTTGACCTATGAGAAAGGAAGATAAAAGCGCAATAATAGAGGGTTTGTCCGTTACATTAAAAGAATATCCTCACTTCTACCTTACCGACATAGAGGCATTAGATGCCGAAAAAACGGGAGCTTTGAGGAGAGAATGTTTTAAAAATGGTGTCAAACTGGTTGTTGTAAAAAACAAATTACTGAAAAAAGCGCTGGACAATACAGAAGTAGACTTTACTCCCCTTCATACGGCCCTCAAAGGTAGTACGGCTGTAATGTTTACACACACAGCTAATAGTCCTGCCCGACTGATCAAGGAACTGACCAAAAATGCGAAGAAAGGAGAGGAACTCAAACCGAAACTCAAGGCGGCTTATGCACAAGAAAGCTTTTATATCGGTGCGGAACATCTCGACGCCCTTGTTCATGTCAAGAGTAAGAACGAACTTATTGCGGACGTTATCGCTCTCTTGCAGTCGCCTGTCAAGAATGTTATCTCTGCTCTGCAATCATCCGGACAAACAGTCTTGGGTATCCTTACAACACTGGAAAAACGATAATACATACCTTATTAATCAAGTAAATCATTAAAAACATACGAAAATGGCAGATTTGAAAGCATTAGCTGAACAATTAGTGAACCTGACTGTGAAGGAAGTGAGTGAGTTGGCTACCATCCTTAAAGATGAATACGGCATTGAACCCGCCGCTGCGGCTGTTGCTGTTGCCGCTCCTTCCGCCGTTGCCGCTCCTGTTGAAGAAGAGAAGAACTCCTTTGACGTTATCTTGAAAGCCCCTGGCACTAATAAACTGGCTATCGTTAAGCTGGTGAAGGAATTGACAGGACTGGGCTTGAAGGAAGCGAAAGAGCTTGTGGACGGAGCGCCCAGTAAGGTTAAAGAGGGTGTCGCCAAGGCAGACGCAGAAGGCCTCAAGAAGAGTTTGGAAGAAGCAGGAGCTGAGGTTGAGCTTAAATAGTTCTGAGAAACTTCGTGAAAGTGAAGGTTGAGGGTTTTCCGGCATACGGAAGACTCTTGACCCTTTTGCGTCTGTAAAACGTTCACCGTAACTCCAAAATTCGTCTTAAATGTCGTCTTCATTAATTAAACAGCAGCGTGTCAGTTTTGCTACGATAAAAAATCCTTTATCCTATCCGGATTTTCTTGAGGTGCAATTGAAGTCTTTCCATGACTTTCTTCAATTGGATACACCCCCCGAGAAAAGAAAGAAAGAGGGTTTGTTCAAGGTCTTTTCCGAGAATTTTCCCATAGCAGATACACGCAACAATTTTGTACTAGAGTTTTTAGACTATTACATTGATCCGCCCCGTTATACGATTGATGAATGTATAGCTCGCGGGCTGACGTATAGTGTGCCTCTCAAAGCTAAACTGAAACTCTATTGTACGGATCCTGACCATGAAGACTTCGCTACGGTAGTACAAGACGTTTATTTAGGCCCCATTCCTTACATGACGACGCGGGGAACGTTCGTTATCAACGGCGCCGAACGTGTCGTAGTCTCTCAATTACACCGGTCGCCGGGTGTCTTTTTTGGACAGAGCCAGCATGCCAATGGTACAAAGCTTTATTCGGCACGTATTATCCCTTTCCGTGGCTCATGGATTGAGTTTGCTACCGACATCAACAATGTGATGTATGCTTATATTGACCGTAAAAAGAAATTACCGGTCACAACTTTACTGCGTGCGATTGGTTTTGAAAGTGATAAGGATATTCTCGAAATATTTAACCTCGCCGAGGAAATAAAAGTATCAAAGGCAGGACTTAAAAGGTTAGTTGGACGTCGCTTGGCTGCTCGGGTACTGAAAACATGGGTGGAGGATTTCGCCGACGAAGATACAGGTGAGGTAGTATCTATTGAACGTAACGACGTCATTGTAGACCGTGAAACTGTCCTCGAAAACCACCATGTAGGAGATATACTTGAATCGGGAGTACAGACTATCCTTCTTCATAAAGAAGACCAAACTCTTTCGGACTATTCTATCATTTATAATACTCTCCAAAAAGACCCGAGTAATTCGGAAAAAGAAGCTGTCCTCTACATTTACCGCCAACTTCGTAATGCCGAACCGGCTGATGAAACCAGTGCGCGTGAAGTAATTACTAATCTTTTCTTTTCCGAAAAGCGTTATGACTTGGGGGAAGTCGGCCGACATCGTATTAATAAAAAATTAGGCCTCAACACTAATAATGAGGTTAAAATATTGACCAAGGAAGACATCATTGAGATCATCAAGTACCTCATTGAATTGATCAATTCCAAAGCTATCGTAGATGATATTGACCATTTGAGCAACCGCCGCGTGCGGACAGTTGGCGAACAACTGTATAATCAATTCGGTGTAGGATTAGCGCGTATGGCGCGTACCGTACGCGAACGTATGAACGTACGCGATAACGAAGTGTTTACTCCTATTGACCTTATCAATGCAAAGACGATATCGTCGGTAGTAAACTCTTTCTTCGGGACGAATGCCTTGTCACAGTTTATGGACCAAACAAATCCTTTGGCGGAGATCACTCACAAGCGGCGTCTTTCGGCGCTCGGTCCTGGTGGGTTGTCGCGAGAACGGGCAGGATTTGAAGTTCGCGACGTCCACTATACACATTACGGACGTCTTTGTCCTATTGAAACTCCTGAAGGTCCAAACATCGGGCTTATTTCCTCCCTCTGTGTCTACGCTAAAATCAATGACTTGGGCTTCATTATCACGCCTTACAGGGTAGTAAAGGATGCAACCGTAGATTTCGCTTCCGAAGGCCTGGTTTACTTGACGGCCGAAGATGAGGAAAAACATATCATCGCACAGGGAAATGCCCCTTTGAACGACAAAGGGAACTTCGTTAAGGATAAAGTAAAGGCACGGCTTGATGCTGATTTCCCTGTGGTCAGTCCTGAAGAAGTGACGCTTATGGATGTGTCTCCTACGCAAATCGCATCCATTGCTGCCGCCCTTATTCCTTTCCTCGAACACGACGATGCCAATCGTGCCTTGATGGGATCGAACATGATGAGACAGGCGGTTCCTTTGTTACGTCCCGATGCACCTATCGTCGGAACGGGTATTGAAGAGCAGGTTGCCAGGGATTCCCGTACCCAGTGGACAGCCGAAGGTACAGGTGAAGTGATCTATGTGGATGCTACGACCATTCGTGTACGTTATGAACGCTCGGAAGAAGACGAGTTTGTAAGCTTCGAAGATCCGGTGAAGACTTACAATATCCCTAAATGGCGTAAGACCAATCAGAATACGACTGTCGACTTGCGTCCCGTTTGTTCCGTAGGACAAAAAGTAGTGAAAGGAGACCTGCTCACTGAAGGTTATTCTACCCAGAACGGTGAATTGGCGCTTGGCCGTAATGTCATGGTGGCCTACATGCCCTGGAAAGGCTACAACTATGAGGATGCTATTGTGCTGAATGAACGCATGGTGCGTGAAGACTTCTTTACTTCTGTACACGTAGATGAATACATCCTTGAAGTACGTGAAACAAAACGAGGAATGGAAGAATTGACTTCAGATATTCCCAACGTGAGTGAAGAAGCCACTAAAGACCTTGACAAAGATGGGATCATCCGCGTAGGAGCTCATGTAGAGCCTGGCGATATTCTCATCGGTAAAATTACCCCGAAAGGAGAGTCTGATCCTTCACCCGAAGAAAAATTGTTACGCGCAATTTTCGGAGATAAAGCCGGTGATGTCAAGGATGCCTCTCTCAAAGCTGCCCCTTCTCTGCATGGAGTAGTCATTGAAACCCGTCTCTTTGAAAAAGCTATCAAGAAACGGCGGGGAAGGCTTAGTGATAAAGCCGTTCTAGTCAAGTTAGATGAGGAATACGAAGATAAGATGGCGAGATTGAAAGCCGTTCTGATTGATAAGCTCGTGCAACTGACCGGTAATAAAGTGTCGCAAGGTGTCAAAGACTATCTTAACGTGGATCTTATTCCTCGCGGCTCCAAATTCACGCGATGTGCCTTGGAGGAAATAGATTACAATACGGTTCAGGTAAGTAAGTGGACAACGGATCCTCATAAAAACGAACTTATCAAGAAATTGGTTCTCAACTACCTTAAAAGGCATAAGGAAATAGATACAGAATTGCGCCGGTGTAAACTTGATTTTACCATTGGCGATGAGTTACCTACCGGCATTGTACAGATGGCTAAGGTTTACATAGCAAAAAAACGTAAAATACAAGTTGGTGATAAAATGGCAGGACGGCACGGTAACAAGGGGATCGTCTCGAAAATCGTCCGTCAGGAAGATATGCCCTTTCTCGCCGACGGCACACCGGTAGATATCTGTCTTAATCCCTTAGGAGTACCTTCACGTATGAATCTTGGACAGATATTTGAAGCTGTTCTCGGTTGGGCAGGTTGGAAAATGAGTGTCAAGTTCGCTACTCCTATTTTCGACGGTGCGACTATTGACAACCTCAATGAATGGACAGATAAGGCTGGCCTTCCTCGTTATGGTAAGACTTATCTCTACGATGGGGGAACGGGTGAGCGTTTTGACCAGCCGGCAACCGTAGGGGTTACTTACTTCCTCAAACTTGGTCATATGGTAGATGACAAGATGCACGCACGATCCATAGGTCCTTATTCTCTTATTACACAACAACCACTCGGCGGTAAAGCGCAGTTCGGCGGACAGCGTTTTGGAGAAATGGAAGTGTGGGCGCTTGAAGCTTTTGGTGCTGCCCACACTTTGCAGGAAATACTTACCTATAAAAGTGATGATGTCGTTGGTCGTTCGAGGGCTTACGAAGCGATCGTCAAAGGTGATCCCATGCCTCCCCCCGGTATCCCCGAATCTCTTAATGTACTCCTTCATGAGCTTGCCGGACTCGGCCTCAAATTTACTCTCGACTAACCCAAATATTACGTCAAGCATTGCGATATGGCATTTAAAAAAGAGAATAAGGTAAAGACTGGCTTCTCAAAGATCTCGATTGGGCTGGCATCGCCGGAGGAAATTCTGGAAAATTCGAACGGCGAGGTGTTAAAACCGGAAACGATAAACTATCGGACATACAAACCGGAAAGGGACGGACTCTTTTGTGAACGGATATTCGGACCTGTAAAAGACTTTGAGTGTCACTGCGGTAAATATAAGCGGATACGTTACAAAAATATTGTGTGCGACCGTTGTGGCGTAGAGGTGACAGAAAAGAAAGTGCGTAGGGAAAGAATGGGGCATATTAACCTTGTGGTACCGGTAGCCCATATCTGGTATTTTCGTTCGTTACCGAATAAATTAGGTTATTTGTTAGGGCTTCCTACGAAAAAATTGGACGCAATAGTTTATTATGAACGTTATGTGGTCGTACAAGCAGGTGAAGCGGAATCAATCTTGGCAGAACGCTACGCCTATAAAGAGAACGATTACTGTTTGTTGGGAGAGGAAGAGTACATGGACGTGATGAGCAATTTGCCCGAATCCAATCAAGTGCTGGAAGAAACCGATCCAAACAAATTCATCGCTAAAATGGGGGCGGAAGCTATCTATGATTTGTTGGTGAAATTGGATTTGGATAAGTTATCTTATGAGTTGCGTAATAAGGCAGGTACGGATAACTCCCAACAACGTAAACTGGAAGCTTTGAAACGATTACAAGTTGTAGAATCGTTTCGCGCATCGAAAGGGCGTAACAGACCTGAATGGATGATTGTGAAAGTAGTACCGGTCATACCACCGGAACTACGTCCGCTCGTACCGTTGGACGGTGGGCGTTTTGCTACTTCGGATCTGAATGACTTGTACCGTCGGGTCATCATCCGTAACAATCGTTTAAAACGATTGCTTGATATCAAAGCGCCCGAAGTCATCCTCCGTAATGAGAAACGTATGTTGCAGGAGGCTGTTGACTCGCTTTTCGACAATTCAAGGAAATCAAGTGCGGTAAAAACGGATGCGAATAGGCCGTTGAAATCACTCTCGGACAGTCTGAAAGGAAAACAAGGACGCTTCCGTCAAAACTTATTAGGTAAACGCGTAGATTATTCGGCGCGGTCGGTGATTGTTGTTGGGCCTGAGTTGAGTATGCACGAATGTGGCCTTCCGAAGGGTATGGCGGCTGAATTGTATAAACCCTTTGTTATTCGCAAGCTGATAGAGCGTGGGATAGTGAAAACGGTGAAGTCGGCCAAGAAAATAGTAGATCGGAAAGAACCTGTTGTTTGGGACATCTTAGAGTATGTAATGAAAGGGCATCCGGTCTTGTTGAACCGTGCGCCGACCCTTCATCGTTTGGGAATACAGGCTTTCCAGCCGAAGTTGATAGAAGGGAAAGCTATACAGTTGCATCCGCTTTCGTGTACGGCTTTCAATGCGGACTTTGACGGTGACCAGATGGCTGTTCACCTGCCCCTCAGTAATGAAGCTATACTTGAAGCTCAGATGCTCATGTTAGCTTCGCACAACATCTTGAATCCTGCTAACGGAGCGCCCATCACAGTACCCTCTCAGGATATGGTGCTCGGTTTGTACTACATCACGAAGATGCGGAGTGGCAAAGGTGAAGGTCTCGTCTTCTATGGACAAGAAGAAGCAACTATTGCCTATAACGAAGCTAAGGTATCCATCCATGCACCGATAAAAGTCTATGTGGATGATATTGACGAGCAAGGAAACACGGTCCGGCGTATGATTGAAACCTCTGTCGGTCGGTTGATGGTGAACGAAGTTGTTCCCGAGGAGGTCGGTTTCATCAATGAACTCTTGGGGAAAAAGGCATTAAGGGACATCATTGGGAAAGTAATAAAAACCTGTGGAGTGGCGCGGACAGCTGTCTTTCTGGACGACATAAAGAATTTAGGTTACAAGATGGCGTTTAAGGGGGGCTTATCGTTTAACCTCTCTGATGTACTTGTGCCGGGAGAAAAAGATCAACTCGTCGCCGAAGGTTATGCCGAAGTGGAGGATATTGTCTCCAATTACAGTATGGGTTTTATCACTTACAACGAGCGTTACAATCAAATTATTGACACTTGGACGCATGTGAATAGCCGCCTCTCCGACATTCTGATTAAAAAATTGGTGAACGACAATGAAGGTTTTAATTCCGTCTTCATGATGATGGACTCTGGTGCCCGTGGCTCGAAAGAACAAATACGGCAATTGTCGGGGATGCGTGGATTGATGGCTAAGCCTCAAAAGAGTGGTTCGGAGGGAGGGCAGATCATTGAAAATCCTATTCTCTCAAACTTCAAGGAAGGTCTTTCGGTATTGGAATACTTCATTTCCACACATGGTGCCCGTAAGGGGTTGGCAGATACTGCATTAAAAACAGCAGATGCGGGTTACCTGACGCGCCGTTTGGTGGATGTCTCGCACGATGTCATTATTAATGAGGAAGATTGTGGGACACTTCGTGGATTGACTTGTATGGCACTCAAGAACAACGAGGAAGTGATTGCTACACTCTATGAGCGAATACTCGGACGTGTTTCTGTACATGACATCCACCATCCTCAGTCAGGAGAATTGATTGTTGCCTCCGGTCAGGAGATACGCGAAGACGAAGCTAGGATCATTCAGGACTCGCCGATCGAAAGTGTTGAGATACGTTCGGTACTGACTTGTGAATCAAAACGCGGTGTATGTGCCAAATGTTATGGACGTAACCTTGCTACGGGGCAAATGGTACAGAAAGGTGAAGTAGTAGGCGTCATTGCCGCACAATCTATTGGTGAGCCGGGTACACAGCTTACCTTGCGTACTTTCCATGTGGGAGGTATTGCTTCTAATATTGCGACGGAAAACAATATTGTTTCCAAATATGATGGTATCCTTGAAATTGATGAACTGCGTGCTGTAGATGTGCCCGACACTACGGGCAAGCCTCATCAGGTCGTTGTCAGTCGTCTAGCCGAAATGAGGCTTGTTGATCCGCACACGCAAGTCATCTTGGTTACGCATAACATCCCTTACGGTTCGAAACTTTATTTCAATAGTGGAGATGCTGTCAAAAAAGGACAGGTTATTGTCGAATGGGACCCTTTTAATGCTGTGATTGTCTCAGAAGTGAGTGGAAAGATTGAGTTCGAAAACATGTTGGAGAACTCTACTTATAAGATTGAGAGTGATGAAGCGACTGGTCTGAAAGAAAAGATTATCATTGACTCAAAGGATAAAACCAAGATACCTGCGGCTTACGTAATAGACGAAAAAGGGCAAAAATTAAAGAGTTATTCTCTTCCATTGGGTGCACACGTAGTAAAAGAAGGAGGCGATCCGGTGAAAACCGGTGAAGTTATTGTGAAGATACCGCGTGCTGTAGGTAAGACCGGTGATATCACGGGTGGTCTTCCCCGTGTCACGGAACTTTTTGAGGCTCGAAACCCCTCGAATCCTGCTGTGGTAACCGAAATAGACGGTGAAGTGAGTTTTGGGAAAATTAAACGCGGTAATAGGGAGATAACCGTCACATCCAAGCTTGGGCAAGTCAAGAAATATATGGTGCCTCTCTCTAAGCAACTGCTTGTACAAGAAGGTGATTATGTGCGTTCGGGGATGCCCCTCTCTGACGGTGCAATCACGCCGGCCGACATCCTTGCTATCAAGGGACCAACAGCAGTACAGGAGTACATTGTAAATGAGGTGCAGGACGTTTATCGCATGCAAGGAGTGAAGATAAACGATAAGCATTTTGAAGTGATTGTCCGTCAGATGATGCGTAAAGTTGAAGTGGTTGATCCGGGAGACACGCGTTTCCTCGAACAGCAGATCGTGGATAAACTGGAAGTAATGGAAGAGAATGATCGGATATGGGGTAAAAAAGTGGTGACGGATGCCGGAAATTCACAAACCTTATCGCCCGGTCAGATTGTCACTCCTCGTAAGTTGCGGGACGAAAATAGTATGCTAAAACGGCGTGACCTTCGTCCTGTGGAAGTACGTGATGCAATGCCTGCAACGGCTAACCAAATATTACAAGGTATTACCCGTGCTGCATTGCAAACAACTAGTTTCATGTCCGCAGCGTCTTTCCAAGAAACGACAAAAGTACTGAACGAGGCTGCCATTAATGCAAAGACCGACCGTTTGGAAGGTTTAAAAGAGAATGTCATTTGTGGACATCTTATTCCCGCAGGTACAGGGCAGCGTGAGTTTGATCGTCTTATTGTTGGTACGAAGGAGGAGTTAGATCGTCTTAGTGCTGCTCGTAAAGCACCGGTTCTTTCCTCCCCTATGATTCTTTCAGAAGAACTTGTATAAAGGACGAGGAAGTACTTTCAACGTTCCTTTACAGAAAAGAGGTTGTTTTAATTATGAAGCAACCTTTTTCAATTTTATTTCTTGAGAGAAGATAGGTGAGAGAGATACCAATCATAGAGACGAGGGATGCCAATTGCAGGGGTGATGGTAGCTTTCCATCCTAGTTTCGTCAAACGTGTAATATCGGAAAGTTTTTGCATAGGGCCGTCAGGACGTTCAAGATCGAAGAAAAGTTGTCCATGATACCCAATATATTCTTTGGCAATATGGCAGAGGTCTTTTATAGTATTATCATTTCCGGTACCGATATTGATATGGGTATTCTTAATTTCACCGGAGGAGGGAGCTAAGTCGGAGAAGTTTACTTTTTCCATAATGAAAACGCAGGCTTCGGCCATTTCTTCACTCCAGAGGAGTTCTCGTCTAACTGTACCGGTACCCCAAAGCATGAGCTGCCCGTTGTCAATACCGAACTTTTTTAACTCGTCACGGATAACTTCCACGGGAGAATTACCGTGAGCTTGTCCTACGGGACGGAGCTCGAGGTCTTGACGGAGTTCTATCCACATCTTTTCTTGCAGGCACTTAGCAAGGTGCATCTTACGGACGATGGCCGGTACGACATGAGAATTTTCGAGATGGAAGTTATCGTTCGGTCCATAAAGGTTAGTAGGCATAACGGAGAGGAAGTTAGTGCCGTACTGTAGGTTATAACTTTCGCACATCTTTAATCCGGCGATCTTGGCAATGGCGTAGGGTTCATTGGTATATTCCAGCGGGGAGGTCAGGAGGGCATCTTCCTTTATTGGTTGGGAAGTTTGACAGGGGTAAATGCAGGTGCTTCCCAGAAAGAGGAGTTTCTTTACTCCGTACTTGTAAGCGGCGTGGATAACGTTTGTTTGGATGAGGAGATTTTGGTAAATGAAATCCGCACGGTAGAGAGTGTTCGCGGCAATACCTCCAACACGGGCCGCAGCGAGAAAAACATATTTAGGGCGATTTTCGGAAAAGAAAGCATTGACAGCACGGGAATCGGTGAGGTCTAACTCCTCGTGTGTACGGTGGATAAAAGAAGTATATCCTTTTTGTTTTAGATTAGCAAGAATAGCAGAACCAACAAGTCCGCGATGCCCGGCAACGTAAATAAGGCTGTCTTTATTCATGGAGTAAGTTGAGAAGGTATTGTCCGTACTGATTGTTTATCATAGACGTGGCTGTCATTCGGAGATTTTCTTCGTGTAGCCACCCTTGTGTGTAGGCGATCTCCTCAAGGCAGGCGATTTTCAATCCTTGCCTTTTCTCAATAACTTCGACGAACGTAGAGGCTTCGGAAAGGGAGTCGTGTGTCCCCGTATCAAGCCACGTAAAGCCACGGCCGAGTCGCTGAAGGTGGAGGCTACGCTCTTCGAGAAAACATTGGTTGACAGAGGTTATTTCAAGTTCGCCACGTTTCGATGGAGTTATCGTTTGGGCAAAGTGAAGCGCACGGTTAGGATAAAAATAAAGTCCGGTAACAGCGTAATTAGATCGAGGATTTTTGGGCTTTTCTTCAATAGAAATGACATTTCCGTTCTTATCTACTTCCGCCACGCCGTAACGTTGAGGGTCGTTGACGTAATAACTGAAAATAGTGGCTTTGTCGTTCTGTTCGGCGCGGAGCACGGCGGTGCGCAACATTTCGGAAAAACTTTGTCCGTAAAAAATGTTGTCGCCGAGGACGAGACAAACGGTATCTTTCTTGATGAAGTCGGAACCGATAGTGAGAGCTTGTGCCAAACCATCGGGCGATGCCTGTTCGGCGTAATGAAATTCAACACCGAAATCGTGCCCGTCACCTAACAGCCGCCGGAATGATTCTGCATCGGAAGGTGTTGTAATGATAAGGATCTGGCGTATCCCTGCCAACATGAGTATGGAGATGGGATAATACACCATCGGCTTGTCATAGACGGGAAGGAGTTGCTTAGAGATGCCCTTTGTGATGGGGTAAAGGCGGGTACCTGAACCGCCGGCAAGCACAATACCTTTCATTGTTCGGTTTCGCTTTGTTCTTCCTGAGCTTGAATCTTGTTTTCGACTTGCTGAAGATCGTTGCGTAGCCGTTCTATGGTCTTTTCAATTTCCTGTACGATTCCGTTACCCCCTTTGGAGGAAACACTAAACCGACTTAGATTGGTCTCATAAATCAGTATATCATTCTTGAGTCGACTTCTCCGACGGGCAAGTTCGGATGGTGTGTTGGCGATTCGAGGTTTGGCGATACTACGGAGGGTTTCGGCTGTAACACGTTGTTCGGTAAAGGCTTTGGCACGTCGTTCGAAGAAATAGTCGATAGCCGAAGAGAAACGCCGCCAGAGAATCTCTGCCGTACGGTAACGACGGGGAGCAGGAATCTCTTTCCATTCTTTACGAAGGGCAACGCATTTCTCTGCCGTTACTTTCCAGTCGGTACTCTCTTTAATCTCTTCTGCCTGTTCGCAGAGAGCACGTCGTTTCGCAATGTTAGTTTCATCTGCCACTTTGATCGCATGGAAATAGGCTATACGTTGTTCAAAGAAAGCGTCACAGGCGGCTCGAAAACGGGTGTAGAGTTTGGCACTCACCTTCGCTTCTACTGCTCCGGAAGCTCTCCATTCCTCCCGCAAGGCGTTGATCTCTTCAACCTTTTTCTCCCATTCCTTCCCTGTTTTTAATGTGCTCGTATCAATAGCCTCAATGGTTTCGCAGAGGGATACCTTGACGGAGATACGAGCTTTTTCCAACAGGGTACGTTCTTCGAAGAAAGCCTGATGTAGGCGATGTACGGTAGTAGAAGCAGTCCGGAAACGTTCACGGATACTTTCCCTATGTTCCTGGTCAACGGGTCCAATTTCTCTCCATTGTACGTGCAATTCTTGCAATTGTCTTGCCGCAATGCGTATATCTTTCTCTTCAATCAAGCGTTCAACGGCTTCGCAGAGGGCAGTCTTGGCTTCAAGGTTTTTCTTGAAGTCGTAGTCCCTCATCTCGGCATTCATCTTGATGAGGTCGTAAAAGTCTTCACTGCACTTTTGGTAGTTTTGCAACAACTCCTGTGTCTTGCTGCCGGGGGGCAATGGCCGGGCGGCTTTCCAGCGCGACAGTAGTACTTTGTATTCTAACCGACGTTTTTCAAAATCGTCATGACTTTCGATAAGAGCCTTAAATTGGTCAAGAAGTTGTAGGCAAAGCGCATAATTTGCCTCTTTCAACTTTTCCTCTTCGGCGAGCACTTCGGCTTTTCGTTTTTTATACGAGTCAAGGAGATCTGTCATGTGCTCATCAATAGCTTCCAAAAGGATGGGCATGGAAACTTGATTGTCATTACCGGTAATTTCGTTAGATAATGTGGCGGCATGGTTACGGGCTTCAGTTTCCTGTCTGCGGAGTTTAAAATAAGTATTTTTTAGAAACTCTATCTCTTTCCGTATATCAGCCGTTAACTTTTTTTGAGAGAGCAAAGCCGCAACTTTCCCTACAACAACTTCCTTCGTAAGTAGTTGTCTCCCTTCTTTGGATGTTTCTCCACCTTCTTCAATCTGTTCTCCTTTGTCCTGAGGAACTTCGGTATTACTTTCAGAGGAACTTTCTTCTCTCTCTTCTTCCGGTTTGGAAATTATACCATCCGTAGGATTGATGCTTTCCGAAATGGGGGTGTCTATTACTACTTCCTCATTTTCAGGTGCTTGCGCCAATCCCTCTCCTTTCCCATCAGGAAATTGAATTTCTGTTACCATCTTCATCACCTCTTCTCTTTCCTTGCGTTCCTCCATAGCACTCATGTTTGAATCGCGTTGCGTTGCAAAGAACGGTATTATTTCTTGACTTGCGCTTTGGAGATACAAGAAAAACGAGGTTATCTCATCTGAGAGACTTAGTTTCCTCTATACTTCCGTTGGTTTATTTGTAACCATAGCAAACAATTTATGCCGGAGATGGACTACGGTATAATTCGGGTTGGCGTCGAGGATGATCTGTTCCAAGACATACGGGTCATCGGGCAGATGGTAAGTGCATATAGCGAGCTTGGGGGCAAAGGTTTTCAGTACGTGGGAGGCTCCCCGCAGCATGTCCCGTTCGGCGCCTTCGATGTCGGCTTTAATGAAGTCTATTTTGGTGAGATTATTCTCTGCAACAAATTGGTCGAGGGTCGTAATAACTATTTTTTCTTCTTTCACTTGATAATCTTTCTCTATCACAATTGAACTGGCTAAATCAAGCGCATCTTTACCGCTATTAATAGTTAATTCTTGTGGTTTTACTCCGAGGCCTTTGTGTACGGGGTGTATAGATTCCGTATAAAATTCCGCGGTTTTACAGAGAGCTTGGAAAGTTTTTTCAACAGGCTCGAAGGCATAACTCGTGGCTCCTTTCGCCGCCGAGTAAGCGCTGAAGTCTCCCATCCAGGCACCGGCATCAATGACGACGTCACCTTTTTTAATCGTCACGTCAAATGCTCCATCTACATACCCGTAAGGACCTTCCTTCATATGCTTGTCTATACTCTCCACAAATGGTTTATCATACCTGTCCCCAAAGAAACAGTAAGACAGGAACGTGTCTTCAAAGACAAACATTAAGGCGTAAATATCGTAGCGCGTTGGTACATCGGAGAGTTTGACACCATTGAAATCAAAATAACGACCATCCTTTCCATTTTTTCTCCACTTCCTTATAAATAGCCAAGCAGAGAAATACCTGTAGCTATCACCTATTAACTTGTTTATTCCTTCTTTCAAGAGAAAGAGAAACGTTTCCACACACGACCACTTCATGTACTTTCTACCGAACATGGCTTCCTTTACAAACTTTACCTCTTTGATTGGTTTCATTCTTCCTTAATTTATTGAATAAAGTGTACTGATCACAAGGTTGAGGGCCCCCATATCATTCATACCAGAGTTCATCAGGAACTATGGTGAAAGATGAAAGTTGTTGTAAATGAGCGTATTACAAAATAATTGATTGTGAAAAAATTAACAAGGAGGATTTTAATAATTAGAAAATGTTCTACATTTGTACCGATTGGAGCGTTTCCATACCCTTCACCATAGTTCCTGATGAACTACGGTATGAAAGCTAAAGGTATTCGGTAGGCTGGGCAAGTGAAAAGAGTACGCTTGTAACGGGTTTTAGGGAGATGTCATCGTTATAAGCTTCTTTATTTGTCGCTGTTTCCATAATATTCTCTCCCCTCGAGGAAAAGGGTTAGCTTTGCGTTCAAAGTAATCTTATAATGTCTAACTAATATGAAGAATAACTATTGTGTCATCATGGGTGGAGGTATCGGTAGCCGCTTTTGGCCTTTCAGTAAAGAAAGTTACCCTAAGCAGTTTCTTGATTTTTTTGGTTGGGGACGTTCTCTTTTGCAGATGACTTGTGACCGTTTTGCCAAAATTGTTCCACGGGAAAATATATTTATTGTAACCAATCGGCAATATGCCGCCCTTGTTCACGAACAACTTCCGGAACTTGCCGAAAACCAGATATTACTCGAACCTTCGCGGCGTAATACAGCTCCTTGTATCGCCTATGCTGCTTACCGTATCCGTGCCATTAACCCACATGCCAACATTGTTGTGGCTCCTTCCGATCATCTTATCCGGAAAGAAGAAGACTTTGTCCGCGATATCCGAAAAGGGTTGGACTTTGTCCGTGACAATGAAGCTCTCGTCACCCTTGGCATCAAACCTAACCATCCTGAGACAGGTTATGGCTACATTCAGCGTGACCAAAAAGCTATCGGGGAGTTTTCCAAAGTGAGGGCTTTTACTGAAAAGCCTGATCTGGAATTAGCCAAAGTTTTTCTGGAGACGGGTGAGTTTTTTTGGAATTCTGGACTTTTTCTGTGGAACGTCAACGCTATCTTGACAGCTTTTGCGCGTCATCTGCCGGAAATTTCCGTCCGTTTTGACTCTCACGCCGAAGTGTTCAATACGCCGGAAGAAGCCGCTTTCATTGAAGCACAGTTCCCTCGCTGTCCAAGTATATCCATTGACTACGGCGTAATGGAAAAAGCCGAAAATGTTTATATGCTTTGTGTAGATTTCGGATGGGCAGACTTAGGTACATGGGGTTCGCTTTATGACCTCTCCGAAAACAAAGATACTAACCGGAATGCTCTCCTCAGAAACAATAAAGCACTTCTCTACGAATCATCCGGTAATCTCATTTCTTTGCAAGATTCAAAACGCCTCGTTGTTTTGCAGGGGTTGAAAAACTATATCGTGGCGGAGTCGGATAATGTGCTACTCATTTGTAAGAAAGAGGAAGAACAACGTATCAAGCAGTTCGTAACAGATGCTCAATTACAATATGGGAAGGAATTCAATTGATGCCCCTGTCGCCGATGAATGATGGTGTACAATGGTAGGGGTTTACCACCTCTTTTCCTTAGTATCCTTGTTTTGAGGTTGTCCGTCTTTTCCACTCCTGTGCTGTCGTTTGTTCCTGTCGTTTCGTTGCCCCTTGAAGCGGAGTCCTTTGTTCTTCTCCGGTTCGTAGGGGGGCACCTCTCCGAGCGAAGGGTCAACAGATAATTTGTCAATTTCCTTACCAAGGAAATCTTCAATCTTCTTAAATCCCGCTTGTTCTTCAATACCCACGAAAGTGACAGCCAACCCGCCGATGTTATTTGTTCCACGTGCCGTGCGACCGATACGGTGCACATAATCTTCGGGGTCATGAGGAATATCGAAATTGACGACCAACGTAATGTCGGTGATATCTATTCCCCGCGCCACTACATCGGTAGCTACAAGGATGTCTATATGTCCATTTTTAAACTCGCGCATCACTTCATCCCGCCGTACCTGATCAAGGTCGGAGTGCATTGCAGCTACGTTAAACTTCATCTGTTGCAATGTAGTTGCCACTTCTTTTACTTTCTGTTTGGACGAAGAAAAAACAATTGCTCGATGGGTTTCTTTTGCCCGAAAAAGATTACGCAGGATATGGATCTTTTGTTTTCCGTAGCAGATATAAGCCGTCTGTGTAATGGATTCTGGAGGACGGGAAATGGCAATCTCTATTTCTACCGGATCTTTAAGGATAGTCTGGGCTAATTTACGAATCTTGGGGGGCATAGTAGCGGAAAACATCAGTATCTGGCAAGAGGAAGGAAGTTGTTTGAACATCGTCATGATATCATCATGAAACCCCATGTCCAGCATCCTATCTGCCTCGTCCAACACGAAAAAAGATGTGCGCGATAGATCAACGTACCCCATTTTGATATGCGACAAAAGACGTCCGGGCGTTGCCACTACGATATCTGCTCCCATTTCTAATCCCCGCCGTTGCAAGTCCCACGCCGTCCCATCTGTTCCTCCGTATACAGCTACTGCAGAGACGGGCAGAAAGTAAGAAAACCCCTCTATCTGTCTATCTATCTGTTGGGCCAATTCACGTGTCGGCGCCATGATGATTGCGTTGATGGCATCCGACGGATGTATACCTTTATTTAACTTGTTGATGATAGGAAGAACGTAAGCTGCAGTCTTACCCGTACCTGTCTGTGCACAAGAAATAATGTCGCGTCCTTCCAGTACCACCGGTATAGTTTGTTCCTGTACCGGGGTTGTTTCTCTGAAATTCATAGCTTCCAACCCATCCAGGATGTCTTCTTCCAGCTTTAATTCGTTAAATCTCATCCTCTGTTAGATACGCTTTCTTTAATGTAGTTCAAAAAGACGGCTCACTACCTCCTGTAAGCTTTTCTTCACGAAGGACAGGAATGACGTGTCCTCATGAACAGCGAAGGTACATAATTTAAGGTTACAAGTCTCAATTCTATAAGGTAAGTTCTTTCCCTTATGCCCAAATAACATAGTTCACAGGGAACTACGGTGTAATTTCTCATCTTTCTGAAAAACAGTAAGATAAGTTACTATTGCAGTCTTAGGGGGTATGATTTGGGGCTTGTTCAAGGTATTCGTTTGTCCGTCTGTGTCTTGCCTTTGTCTACATAAAACTCGGAAGTAAAGGTACTGTGTTTTTCTGAAAAGCCAAACTTTTTGAATGATAGTTATTT
The DNA here is from genome assembly GCA_031288175.1 of Tannerellaceae bacterium. Classification (GTDB taxonomy): domain Bacteria; phylum Bacteroidota; class Bacteroidia; order Bacteroidales; family Tannerellaceae; genus JAITAD01. Next base: position 23,448 of record JAITRW010000011.1, read on the forward strand.
GCGCAAGTGCAAGGTGCAAGCCATATATATAGATATATGCTTGCACCTTGCACTGCGTTATGACCTGATGTACCCTTAACCTAATCCCCCGAAAGTTTTGTTCTTCCGGTAAAATCCCATTACATATCAAAATCACCCTGTTTTTGGTATGTTTTTCACAATTAGTTTTATATCATATTGATTATCAGACAACTACGATTTCCGAAAATATAATGTATTTTTTTTACCTGATTTTTCTTTTTCTTTCGGTTTTCCAGGTTCTACAAAATACTATCTATCAATCAGTTAATGATTTCTATAGGCTTGTTGAAATGTAAAAATACAACCTCGAACCTATTACCAATGAAACTGGCTCTTCCCAACTCCCGAACTTTGCAGAAAATATTCCAAGTGATGGAGGCTTTTGATAACAAGTTGCAGGTATTTTGGATGTATGTGGGAAAGCAGGGAAAGACTGTTCCGGTAGTGTCCGGTTTTGTCCATTCTCATCAAAAGTATAAATTCCAGTTCAACAGATTTGTCCATGACAGGCAGTTTTGCAGGTCAGACAAAACGCGACAAGCAATTTTTCATTTGTCCCAAATTGCCTGTTTGATGTCCTATATTGTCTGTATATCAATATATTACACATCAAACAGGCGCACTATTTTTGCGGTCATTAGAACTCATAAAAATAAAAGATAATGGAAGTTATCACAATAGAATCGCAGGCATTCAAGGAATTACAGTCAAAAATCAATCTGATTGCCAAATTCGTAACTGCGATTGAAAGTAAACAGTCCGAGCAGCCCGTTGACAGTTGGGTGGACAGTTACGAGGTTTGTACTTTTCTGAAGATCAGCGATAGAACCTTGCAGCGACTACGCTTCGCTTGTCACTTCCATTTCTTCAAAACCGGTCAGAGAATCCGGACTCAATCCTGCCTCTCAACCTGAAACCCCGAAAAAAGTAAAACCCTATTCTATTGTACAACAATCGTTTTCAGCAAAAGAAACGGCGTTCTGGAAACAATACGGCATTACGCCCGAAATTTTGAAAGCATATCGAGTTTTTTCTTTGAGGGAATTTAAGAGCGAAACTAACGAAGGGAAACCGTTTACGATTACGGCGCTGGATAACGAACCGGTTTTCGGATACGCCGGCAAGCGGTATATGAAAATTTACCGTCCGTTTTCGGAGATGCGTTTTGTGTATGGCGGACTGTTGCCGGATAATTATTGCTTTGGACTGGAACAACTACCAGCCAAGGGCGACACGCTTTTCATTACCGGCGGGGAGAAAGATGTACTTTCATTGGTTTCACATGGTTTCCATGCCATTTGTTTTAACTCGGAAACATCAAACATTCCGCAGCACATTATCAAGAAACTGTCATACCGTTTCAAGCATATAATCCTGCTGTATGACACGGACAAAACCGGATTGGATGCTTCCCTCAAACATATACAGCAACTCGCGGATTTAGGCATGAAACGGCTTGTACTGCCGCTTTCAGGCACGAAGCAGGAAAAGGATATATCCGATTATTTCAAACTCGGCCACAGCCGTGAAAACTTCATCCAACTGTTCATCGAATTTTTAGACAGTCTTTATAACGATACTATGGCCATACTCAAACCGTGTGAAATTGATTTTAGCAATCCTCCCATTCAGGCAGAGAGGATTATTTCCATCAATGATGTGCCTTTGGGAACGCAAGGAAACCTGTTCGGCATCACGGGTGGGGAAGGAACGGGAAAAAGTAACTACGTGGGCAGTCTGATTGCCGGAACCATCTGTGAGGCTTCTTCTTCAATTGACACGCTGGGTACAACGGTGTTACCCAATATAGCCAACAAAGCCGTATTACTGTACGATACGGAGCAGTCGGAGGTACAGCTCTACAAGAACATTTCAGGCGTATTAAAACGCGGGAAACTGAATACCATGCCCGAATGTTTCAAAGCATACTGTCTCACGTCCATGTCGCGTAAAGAACGTTTACGGGCGATCGTGCAGAGTATGGATAAATTCTATTATCAATTCGGCGGCATCCAAATGGTAGTGATTGACGGCATAGCGGATTTGGTACGCTGTGCCAACGACGAAGCGGAAAGCATCGGCGTGATTGACGAACTGTACAGTTTAGCCGGTATCTATAAAACCTGTATCGTGTGCGTGCTACATTTCATTCCCAACGGTATGAAACTTCGCGGTCATCTCGGATCGGAATTACAACGCAAGGCAGCGGCAATATTATCCATTGAGAAGGACGAAAACCCGCAAATTTCTGTTGTCAAAGTATTAAAGGTACGCGACGGCAGTCCACTGGATGTGCCGCTGGTTCAGTTTTCATGGGATAGGGAACAGGCAATGCATATGTATCTCGGCGAAAAGCCCAAAGAAGAAAAGGACAAACGGAAAGAAAGGGAACTGTCGGGTGTTGTCCGGACAATCTTTTCAGAGCGGCGGCATTGTACTTATGCGGATTTATGTGAGCAAATTCAGTCGGTATTGGATGTAAGGGAA
>JAITRW010000020.1 GCA_031288175.1 Tannerellaceae bacterium
TTTTGGAAACCGCTGAATTACTCCGTCAAGTACCCGCAACGAGTGATTTTATAAATACTTTTGCAAAGAAGGTATGTATCTTCTCCAATCGTCCCAAACAGACGCCCGAGGGTATGGCAAATGCTTTTTTTTCTTTGCCGGAAGAATGTTTTTCCGAACATTGGCCGCCTCTCTCAAAGTTTGGCTTCTCATTTAAAGAAACGGATATAGTTCAAATAAAAGAAAAGTGTATATGAAACGTTTGTGTGTGATGGCGACAATGGTGGGCCTGTCTGTGGGGTGTGTCTTCGGGCAGAAGGAAGAGATCAGGCTGGTGGAACCTGACAAGGGTAGGGGAGAAGGGGTGATGAAGGTGCTGGAAAAAAGGAAGTCGGAGAGAGCTTTTGCCGAAAAAGATCTCTCGGCGCAAGACTTATCCGACGTGCTTTGGGCGGCGAACGGCGTGAATCGTCCCGATGGACGGCGGACAGCTCCCTCGGCCATCAATGCGCAGGAAGTGGACGTCTTCGTAATAACGAGGGAAGGGGCGTATGTTTATGACGCCAAAGAACATTTACTTCGTTTGTTGACGGCCGGGGATTTCCGGAAAGCCGTTGCCGCCGGTCAGGACTTTGCCGCCGATGCCCCTCTCAGTATCGTATTGGCAGCCGATGTGTCGCGTCTACGTGGCGATGACGAGCGTGCGAAACTTATCGGGGCTGTCGATGTAGGTATCGTCTGTCAGAATATCAATATCGCCTGCGCTGCCTTCGGGCTTGCCACCGTTCCGCGTGCCACGATGGATAAAGAAACTCTGACCCGCGTCCTCAAATTGAAAGAATCCCATCTCTTGCTGATGAATAACCCTGTCGGTTATCCGAAAAAATAAACGGTGAGGGTCTTTCTGTTATCTGTTTTTGGGCAGGTCATTCTCGGAGGGATCATTTTCTGTTGGACTTGGTATTGGTTGCCTAAAAGAGGGTGGAAGAGGAGATTGTTGCTGGGAATTTTTGCCTTGGAATGGGGAATATTCTCTATCGGCTTCTTTTTCCACGATGTATTGCCGGACAAATGGATGGTGCCTCTGATACTGGTCTGCAACACGTGGTACGTGGTGTTGATCTATTACGTCGCGGTGCCGGTTGTCTTGTGGCCGTTACGTTTTGTTGGCGAACGATGGCGTGGGAAGTTACGCGCCGTACTGGCTCTCGGTGCCTTGGCGGTGATAGTCGGCTTGCTGATAGAGGGTTATAGGAAGGTATCCAATCCTTGTGTGCGCCATGTCCGGCTGACTATACCCAAGCGTGTGCAGGGGCAGGATAGCCTGAAAATTGTCCTTATGAGTGACCTACACATAGGAGAGATCGTTGGAAAGGCATGGGTGCGGCGTTATGTGGAGTTAAGCAATGCCGAACGGCCGGATATAGTTGTCTTGGTAGGCGATATAGTTGATTATGAGGTACGTTTTGCCGAATCCATGCATGCCGAAGAAGATTTGCGGCAACTCTATGCTCCGTTGGGTACTTATATCGTTTATGGCAACCATGAATACAGGGCAAATCGCATTGCCAAACAGCGCTGGTTACAATCCCTCGGCGCGACCGTCCTTGTTGATTCAGTAGCTTCCCCCGCTTCCCTTTTCTACCTTATCGGACGGGATGACTTTATCAATCCTCATCGCAAGTCCCTTCACTCCCTCATGCAACCGCTTGACAAATCAAGGCCCCTCATTGTCCTTGATCATCAGCCCAACAACTTGAACGAATCTGCGATGAACGGCGCCGACCTGTGTCTTCACGGTCATACACATAACGGCCAACTTTGGCCTGCTTCTCTCTTGCTTAGGCTTTCCTATGAATGTCCTTACGGATATTACCGCAAAGGCGGCACGCAATATTTCATTTCTTCCGGTATCGGCATTGCCGGACAACCCTATCGTGTCGGTACACATTCGGAAATTGTGGTCTTACATATTCAGTTCCTCAATCAGGTGGGAACACTTTCCCCACTTTTCAATGAGGAACAGGACGTAGCGTATGTCGACGGCAATACAACGCTGTAGTTCCGGTTCGAAGGCTATATCCCCGCTCATCGCTTCCCAATTGCCATCGAAGGCTAACCCGATAAGCCGTCCGCGCCGGTCGAAGACAGGGCTTCCGGAGTTTCCCCCTGTGATGTCGTTGTTTGTGAGGAAGCACAGCTGCAAATCTCCTCTTGAGTTGGCATAACCTCCAAAGTCTTCATTGTGAACGAGTGAAAGCATCTCCTGTGGCAAATCAAACTCGTCGGATGCCGGATCATACTTTTCCAATAACCCCCTCTGTGTCGTATAGTGGGAATACCAGGCCGCATCAAACGGACGGTAACCCCCTATCGTTCCGTAACTCATCCGCATGGTCGAATTGGCGTTCGAAGGGAATAGCCTGCCGGGATACATCTCTTGCAGGGCGGCATAGTAAAGACGATCGCATTGGGTGATAGTATCCTTAGCCGCTCCCTGAAGCCCTTGCAGTTCATAGATCGACAGCATGGCGGACAAGCTTAATTCCGCCGCCGGATCTTTCAACAACTTGCGGTAGCGTTTAGGTTCTTTCAGCATCCGTTCGACACCTTTGGAAGAGAGCAAAGCTGTCCGGCGAAATACATCCGACGCATAGTGTTCATAGTTTCCTTTATACTTCTTGTCGATTTTCCGAAAAATGTCGGGCAGGTATTCCTTGTCCACCGAATCCTTAACGATACGCATCATCGCTGCCAGTACCTTCCGGTCAAGATCCGGGACATAATCTTTGAAGAACGGAACGATGCGGTCTTTCAAAAACTCATCAATCTCCTCTTTAGATGATCCTTTGGCATCTACACCCCGTACCATATCCGCCAGCCGCACGATCTCTACTCCGCGCGAAAAGGCTTCCGTCAGGTAGGTCAGGTTACGCACATACTTATCCGTTCCTTGATAACCTTTCTTCAATAAATCAGGCACTTCCCCGTAACGTACTTCGCGTTCTTTGTCCTCCTTTATCCATTCGGCAAACTCCGCTTCTTCCTCCTTTTTCCGCTTGATTACATCTAGATGGGTTATACCTTTATTCATTCCGATGGAATTTTTCCAATAGTTGGAGCTCCCTGCATATTTAGAGGCGTACTTGATCCGTATCCCATCGTCTGCACGCATTGCTGCCTTCCAAATCTCCTGTTTAACTCCCCTGACAGCGATACGGGGCTTATTCACCGATTCTATCCGCTGCTTAACTCCCCAGGAACATAAATACCTGTCCGTGCTGCCCGGAAAACCTATCGTCATCGCAAAATCCTCCTCTGCATAGCCCGATCGCGACACCTCCGCTACAAACTTCGGGCTGTACGGCATGTTCCCCTCTGCATATTTTGCCGGTGCATTGGTACTGTCGGCATAGACGCGAAAGACGGAGACGTCCCCCGTATGGCGAGGCCACATCCAGTTATCCGTATCCCCACCAAACTTACCCACCGAAGTGGGCGGCGTAAAAACTAACCGTATATCCTTAAATATATCATACACAATTAGATAGTACTTGTTATGATTATAGAACGGTACTACTTTTGCCACCTTGAATTCCGACTTCCCTATCGAATCGCAGATAGCTTTCCCTACCGAATCAGCTATAGCCAAACGTCGTCCTTCATCCGTCGTCTCTTCCACAGCCGCTGCAATCTGTTCGCTCACATCAATCGTTTCCCGCAGGTATCGAACCGTCAATTCCGGTACAGGTAACTCCTCTGCCTTGCTTTGTGACACAAATCCATCCTTCAAAAGATTCCTTTCCACGCTACTCAACTGCTGGATCGCTCCAAATCCGCAATGGTGGTTCGTGAACACCAACCCTTCTTTTGATACGGTTACTCCCGTACATCCTCCGCCGAATATCACTACCGCATCGGCCAAACAGGCTTCGTCTTCCTCCTCGTTGTACAACTTCTTCGTATCCGGCTCCCAACCGAGAACTTTCATCCGCTCCCGATTCTCGGTGCCCAGCTCTTTCAGCACCCACATCCCTTCGTCGGCGATAGTTTCCCTTGCCTCTCCGATGAACCCCATTATCGCTATTGCCACAACCCCACACGTCCCCAACCTGTCCATATGTAAATTCAAAATGATGTCCAACTTTCCTCTGCAAACGTAGGCTGTTTTATGGAAAAAACTATTACTGTCCACTTGGAAACATATTCTAAAACATAGGGTTGTGAGGTATGGATGTCGCCAAGGGACTATATCTTTACGGTCGCTAACTAACTAAATAAATAATTAAGTAAGATGAAAAGGGTAGTAGTTTTTTGGTAGGGTTTGCGATAGAGTTGAAGCTTAAAAATGAGAAGATTAGACAAGAATAAATATTATGAAAATAAAAAAACGTTAAGAAATGAGAGCAATGATGTGTATAGTTACGGGAATAGTTGCGGTTGTACTAATAGGATTGATATTTATTAGTTGTGAAAAAGGAGAAAAGATAAAGTCCGGCGAGATAAGCGTAGATAAAACAGAAATGACTTTTACTCAGGAAAAGGAAAGCCAAGAGTTTAATATTAGCTGTATTGGTAAATGGGCTCTGCGTAATGAGGAATTAGATCATTATCTGGGCCCCAATATGGCAAAATTACATGATTTCATTATCTCGCCTGTTTCTGGTAGAGGAAATACTACTGTGACGGTGACTTTGAAACGTATGCCATCCGAGAGTTATGAGATGGAAATGGAAATAGTTGGCGGTGATTCCCCTGTTATTGTTAAACTAAAAACCATTGTAGACTAGGAATAAAACTGTAAACGTATTGAAAACATAGGATTGTGGGGTAGAGGTAAGATTGGTGTAGAAGATTGAAGTTCTGTTTTGGCTTTCAGCAAAGATATCCCAAGGGAATATTTCTTTCAAAATCATGAAAAGAACCGGTTACATAGTTTTATCAATAGGCATTGTGATAGTATCTGGATGCACAAAAGATGTGGATTTACCTGTGGAGGGATTGACTCCGAAAATAGTGATAAATTCAATTATTGATATGCGTTCGGATACCAATTTGATAAAAGTCTCAGAGAGCGTATCCGTATTTTCCGATAGTAAAGCCGGTATTGTAGAAGATCTTGATCTTCAATTAAGTATAAATGGAACAGTCTGTGATAATTTAACGTTGGATACAATCATCGACATACACAAATATTATCAATTTGTTTCTCCAATCCAGCCTGGTGATAAACTAGAAATTGTTGCACATACGCCTATTCATGAAATTGTAAAGGGTTATGATATTGCACCGGATAATACCGTAGAAATAAAAGGCATCAATCATTCCTGGTTTAAAAAAGATGGCTGGAATTATTTACGATTATATGTGACCTTAAAAGATGATCCTCATGTGCGGAATTTTTACCGGATAATTATAAAAGCATATACAAAACAGCAGGGAGGAACTCCTCTTGGTCCGTATACCCGTTATACGGTGTATCCTTCCATAAATGAACTGGATGGAGACTGGTCTTATCGTAAGGTTTTTGTGGATGATGAGATGTTGTTTAAAAGCCCAACAGAGCAGGAAGAAGATAGTAGAGATCCTTTTTATTTTAAGATATTTACGGATGAATTATTTCAAGGAAAAGAATATACCTTAAATGTATATATACAATATGATGACTATTACAATGATCCTTACTCTGATTATGTGAGGCAATTTGTAAAAGTAGAGATACATAGCTTGTCGGAAAAGCTATACCGTAATCTTCATTCGCAGGAACTGGCATTCGGAACAATGAACGATCTCTTTTATGAACAGGTTAAGCTGTATACTAATATGCAAGGAGGATATGGTATTTTAGGGATATATAACGGTGTGAAGAAAATTAAACTTGTTGGAGAAAAAGAGAAGATATAAATGAGTAAAACAAAAAGTTTATTATTGTTTGCTTTCTTTTATTTGTCCATGTCGTCTTTTGCCCGTAATTATACAGTTAGCGGATATGTTCGTGATCAAGAAACAAAAGAAGTTTTGATAGGGTGCAGTATTTATGAAAAAGATAATAAGAAAGGTACTTCCAGCAATACCTATGGTTTTTATAGCCTGACTTTACCGGAGGGGAATCATCAAATAAATTATTCTTACCTTGGATATGCAAACACGACGGTAGAATTTCGGTTGACGAAAGATACTACCATTATGATGTATTTGTCTCTTGCGTCAAATGAACTGGATGAAGTGGTCGTTAGCAGCGACCGTAGATTGAAAGGCTTGCGGTTAGGGACGATAGATGTTCCGGAGTTGCAGATAAAGCGTGCTCCTGCATTATTGGGTGAAACAGATCTTATGAAAGCGCTTCAGCATATTTCCGGTGTACAGCAAGCTACGGAAGGAAAAAGCGACTTGTCGGTACGTGGTGGTAATCCGGATCAGAATTTAATTTTGTTGGATGGCGTTCCTGTCTATAATACCAATCATGTGTTCGGTTTCCTATCGGTATTCAATACGGATGCGGTGAAAAAGGTGACGTTTTACAAGTCAAATTTTCCTGCCCGTTTCGGTGGACGTCTTTCCTCAGTGATAGATATTACGACTAAAGATGGGAATAAAGAAAAAATAATCGGTTCCTTGTCTGTAGGCTTGCCTACGTTGAAACTGAATTTGGAAGGTCCGATAATCAAGGATAGAACATCGTTCACTTTTTCTGCCCGAAAAACGTATGTGGACATGATAGTGGCGGCAATCAACAAACAGTCCGCCGAATCAGGTAGTCGCGCCAACTTTGGTTTTTATGATTTGAATGCAAAAATACATCACAAGATTGATGACAGGACGTATTTATATTTAAGTGCCTATAAGGGTAATGATCAATTACGGCAAGAAAGTTTCGACATTGAAAATAAAAAAACAGAGAATAACTCCTCTACGGAGGATTGGAAATGGGGAAATGTCATTCTTGCAGGACAAATAAGCAGAGTTCTTACTTCGGAACTTTTTTTCAAAGGCTCATTGGCCTACAATCGATATCACTACAAAATTGATGCTCTTGATAAATATAAAGACTTAGATGATCCGGCAGCAATATGGAAAGATTTCCGCCGATTTTTATTTACTTCCGGTATAAAGGATTATTCCCTGTCTGGAGATTTCGAATATTTCCCCTCTCACAATCACAACGTTAAATTCGGAACATCATTGACTTTTCATGATTTTAATCCCGAAGTCTTTACTCTCTCTTTAAATGATGAGAATACAGCGAGAACAACCGATGATCCGCCTATTTATCCGCGTGAACTGGTGGTTTTCGGAGAAGATGAATGGGATCTCTTACCTCAGCTCCGGCTAAATGGAGGCTTGCGTTTTTCGTTATTCGATGTCAATGGAAAAGCCTATACCTCTGTGGATCCCCGTTTGTCGTTACGTTATCTTTTGACGGACAGGCTCTCGCTGCAAACCGGATACACGCTGATGCGCCAGTACGTTCACTTGCTTTCAAGCAACAGTATGGTCATGCAAACCGATCTGTGGGTGCCGGTGACGGAAAAAGTAAAACCGATGCAATCCGGACAGTCTTCGTTAGGAATCTTCTATGAATTGCCGCAAGCCCTATTCCTTTCGCTTGAAGCGTATTATAAACAGATGCAAAATGTGCTGGAATACAAAGATGGCGTCAGTTACACTGGCGGCTGGGAGAATAAAGTGGAAGCAGGGATCGGCCGAAGTTATGGCGTTGAACTTGCCGTGGAGAAACGGGAAGGTAATATTACAGGCGTTGCCTCTTATGCATGGTCGAAATCGACACGCAAATTTGAGGAGATCAATTTCGGGGAATGGTTTCCTGCGAAGTACGACAGACGCCATGCCTTCAACCTCTTACTTACTTACCGGCTGAATGAAAAGTTTGATTTTACCGCCACTTGGACGTATCATTCCGGCGACAGGATCACCTTACCGCTGATGACCTTTGTCAATCCCGACGTCCCGAATACGGGAGGCGGCCAGATGAGCGACCTTTTGGAGTTGGAACACCGGAACAATTATCAAATGGCGGCCTATCATCGTCTCGATCTGAGTGCGAACTACACATTTGCAAAAAAGAAAAACCGCCATTGCGTATTAAACCTCGGTATCTACAATGCGTACAACAGGATGAATCCCTACCGCATGATTATTGAAACGGATGTACATCGGCAAAGCGACGGGCGTTTTTTCAACACCTATAAATTAAAGCAAGTTACCCTCTTCCCGCTTATCCCTTCCTTCTCCTTTACTTACCATTTCTTAAAATAAAAGGACGAACCTTGTGGGTTCGCCCTTTTATGATGTATTAGAAGATATAACCTACTCCGAAGAATAGAGAATGGCGTGTTTGTGTGCCTTCGCGTTCTTTTTCTCCCGAAAAAGAATATATCTCCACATTATTGAATTGTTTCAAGTTATATCCTAACTGGAATTTGACGCCGACGTGTTTGCGGAACATCTTTTTATATCCCGCGCCAATATCCCAAGTTAAACCGGTATCCGTGACAGCCCCCTTCAAAGCATAGCCGATATTTGTTAGCGCATACCAATTCGGCGATTTTATAAAGGGATGGAAATGTACCGGCACGAACACAGGGAAAGTATTGTAACCTGGATTTTCGTACCGATCGGCGCCAATCCCCAATCCTGTCGACCATTTTTCCGTAATGTCGTACATACAGGAGAAGCGGAGAGCATTGCCGTACATCTTATATTCTTTCGAGGATATGGAGACCTCTCCATGTTCACTTAACCCGCATATATAGGGGAAGATGTCAGGCAGAAGTAAAAGGACGCCGGAATTTAAAAGATGTGGCCAACTCCAAGAAAAATGGAGCTACGTATCTGCTGCACCATCTTTCTTTTGTGGAGTTGTCCGGCAAGATAACTTTCGTGGACGGTGTTAAACTGTTGGAGGTTATACCCTATCTGGAAGTTGATGTCCGAACGTTTTCGGAAAGTCTTTCTGTATCCTAAGCCGCAGTTCCACATTATTCCTGTATACGAACCTGTTATAAGTTTTACCGAATAACCAATATCTGTTAATAGAAACCATCTGGGGAGACGTTTCGAAGGGTAAAATCGTATCGGGACGAAAAGAGGGAAAGTGCTGTAATCAGGATCTCTATACAAGTCTGCACCCGTTCCTAAGCCGGTTGACCATTTTTCCGAAATATCGTACAACCACAAGACGTGGAAAGAGTTGCCGTACATTACTTCTTCGAAAGTGTAAGTCTCTGCTCCACTTTCACGTAGCCCTCTCAAATATTGGTAATCAAAAACTAAATGAAACTTCTTCTGTCCGAAAAGAGGAGACGGGACGCTTATACACAAGCATACCGTAAAAAAGAGCTTAACAAAGATGCATTGCTTCATTATATGAAGAATGTGGGTGGATTTCCTATGAGCACAAAAGTAGCCGATTTCAAAGATTTTGGGTAACATTGCGTCCTGATAGGGAATCAGTAATTCACGTGTATGAAGACGTCTCGTATTTTCTCCCGTGCAGTGGCTTTTGTGTCCCTGCTGCTCGTTTTGCCTTTGATACTTGGGGCAAAGTCGTGGTATGTCAAGCCTGCCGCTACCGGTGATGCCACAGGCTCCTCATGGGTTAACGCCTGTACCCTTGAGTACGTAAAGGATAAAACCAGGGCCGGGGATACCCTGCTGCTCCATGCAGGGAACTATTATCCCAATGGAAATAATCACTATAAGATCGAACATAGCCTCACTTTCATCGGAGGATTCAACTCTAACAGTCCGGCTCGTGATTCTACGGTGTTGGATGCCGTAGGGGACTTCCGGTTTTTCTATATCTCCGGTAATGCAGGGGTGACTACCGTCCATCTCCATAACATGATTTTGAAGAACGGTAATGCTTCGAACGCAGTGGAAAACCCCGGATACGGGGGTATTATCTACAATAGGAGCGGTCTTCTTACCCTCTCGGATGTCTCTATCCATTCTTGCGTGGCCACCAAGACTCCCGGCGCCTCCGGATATGGCGGTGCGATCTTCAACTTTGGCGGAGTAGTTTCTTTGGTTGGGAAGACCCTTATCTACAATAATATCGCTTCTACGAACGGTAACGGTTATGGCGGTGCGATTGTTGCGGATGGCGGTGGGGAGGTCAAACTCTACAACGATGTGGAAATACATCATAACAAAGCTTCTACCGCTTCCTCTGCCAATGAAGCGTTGGGAGGCGCCTTTTACCTCGGAGGGAGTCAGCCGACTGTCGGTACCCTCCATCTTTATCGTGCGAATATACATCACAACTACGCCTTAGATAAGCCCGGCAGTACTGTCGGTACGATTCAGGCCGGCGCTATCTACGGCGCCGGTAGTAGTCACATCGAATTTCATTACGGTTCGGATTCTATCTTTATCTGTAACAATGAAGCCGCCTCACAGGTAACAGGACCTATCACCACAGGCGAACAGGCGATTTATCCCGATCTCACCAAAACGGTCTACCTCCCGCAACAGTTTCGGGTGCCCGTTAAGGGTAGCGATTCCGCAACGGTCAATCTGGATCTTGGCGATCATGAATACGGATACTACGAAGTACAGAATGGGAGGATTCTCTCTGTCGACCTTTCTATGGCGAAGCCTTTCGACTATATTTTCCCCTACATCCCCCGCACCCAATACAATAATACGCAAGACGAGCACTATGCATCTACTAAAGACATCTCTTCCGCTCCGGATAGGAAAAAGTTTCGTCTTGACATTACTGCCGAAAATGACATTCACTTAGATAAGGAACTCAAATTCCGCTATTGTGTCCTCAATCTCCCTCCAGTAATACAAGGGAACGGCCTTTGGCTTCACAAGGGTGTTGCCTATGCCCCTCTGAGTAACTTCCTTGCTTCTCCCGGTAAAAATTTCCGGGATCCTTGGACAGTAAAGAAAGACACCATACGTCTTGTCTCTTACTCTCCTATACATCCCTCCATTACTCCGGCTATGGAGTATAATAGAGGGAGCAATAGTTGGAACAAACTCCTTTTCGTGAAGAAAGACTCCGTGCGGGATTCTACTATCTGGCACATCCCGCTGGCAGAGTTTGATGATCGCCCCGCACTGCTAAATAGCGAAGTGTCTTTCCGTTCCTTTCAGTATGATGCTTTACAAACCGCTGTAATAACATTCGAATCAATTAGGATACAGGGACTGTTTTACGCATCTGATTTCGAAACCGGAAAAAGTCAAGAGAAAGATACTATCTTCACCGGTATAGAAAAAAAGATCTCTTTCGTCGTAAAATCCGATTACGAATTCAAGAGCCCCTTCATTGTCAAGAGGATTAAGGATAAGGACACTATTCCCCTTTATCCGAAAGAATCAACAGGTAAAACATTCACCTACGACTTCCAGTTGGGGGATACGGGAGTTTATCGTGTGGTTCCCAATGTTCAGGATAATGTGACGACGGTAAACCTGTCGGCTTTCGCCCCCTCACTCCCAGGCTCAACCGTTGCCGACTATTACGGGATCACGGAAACGTTGATTAAAAGAAACTATGAAGGGTATTACTTAGGTCAGGACAAGTCGGAAGCCTATTACGATATGACTGACGGTGTCTTGGGAAAATGCTCTCCCTCCTCTTCCGGTAGTATTACTCTGTCTTATCTGCCTAATATGGCGTTGGATGCCTTCTTTGAAGATTTCTACATCCTCGTAGATGAACCGGCCGCTCATATTCCGCTTGAGTATTCTACGGGTAATTTTGATTGTGTTGATGTGAAAGATGTGTTTGACGTTGACGGCCGTCGTAGTGCTGTCCGTTATCATTTTAGATTCCAACCCGCCAGTCTGATTTCAAATAGTAGTAACAATTACCAATTTACCCCCAAGTTTACCTACGATCTTGTCTTCCTCTCCGAACTCGCTGACGGCTGGGTTTATGCAAATGATCTTATATCCGGAGGGGTGCATCGTTTCCCTATCAAGAAGCAAGGCGACGATACGATCAGGATCTATCCCGTAGGTAATTACAACACAAGTGTCCCCCCCCTGCAAACGTTCCCTATACCCACTTCTCTTGCTTTGAAGTACTGTACACAAAATGGAAATACCTCCGCTAACACAAATTTGCCACTCAATTATAAGAAGGAAAAGAACGTCTACGAGCTTTGTTTGCCTGCCGGTTCTGCCCCCGGCAGTAGCAATCCTGCCCTGTCAGAAAGTCCGAAAATTCTTGGCGATCTGCAAACCGGTAGTAACACGAGTCTACACTACTTGTATATCGGTCAGATGCCCGACGACTTTGAATTCCGAACGCCGGGATTGAATGCCAACGCTTCCTACTCTTTTCAAGGTCTTTTAGGGCAGCCTTTTATTCTTAGATCGAACAATGCGACCCGCATTCCCATCGCCATCCAGGACTCTATGAGAGCTATACCCGTCGCTAAAAAAGCAGGTACGGACTACTATTTCAGCTCCATCATAGCCGTGGGGCACGATGCATACCTCTCTATCATCGCCTTGGATTTCAGTGAAATCATCAATAAATATGATCGGGAGTATACCTTCCTGCCCTCAAGTTTCAGTTTCGATGCACAGTTGGAATCCCATTACATCACCGCTGTCCCAAAGGATGGGTACAAATACATGGCTCCCAAGGAAGTGGATACTGACTATTATTCTACCAGAGTGGTCCGTCGAAACGGAACGGATATTATTTACGACATCCATTTCTTCTTCAAGCCTTTCACCGGAAATATACCTCTCGTCATCACTCCCGATTTCCCCTTGTTCTGTCATACCATCAACTTGGGTATTGACCCTCGTTACAGCAACGCCGAAGGATTTTCTTTTCTTTCAGGACCGGACTTCATAAATGATACCCTTTTTGTCTCTCCCGAAGCCTACACCCGTCGGTTTGCCATAGTGGCACAAGGTGAGAACCGTTTTCTCACACCTATTGTCAAGTGTAGCGAGAAAAAAAATGTGCAGCTCAAGTGTGATTCCGTCTCTACCCGAGAACCTGTGCCCGGTACGGTTACTGACTTGAAAAAAGTGTATTACTACACCCTTATAGCCGATACCGATGTGGATATCACTGTCACTGCTTCCCCTTGTACCTATGTCAACCTTTCGACACTGGATAGAGGACTCCAATATATCCTTCCATCCAAACAAGGGAAAGGCTTCTACATAGATTCAATAGCTCTTAAGACACGCGACTTGGTGAACATTTATGTCCGTTCCGATTTCAGAATTGAGCCCAAAGTTGTACTTTTCACAATATCCGGAAGAAACATCCCGCTTGATAATCCGACGGGTAGTAAATACACAGATTGGAGGGTTAATTTCTATATAGATAAGGATAAGGAAATCCCTTCCTTCCCTTCCACGACCCACCCTATCTTTAGCTCTGGCGGGAATAGCTGTCTTATTTATCCACACCTGCCTCCCGAGATTGTTTACTCAAAGGTTAGTGACGGTACACTTGTCGTTGATTATGACAAACCGGCGCCTGTTTTCTTGACGGAAACGGATCTTCTTTCCAAAGACACTTTTTCAATCTTCCTTGGTAAACCTTATGATAAACTGTCTCCAAAAGTGAGCCTTGCCTCTATCTCTGATAACGTTTTAGACGATCAAGTGAGAGGAATAGACACGACGCGTCAATCTATTAAACTTAATGGAGGGAATAATTGGCGTGAAGGGGTTGAATATCGGTATGAGGTTACGATCAATGAGAGCGCTATCCTTCGCATCAGTCTCCCACAGTATCACACTGTCACACTGCCTGGAGTAGGTGAACTTCCCAAAGGACTGGAATATGGATCCTCAGAAGATATATCGGAATCTTCTCTTTGCGACGTAGGCCGTATTGTCTCTTTCTCGCTCTCTATACAAAAGCAATACGCCGTCTGTGATCCTGTCGTAAAATGTGACGATGGGACGACGACCCCCACGATCTCCAAGCTACGCATTGAGGATAACGGTAATCATGTTTACCAAGTTTCTTTCACCATGCCCGACCACGACGTTGCCCTCTCCTTCGCCACCGCATATCATTCCCTCACCTTCCCCTCCTCTCTCCCGCCTTCCCTTGAATATGTCGAAGGATATATAGGAGAAGCTTCCAAAACTTACTACTATCCGCCTAACGTTTCCGCTCTTGACACCATTACTCTCCTTGTTAAAGGGAACGAATCTCCACCCTCCGTCTCTCTCCCTGACAATCTCTACCCCAATTTCACTGCCTTTTATCCCGAACAGTCCCTCACCACCTATCCGAAAGACGGAGAAACTATCTACCGTTATCCCATCCGTTTTTCCGGTCGGCAGATTTTGTGCATCTTTTCAGGTTCTGCTCTGCACCAAGACACCATCATTCTTCCCCCACTGCCGGAAGAAAGACTTGAATACATCAACGGTGTAGCAGGGCAAAAGGTCGCCAAACCTGGAGATCTTGTATCCTTCTCTCTCCGTACGAAAGGCCTCTATGTTCGTGCCTGTCCGTCCGTCTCTCTCAACGGACGGACTCTTGTCCCCGTTGCCTCTAACGGAAATACCTATACTTTCTCTTTCCTTGTCCCTCCTATCCCTTCCGGTGGAAGAAGCCCCCTCCGACTTCAGCCCGAAATTAATCTTGACTACTTCACCGTAGAATTTGATGCTCCCCTTCCCACTGGTGTCAGTTTCCATAAATCTTCCAATCTAAGAGGCCTCAAGAGTTACCTATATCGTGCTTTCGGACACGATTCCCGCGACACCTTGGTCCTGAGCATTGAACGATTCTATGCCGCTGCCTCCCCCGAGATCTCCATCTCCTTCAATGACAATACCTCTCCGCTCTACCCCGATAATGTTTCTACGGATCCGGAAACTTCCAGTCGCCTGTATCGTTACATAGTCTCTCTGCCTTATAACGATCCGCACGCTATCATACGTGTCTCTTTCGCTCCTCTCACGCATGTATGGCCGCCACTGCCCACAGGTATTGTTTACGAAACACTGCCCGACGGACTTACCTCCCAGGCCGTTTCACAGGGTGCTGTCTACTGTTATTCCAAAGGCCAAAAAGTCTCGTTCACTCTCCGGACACTTAATCCCTATATCAATGTAGCCCCTATCGTTCATCGTAATGGCTTTTTTGTGGAACGCTCTTCCTTAGGCGCGGGGAAGTACAGCTATTCCTTTACGGCCGAAGACAATGCCAACATCTCCTTCTACCTCCCCTACCGCATCATCACACTCCCCTCTCTCAATACCATCGAAGGCCTTCATTACGTCGGGCTGCCTGACGATGATGACCCGCATTATGTTTCGCCTAACAGCGACATCCCTTTCCGCTTCACCCTCGCCGTCGATGAATCTAAGACAGGCGCTTTCATTCCCCGTGTCCTCATTGACGGTGTTGATCTTGAACCGGAATCCGTCAACGGCACGGACTTTAATTACAGCCTGAAAACTCCGATTGACATCCAGCCCTTTATTTCCCTTGTCTCCCGTACCTTCACCCTCTCTTTGCCGCCGCTTCCGGAAGGCCTTGCTTACGTCGGCGATGATATACCCGGAGAATCGCAGCACGCCGGAGCTATTAACAAAACCTTTACCCTCCACGTTGATCCTGATTATAGGGCTGTCAAACCCCTTGTTACAGCCAATGGAACGACCCTTGTACCTCTCTCTGCCCCCGACGGATCTTCACATACTTACACCATCAATACCGGCGTCAATACCGTCGTCTCCGTCGCCTTCGATTACTTTGCCGTCACCCTGCCACCCAATCTCCCTACGGGTGTTAGCTATGTATCTGGTTCTCTTGGCGCCGGGACCTATTTCCGTACACCCGGCGATATCTTCACTTTCTCACTCTTTACTCCCGATGCCAACGACGAAGCTCCCGCTGTCTATTGTAACGGTGCCTTTGTCCCTGCTGAACGGCGTGATTTCGGACTTTTTGAGTACTCATTTACTGTCATTGGAAACACCACTGCTCTCATCGCCTTCAACAACCTCGTCCTCTTTATCAGCATAGAGGCGCCCGAACTCTCGGTCGTCTCTGAGAAAGGCCAGGGTGTACACTATTATCTTTTGACAGGGATTCACGAAATATTCGTCCTCGAACTTGATCCCGAATATGTCGGCCTCACCCCTATCCTCACTGTCAATGGTATACAGCAAGCCGCCGCCTATGTGCAAGGCAATCGTTTCACTTACAACCTCAACTCAGGAGGCAACCTTGAAGTCCATGCTTCACTTCATTACAACACCTTTACCCTTGAACAAGTGCCTCCTCCTTACCTTTTCCTCTTGCCCGCTGCCGGTACTTATTACCGTGATGCCGGTGTACCTTTTCAGTTCCGTGTACAGGACTATCTCAACTTGGGAGATCCTTCCGTTACCTACGTTGACGGACAGTCGCTTGCCCCTGTCTCTCATGAAGAAAATGAGTACAGCTACGTCCTGAATCCGGAAGGAGAAACGAATCTCTACCTCATCCGTGTCGCTTCCAGACTTTCCAATCCTCTTCGGCCTCCCCTTCAAGCCGATGAACCCTCCGTTGCTTACCATTCCGATGCCCTTCATCTCTCCCACTTGACCGGCAGACCTCTTCTCCTTGTCAATGCTGCCGGACGTCTTTCATTCCGGATACTGCCCACTTCCGATACTTACGTGTATCCCGTCTCCCTCCCATCCGGTATTTACTTCCTTGTCTCCCCTGCTTACCAGGGTACACAACCTATCGCTCTCAAATTCATTGTCCGTTAATATTCTCTCCCCTCCGGTTATTTTTATCCGGAGGGAGAGATTTTTTCTATCTGGCTCCCCAAACAGCCGTGTGAATAATTTTTTGGTTTCATTTGGTAGTTTGTGGGAAAGGTTTACTTTTGCACCGCGTTTCCAAGGGAGGCCCATTCGTCTATCGGTTAGGACGCAAGATTTTCATTCTTGAAAGGGGGGTTCGATTCCCCCATGGGCTACAGATTATCACCATCAAGAAAAGTAGAAACGAATACAAGCACATGGCAAATCATAAGTCATCCATCAAAAGGATTCGGCAGACGGAAACGAAGCGTTTGCACAATCGTTACTACGCCAAAAGCGCACGTACCGCTGTGAAGGCGCTCCGGGATACCGAAGACAAGGTTGTAGCAGGAGAAATGCTCCCTAAGGTCGCTGCTATGCTGGACAGGCTTGCCAAAAAACATATCATTCACAAGAACAAAGCCGCTAATCTCAAATCCAAATTGGCTTTGCACGTGAATAAATTGTCCTGAAGCTTGTATGGGCGCCGAAAAGTGCCTACCTTTGCCTTCGCTTGCACGCACAACGCATACAGTCGCGAAAATAGCTCAGTTGGTAGAGCATAACCTTGCCAAGGTTAGGGTCGCGGGTTCGAGTCCCGTTTTTCGCTCCAAGTCCTATTTCTTATGACTTCAGAAAAAGTTCATCGGATAGGAATTGATGTTGGATCGACGACCGTAAAACTTGTCGTCCTCTCCCCTCAAAAAAAAATCGTTCATAAAGGATATCGGCGGCACCAGGCTGATGTAGTTGTTGCCTTGCGGGAGGAATTGCTTGCCGTCTCCTCTCGTTTTCCCTCCTTACCCATGCGTATGGTTGTCACCGGATCGGCAGGTATGGGCGTAGCCGAGAGGCTTTCCCTTCCTTTTGTACAGGAAGTAGTCGCCTCCATTGATGCCGTGAGGCGCGATTTTCCCCACACGCGTACCCTTATCGACTTAGGAGGGGAAGATGCCAAGATGGTCTTCTTTGATACCGGAAAACAACCTGATATCCGCATGAACGGTAGTTGTGCCGGAGGTACAGGCGCTTTCATTGATCAAATGGCTGTCCTGATGAACATTTCAGTAGACGAGTTAGGGGAACAAGCCATGCATTACGAGACTATCCACCCCATCGCCTCACGTTGCGGGGTCTTTGCCAAGACCGATGTCCAGAACCTGCTGGCGAGAAACGTCGCCACACCCGATGTCGCCCGTTCCGTCCTGCATACCGTTGCCCTGCAAACCCTCGCCTCCCTTGCACGTGGACATAGTGTTCCCTCGCCCATCCTCTGTATCGGAGGGCCGCTCACTTTCTTGCCCGCCTTGAGACAAGCCTTCGCAGAGTTGTTGCACGCCGAATCCATCGCCCCGGAAAACGGTGCCTTTTTTCCCGCCTACGGCGCAGCCCTGCATGCTCTTGACATAGAGATGTTTCAAGACCTGACGGCTATCATCAGCCGCTTGGATACCAGACATACTCCTTCCTTCCGCTCAGCCCTCCAACCTCTCTTTGCCGGAGAAGATGACTACACCCGCTGGAAAGCCGAACGCAAGCAGACAGTTATCCCCTTTGTCCCGATAGATGGTAGCACGGAAAAAGAATGTAAAGGTTTCTTAGGAATAGACTCAGGGTCCACTACCACTAAAATCGTCGTTATTGATGAAAAAGGGAACCTCCGCTACTCCTATTACGCCGATAACGACGGACACCCGCTCCCGCGACTCGTAGAAGGTTTGCAATTTTTCTATCGCTTGACCAAAGAAAAAGGCCTTTCCTTTCGTTTTCTCGCCTCCGCCGCTACCGGTTACGGAGAAGAACTCATCAAGGCAGCCTTCGGACTGGATTACGGCATCGTCGAAACCATAGCACACCTCGCCGGTGCGCAGCATATAGACCCTAACGTCTCTTTCGTGCTGGATATTGGTGGGCAGGACATCAAAAGTATCTTTACACACAATGGCGTAATCTCACGCGTCGAATTGAATGAAGCTTGTTCCTCCGGTTGCGGCTCCTTCTTACAAAACTTCGCCTCCACACTCGGCCTTACTCCCGCCGATTTCGCCCGTTCCGCCTGCCTGGCAAAAAATCCCAACGATCTTGGTACACGCTGTACCGTCTTCATGAATTCCAAAGTCAAGCAGTCTTTACGGGAAAACGCTTCACTTGGAGACATTGCCGCCGGACTTGCCTATTCCGTAGTTAGAAATTGTCTCTTTAAGGTACTCAAAATTAACAATCTCAATCTACTCGGCGAACATATCGTCGTGCAGGGTGGCGCTTTCCGTAACGACGCCGTCTACCGTGCCTTCGAAATACTCTCAGGAAAGACCGTCTCCTCCACCGACCGCCCTGAATTGATGGGTGCTCTCGGCGCGGCTCTCTTTGCCAGGCAAGGATACAAGCGTTCCGGAACACCCTCCACCTTCACTGGACAAGAACCCCTTCCCGACTTGTCCACCGTCGAAACGGCAGATTTTTCTTGTAAAGGTTGTACTAATCGTTGTTCTGTCCGACGTTTTCGGTTCCAGAATGGCAATGTCTGCCATGCAGGTAACCGTTGCGAAAAAATATTCTACAACAAGTTCCTTGCCCCTGAAAAGGGATACAACGCCTTTGTCCGTAAGAATGAACTGCTCTTTGGCAGAGTTACCTCTCTCCCTGACGGTAGAGTAGGGGAGAGCATACCTCAGCGAAAGATAAGGATAGGGATACCCCGTGTATTGAACATGTACGAAAATTTCCCCTTCTGGCACACTCTTTTAAGCCGTTGCGGCTTCGATGTCGTCCTGTCGCCGGAATCCACTTTCCCGCTTTACCGTACCGGTGTGACAAGCATCATGTCCGATACGGTATGTTTCCCCGCCAAGTTAGTGCATGGACATATCCTGGCTCTCGTAGAGCAAAAGGTTGATAGAATATTCTACCCCCTCGTCATCAAGGAAGAAGCAGAGCTGGTATTCGCAGGAAACAGTTTCAACTGTCCCGTCGTAGCAGGTTATCCTGATGTCGTCCGTAGTAGCATAGAGCCTCAAGAAACTTTCGGCATCCCTTTCGACAAGCCCGTTATCTCTTTTGAAAATAGCAGGGTACTATCCCACACAGCCTGTGCTTATCTCTCCACGCTCGGTGTGAAACACTCAGACTTTGATCAGGCCTTTGAAGCCGCCGTCAGACACATGGAGGATGTCAGGCTCTGCCTCATCCAACAGCAACTCCGCCTCTTTGAACAAGCCGTCGCCACAGGAAGGACTATTTTCGTCGTTGCCGGACGACCCTATCACGCCGATCCCCTCATCCAGCAGAAAGCAGGACAGATCATTTCCGACCTTGGAGCGGATGCCTTCACCGACGATATTTTCCGCCGTACCGACAGTCTGCCTCTCCGTTCTCTTGATCTCGTCTCCCAATGGGCTTTTCCCAACCGCCCCGTGCAGGCCGCCATACAGGTAGCCCGCCTCCCCGCAAATGTACAGCTCGTCCAGCTGAACTCTTTCGGATGTGGACCCGACTCTTTTTTCCTGAACGAAATCTCTGACATTCTCAAACGATCGGGGAAGAACCATACCGTTCTCCGCATTGACGAAATTGCCGCTCCCGGCTCCATTCGCCTCCGCCTCCGCTCCCTGGTAGAATCCTTGAAACTTGGCCTTCCTCCCGTACCGGTAGCGTATACCGGATATGTAAGAACCTATTCTTCCGCAGATAAGCAGAAGACCATCCTCGTCCCTTGGTTTTCCGACTTTGTCTCTCCTTTCCTTCCTGCCATTGCCGCTCTTGCAGGATTGAAGCTCGTCAATCTGCCGCCCTCTTCGCAAACCTCTGCCGATTATGGCCTTGAATACGGAAATAACGAAGTATGTTACCCTCTCACCTTAGTCATCGGGGATATTATTTCCGCATTGCGTTCGGGACATTACGATACCACTGACGTCGTTGTCGCCATGACGCAAACTGGGGGGCAGTGTCGCGCCACTAATTATATCTCCCAGATAAAAGGTGCTCTCAAAACCGCTGGTTTTGGATATATCCCCGTCCTTTCCCTGTTTCTTACAGGGGATGCCTGTAAGAACCCTCAAGATTTCCACCTTCCTCTCCATAAGATCGCCATTCCTCTCCTGCACACCCTCCTTTATGCCGACAGCCTCCAACAGTTATTTAGTGCAACGGTCGTTCGCGAAATACGGCAAGGAGATAGTCGGCGCCTCTTCGACCATTATGTAGAACGAGGCATTGAAATTATTGATAGACACTCTTCCTACCATCTTTTCCCTCTTCTAAAACAGGCCGTTGATGACTTCAATCAACTTCCACTTTCTTCCGAACGGCTCACACCCGTCGGTCTGATCGGGGAGATCTACGTTAAATATAATTCTTACGCACAAGCCCATATCACGTCATGGTTACGTGCTCAAAAGATGGAAGTCGTCACACCCCCACTTCTTGATTTCTTCCTGCAATACTTCGTCAATTCAGAAGAAGATATCCGTAACGGCTTGACGGAAGACAGCCTTTTGAGACGTTCTCTCTCCCCTGTAATCTATCGGTTTGTAAACCGTAAGCTCGAAAAGACAGAACGCATCCTCTCTGAATTTCGTTTCTACCGTCCACAAGTTTCCGTCTATACCAAAGCCGACTATGCAGCCGAAGTCCTTTCCTTATCCAATCAGTTTGGCGAAGGCTGGCTTATAGCCGCCGAAATAGCCTGTTACGCCCGTGCCGGAATAGACAGAATCGTCTGCCTGCAACCCTTTGGCTGCATCGCCAATCATGTCGTCGCAAAGGGTATAGAGAAGCGATTGAAAAAACTTTATCCACATATCAATCTTCTTTACCTTGATCTTGACAGCGGAATGGCCGATGTAAATCTAAAAAACCGCCTTTATTTTCTCATTAATCGTCTCTGAGCAAGGTATATAGATTTTTTCTATAAGTTCCGTGCAATCTAAAACATAGCGATGTGCATCATTTCTGCACGTAATACCCGCACCCGCGTGTGTGAGTATGTAGTGTCCCGATAGAATCGGCATAGATAAAAAAATAACCGATTGGGGCGAACAGTGTGTCGGTGACGAGACTTTCGGCCAGCGAAAGCGCCTGTTCAAGGCCTAAGGCATTAAATGTGGTAGCCAAAGCATCTGCCGTCAGCGCATCGCTGGCAATAACGGTGGACGAGAGAATATTCTCTTCAGAGGGGTAACCCGTCTTCGGGTTGATGGTGTGCGCTACCTTACGGTCTCCTTGACGGTAGTAATTCAAGTAATCCCCGGAAGTAGCTATCCCGCATCGCTTACTGACGGCAAGGATCTCTTGGAGTCCGTTCTCCCCAAAATCATCGGAAGGTTTACGTATCCCGATGCGCCACGGCTGGTGTTGGGGATTAAGTCCTTGTACCGCCACTTCCCCCCCGATCTCCACCATGTAATTGTCGGCGCCATGCTGACGGAGAAGGGTAGCAATCACATCGGCAGCGTATCCTTTGGCTATCGCCGAGCAATTGAGTTGGACACGAGGATCAGTCTTATGAATTCGCCCACCAACGTCAAGGTGTATCTTTTGATAACCCACAAATTGGAGGATGCTATCTATAGCCTCCTTGGTTATGGTATCATGTCGCTGATATCCGAAGCCCCAGAGATTGATTAGAGGGGCAACAGTGACGTCAAAGATACCATCCGAAAGACAGGAAATCTCCAACGAACGAGAAAGGATATGCCGCAGGTGAACGTCCGTAAGGTCACTTTCATTACGGTTAATGCGGGCAATATACGAAGAAGAAAGGAAAGGATTGAAAGACCGGTTAAGAGCTTCGAAAGCAGAATCAATCTCCTGGGTCAGTGATCGATCGGTTTGGTACTTAATGTGGTAACTAGTGTTGAAAACAGTACCGCTTTCTTCATAATAATGTTTGCGGACTTGACAGCCGGTAAGGAGAAGGGTGGCAACCACTAAAAAAACTGTACGCATGGCATCATCTCTCCTCCCTTATCCGTTCATAGAGAGCAGAAACTCGGCGTTGTTACGAGTATTTTCGAGCTGTTTTTTAAGAAACTCCATAGCCTCAATCGGATTCATGTCCGAAAGGTATTTACGGAGCACCCACATACGATTAACTATGCTGGGTTCATGAAGGAGATCGTCGCGTCGAGTACTGGACGCTGTGAGGTCGACGGCCGGATAAATCCGCTTGTTGGAGAGCTTACGGTCAAGTTGAAGCTCCATGTTTCCCGTTCCCTTGAATTCTTCAAAAATAACCTCGTCCATTTTGGAACCAGTCTCAATCAGCGCCGTAGCGAGGATCGTGAGACTTCCTCCATTCTCAATGTTCCGTGCCGCACCGAAAAAGCGCTTGGGTTTCTGAAGCGCATTGGCGTCAACACCTCCGGAGAGTACCTTACCTGATGCCGGCTGCATGGTGTTGTACGCACGGGCAAGTCGTGTGATGGAATCAAGGAGGATAATGACATCATGCCCACATTCTACAAGGCGTTTAGCTTTATTCAGGACAATCTCAGTGATCTTGACATGGCGCTCGGCCGGCTCGTCGAACGTAGATGCAATCACTTCCGCATCTACACTACGTGCCATATCGGTAACTTCTTCAGGACGCTCGTCTATAAGGAGGATGATCATGTACGCTTCAGGGTGGTTGTAGGCGATAGCGTTAGCGATGTCTTTGAGGAGGATAGTCTTACCGGTCTTAGGTTGTGCTACGATAAGGCCACGCTGTCCTTTACCGATGGGTGAAAATAGATCAACCACCCGTACGCCGCTGTAATCATAGATCTTAGGTGAGCGGCGGGCGGCGAGCATGAACTTCTCGTTAGGGAAGATAGGTGTGAGGTGATCAAAAGCAAGGCGGTCACGTATTTCTTCGGGCGTACGACCGTTGATACGTTCGGCTTTGAGCAAGGGATAGTATTTTTCTCCTTCGCGCGGTGGACGGACAAAACCCTCAATGGTATCTCCCGGACGTAGTCCGTATTGCTTGACTTGGGCGGGGGGAACGTAAACATCATCGGGAGATGATAAGTAGTTATAGTCCGGGGAACGCAGGAAACCGTAACCTTCGGGCATTACTTCGAGGACACCAAATGCAGGTATGTGTTGTTGGAAATCATAACCCTGTTCAACTTGAGCAGATTGGTTGACTTGCTTCTGCTTCTGATGCTGGTTTTGTTTTTGTTTTTGGTGCTGTGATTGAGCAGGTTGTTGGCTGGGAACAGGTTGTGAGGGTGTGGTTGGATTGAGACTGATGATGCGTTTCCCTTCATTTTTTGGAGTAGGATGACTGGTGGGGAAGACTTGATCGAAGACAGATTTAGAATCCGGATGGCGGAAAATAGTCCGGATGGCAGGAGACGGTGCAGGATCAGTATCTGCATCTGCCGTAAGCGGCGGCGCAGGGTTGAGGTTGGAATCAGAGGATGGAATATTTTCCTTAATCTTATCATTCATAGTTTGAGCTGGTTGAGCTTTGAGGATAGAAAGAACGGTGGCAATAGAAGAAATGGAATCCTCATCGGGCAACGCTTCAGGATTGTTCTTTTTCAAGATCACCTTGCGTTCAGACGGTTGGGATTCAGGATGAAGTTGAGACTGGAACGGAGATGGTTCACTTCCCTGTAGAAGGAGTGGGTTTTTACGAGGGCGTCCGCGTTTCCTGCTTCCGGCTGTTGCGGATGAATCGGCTTTTATCTCTTGTTCCTTCTCCTTGGAGAGTTGCTTGTCGGCAGCAAGGATGGCTTGTTCGTCGAGGATGTTGTAGATGAGTTCATCGCGGCGAATACCTGTAATCCTGTCAAGGCCAAGTTCCGTGGCGATTTGTTGCAGTTCGGGCAGTAACTTAGTGTTTAGATCCGCAATGGTGTAAATCTGCATAATAAATTCAATAAGGGGTTTTCGTGGATGATATACGATGACAAATGTTTGGGGTGCCGTTCGCAGTATTAGGCGAAGGCGATGCAAAGATAAACTTCTTTTCAAAATAGTTCTTACATTTGTCTGGAATCGGACAAGATATTTTTCAAGGTCATTAGTGAATTATAAAATCATGCAAATCATGAAGAAGGGTGGTGTCGTTTTCTGTATGTGTGCGGCGATCTTACTGTCGGCTTGTGATAAAAAAACAGTGTCGGAAAAAGACTCGGACGCAATAGATCACAAGGTAGAGAAACTCCTATCGAAAATGACCTTGGAAGAGAAAATCGGGCAATTAGACCAGATCACCAGTGCAGGAAACTTCGATGAGCTTGCCGGACGGATCAAAGGGTATTTTGTCGGATCAATCCTGAATGAAACAAATCCTCAGGTGATCAACGACCTTCAACGGGTCGCCGTTGAAGAAACAAGGTTAGGTATTCCCCTGATCTTTGCCCGCGACGTGATACATGGTTTCAAGACCATCTTCCCCGTCCCACTGGGACAAGCAGCGTCATGGAATCCTGAGACGGTGGAAGCGGGTGCACGGGTGGCGGCTGTGGAAGCAGCGTCGACGGGTATTCGTTGGACCTTTGCGCCGATGCTGGATATTTCGCGTGATGCGCGCTGGGGGCGTATCATGGAAAGTTTCGGGGAAGACCCTCACCTGTCATCTATATTAGGGATTGCTACCGTCAAAGGTTTTCAGGGAAGCGATCTTTCCGATCCAACGGCTATCCTTGCCTGCGCTAAGCACTTTGTGGGCTACGGCGCTGTGGAAAGCGGGAAGGATTATAATATCACTATCCTGTCTACCGAGCAGTTGCGCAATGTGTACCTCCGGCCTTTTAAGGCGGTTGTAGATGCGGGAGTAGGGACGGTGATGGTCTCTTTCAACGAAGTGAACGGTATCCCCAATTCAGGGAACGGCTATATCTTGCGGAAAGTGCTACGCGACGATTGGGGGTTCGACGGCGTCATAGTAAGCGACTGGAACTCTATCGGGGAAATGATAAACCATGGATATGCCGAATCCCCTGTCCATGCGGCCGAAATTGCCATGAATGCCGGTGTAGATATAGACATGGAAAGCCATGTCTATACACCGTTCCTTGCCCAGCTACTTAAAGAAAAAAAGGTGAAGGTTTCGGATATTGATGATGCTGTCCGCCGTATCCTGAAACTGAAGTTCAAGCTTGGACTGTTCGAAAACCCATACGTAGAGATCAAAGAAGACCCCGTCTTCTACGCTCCCGAGCATTTGGAGATCGCCAAGCAGGCGGCTATTGAAAGTGCTATCCTTCTCAAAAATGACGGTACTTTGCCGCTGGATGTTTCCAGCCTGAACGCTGTCGCTGTCATTGGACCAATGGCCGACGCACCTCACGACCAGCTTGGTAGCTGGGTGTTCGATGGCGAAAAGGCGCATACGGTGACGCCGCTTACCGCTTTGCGGGAGGCGTTCGGCGAACAAGTGAAGATACATTACGCTGCAGGACTTGCGTATAGCCGTGACACAGACCGGAAAGGTTTTACCACCGCACTTGCCGTTGCACGTTCGTCCGATGTAATACTTTTCTTCGGCGGCGAAGAATCTATCTTGTCGGGTGAGGCTCATTGCAGGGCAGATATTACATTGCCGGGAGCTCAAAAAGAATTGCTGACCGAAATTGCTAAAACAGGTAAGCCCGTAGTCCTCGTCGTTATGGCGGGACGGGCGATCGAGATTTACAAGGAACTACCACTGGTGAATGCATATCTTTTCAACTTCCACCCCGGAACGATGGGTGGACCGGCTATTACCGACCTCTTGTTCGGCAAAGCTGTCCCTTCGGGCAAATTGCCTATCTCTTATCCTAAAATGGTGGGACAATCCCCCCTCTATTACAATCACAAGAATACTGGACGTCCTCCTGTAGGCGAGTTGCAAACGATAGATAATATCCCCCTCGAAGCCGGACAGGTGTCACTGGGAAACACGAGTTATTTTTTAGATGCAGGAAAAGACCCCCTCTTTCCCTTTGGCTTTGGGCTTTCTTACACGACGTTCGAGTATAATGATTTGCAACTTTCTTCCACTGAACTGACGGCTGACGGTTCCTTGACCGCTACCTGTATGGTGACAAACACCGGTGCTGTGGCGGCCGCCGAGACTGTGCAGTTGTATATCCGTGACAAAGTCGGTTCTGTTACCCGTCCTGTCAGGGAACTGAAAGACTTCCATAAGATAGTCCTTCAGCCCGGTGAATCGCAACCTGTCTCTTTCACAATTGCAGGCCGGTCACTTTGCTTCTATAACCACGAAGATGTAGAGATCTTGGAACCTGGCGATTACTCCCTTTGGATAGCTCCTCACAGTGCTGCTGGCCTCGAAGGAGAATTCCGGTTACAGTAAAATAAGCTTTACTGTTGCGCAGATTTAGGAATCTGTTGGGAATTTACACAGGAAATGAACAATGAGCATCCTGCACCTTTTCAGGTTGCCTTAATTGATAGAATTATCTCCTCAACTTCCGCTACTGTTATATTAGACCCTTTAATGAGAAGCGGGACAATTGCTGTTGTCACTATAGGATTAAAAAGAAACTATATTCCAAAGTAATGATGTTGCAGCAATTCAGCTTTGAGAGTTTTTTAAATCAAGTAGAAAAAGGAAATATATTAGTTGATTTTGATGCTCGAACAGGACATAATCATGGAACAAAGTTTAGAATGAGGCAAAACTGTTTGCCCGAAGTATATAGGAAAGCAACGGTCATAATATGAGAAGTCAGAGCTTAGTATAAGGGATTGGGAAAAGGATTATCTTTGGCTACGGAAAGATTTCCGTTGCGCTAACACTAAAGAACGATTATGGAATACGTGTTGCTGTTTGTGGGGGCGGTACTGGTCAATAATGTGGTGCTGTCGCAATTCCTGGGGATCTGTCCTTTCCTGGGGGTCTCCAAGAAGGTGGAGACAGCTGTGGGAATGGGGGCAGCCGTTACTTTTGTGTTGACGATCGCTACGGTTGTTACTTTTCTCCTCAATCAGTACCTTCTTGTTCCCTTTGGCCTGGACTATCTCCGTACGATTTCTTATATCCTTATTATCGCTTCACTTGTCCAGCTTATGGAGATCATTCTTAAAAAGGCTTCCCCTGCTCTTTATAGGGCGCTTGGCATCTTCCTGCCCCTTATCACGACTAATTGCTGTATACTTGGTGTAGCCTTACTTGTTATCCAGAAAGATTTCAATCTCCTCCAGTCCCTTGTTTATGCGTTTGCTACAGCTATCGGGTTTACGCTTGCCCTTGTCCTCTTTGCTGGTATACGCGAACAACTTTCCCTTACTCGTCTTCCCGTTGCTATGAAAGGTACACCTATTGCACTCATCACAGCTGGCCTTCTGGCGATGGCTTTTATGGGGTTTGCCGGTATTGTTTGATACGATTTCTAAAAATAAAAAAGCAAAAGATTTTTCACCTCTACGAGTAAGAAAACACCGACCTGCGGGATAAAAAGTAAAAAGGGCAACATGTTTTTTCTTTCGATACACTGCCCCTTTACTTAATAATACTTAACACTCCAAACCTCGTTGCGGAGATAAGATTCGAACTTATGACCTTTGGGTTATGAGCCCAACGAGCTACCCCTGCTCCACTCCGCGATATGAACCGGACATCCCAGTTTTATGGCGGCGAAGGTAGGCCTTTTTTCCGAATGTGCAAACCCTACTTGGTATTTTCGTTTTATTAAATATTTTTAGTTTTTACTTGTTCGATTATTATTGAATCAACAGGTCGTTTATCGGATGAGTTCGGAGAGTTGTACAGCAAGTTCTTCCCCGCGCAGGTTACGGGCGATGATTGTGCCGTCGGGCGCAATGAGGACGTTGGACGGGATGGCACGGACGCCGTAGAGATGAGCCGGTGCGGAGTCCCAGAAAGCGAGGTCGGATACGTGTATCCAGGTGAGGTTATCGTCATCGATCGCCTTGAGCCAATTATCACGTTCCTCATCAAGAGAAACGGCGAAAATGTCGAATCCTTTGTCATGATATTGCCGGTAAAGGGCGATGAGGTTTGGATTTTCGCGTCGGCAGGGCGGACACCATGAAGCCCAGAAGTCAAGCAGCAGGTAACCTTTTCCCAGAAAGTCGGATAGGCGTAACGTGTCGCCGTTGATGTTGGGAAGGGCAAAATCGGAGGCAGGCTGTCCGATGGCTACACGTTCGAGGATTTGGCTGAGCTCACGCAACACGCTAACGTACTCCGTTCCATCAAGCGAGGAAGAGAGGAGTTTCAGGTTACGGTCTATTTCTTCTTTGGAAAGGCGATAGGAAAAATCGCGGTAGAGAATGTAAGCGGCGGCTACGGAAGAGGGGTTTGCAGTGAGAAAGGCCGTGATGTCGAAAGAGTCCCCTTCGGCATGTATACGGTGACGGTAGTCGACGAAGACGTTGTGTGCGGTAGAGCCTTCGACTTTAAGGTCGCGCGGATTATTAACATCAATATCTACGTGGACGCTACCGCTGTCAAGGAAAATGAAGTAAGGGCTGAAACGTTCGGAAGGATCAAGCGTGAGTCCGAAAAGATCCGGCCGGTTGGGTGAAAAGGCGAAAGAGAAAGTGCCGTCAGTGATGATGGCGGAATCAATGACGGTAAACATCTTGTTATGGAAACTTTGGAGATATATAGTCCCCGAAGGCCGATTGATAGTTCCTTCGATGGTAAGTTTTGGTTCCGGCGTCCGGCAAGCAGCCAAAACCAGTAGCAGGGCAAGGTAAGCGTTTGTGATCGTCTTCATACCGTTGAACTGTTGTAGAGTGTATTTACGGGGCGAAGTTACGCCATTATTCGGGTTTGTAGTGGCGATAATTATACCATGAAAATGGTATTGTGGTAGCCGATAGTCTGTCGTTACCTTCGTCCTGTGAAAAAAGAATACTTAAAGTAATTAGATTATGGACAAGAAGGTAAAAAGGCTGGGTTTGAACCTGGCGCTGTTTGGAGCGTTAAGTTTGGGCAGTTTTGTAAACGCTCAGGAAACGAGTGTGACGGGGCAAGAGATTGTCCGTATCAAAGGAGTGAAATTTGTAGATGCGTTGCTGGAGAAATGGGTCAGTGAATATTCGAAGAAGTATCCTGACGTTTTACTGCCGACTGTCGGAAAGGAAGGTGGGGATTATTCCGTAGAAGTGTCACCTTTTGGAAAACAGAAGGAAAAGGATGCTTTAGAAACGGGGGAAACAATCATTCCTTTCGGGCGATATGCCGTTTTGCCGATTGTTGGGGAAGGTAATGTGCTATTGGGCGAACTGGGAAAGAAAAAGCTGAATGGGAAACGCTTAAAGGCCTTGTTTTTTGAGAAGGACTATCTTTCCGGAGAAGAAGAGGAGGATAGCAAAGGAAAATTGTCCGGTGCGACGGTTTATTCCAACAACGATTCTCGTTCTGTGTCTCATTCATTTGCAGCACATTTCGGATATGAAGCGAACAGTTTGAAGGGGAAAAGGATTGCGGGTGATGACATTTACCTGAATAATGCTGTGACGAAGGATGCCACCGGATTTAGTTTTAATAATTTAAGTTATATCTATGATACTAAGTCTCGGCAGTTACGTGAAGGGCTTATCCTGATACCTTTGGATGTAAAGAAGGAGGATGCGGAAGTGTTGAATACTCAAAACTTAGACGAGACAATTGCACTCCTGGAAAGTAAGACTATTGATCTGATCCCTGTGGAAGACTTCGTTTTCGTGTTGCCGGAAAAGACGGATGCTGCGACGTTGCGGTTCGTGAAGTGGGCGCTTTCGGAAGGACAGGAGTATGTCCACACTTTCGGTTTCCTCCGTTTAGATTCTAAAACACTGGCTCAGGAACAAAAACAACTCTCCGCGTTGGAGACTCTTTTTTTGGCAAACAAATAAGGTACCGTTATTTCTTGCGGATAATGAAAAGATCTTCGTTGGGAGCTTTCATCAGGTATTCTTCCCTGGCAAAACGTTCAAGCCCTTCGCGGTCGGTATGTAGATTTTCGAGCTTCTGCCGGTTTGCTTCCAATTCTTTGCGGTAATATTCGATATCGGTTTCGAGGCGGCGTATTTTCCGGTCATAGATAAAACGATGGTAGAGACTACAATCTCCCGTAGCGAAGGTAAGCAGGAAAAAAGCTATGATGACTAGCCAATAGGCGTTGATCCATGCGAAGTATTTCTTGTAGAATCCTTTGAGAATCTCCATAAGTTCGACAATGTTTTACGGCAAAGGTAGGTATCATTTCACTACCTTTACAGATATCTTTGCGCCTCAAAAGAAAAGAGGATGGAGAACTACATTGTTTCGGCGAGAAAGTACCGCCCTTTGACTTTTCAAAGTGTGGTCGGGCAGAAAACGTTGACGGTAACCCTGAAAAACGCTATACAGAACAACAAGCTGGCTCATGCCTACTTGTTCTGTGGCCCTCGCGGGGTGGGGAAGACATCCTGCGCCCGTATCTTCGCGAAGACCATCAACTGCCTTAGCCCGTCGGTGGAGGGGGAGGCTTGTAACGCCTGCGAATCGTGCCGGGCTTTCAACGAACAGCGTTCACTCAATATACATGAACTTGACGCGGCTTCCAATAATTCGGTGGACGACATCAGAATACTCACCGAACAGGTGCGTGTGCCTCCTCCACTGGGCAAATACAAGGTTTTCATCATTGATGAAGTACACATGTTGAGCCAGCAGGCGTTTAATGCCTTCCTCAAGACACTGGAGGAACCGCCGCGTCATGCGATCTTCATCCTGGCGACTACCGAAAAACACAAGGTCATCCCCACGATACTGTCCCGTTGTCAGATCTATGATTTTGCACGAATCACCGTTGCGGATATTGTTGACCATTTGCAGTATGTGGCCTCTATAGAGGGCGTAACGGCGGAAGCCGAAGCTTTGAACGTCATTGCTGCCAAAGCGGACGGCGGTATGCGTGACGCTCTTTCGATATTTGACCAGGCAGTGAGCTTTACAGAAGGAAATGTTACCTATAAAGCAGTTATTGAGAATCTTAACGTCCTGGACTACGACTATTATTTCCGTATGACGGAGGCCATCCTGTCAGGAAACATCAGTGAGTGTTTGCTGCTGTTGGATGAAATTTTGAGAAACGGTTTTGAGGGACAAAATGTAATTACAGGACTTGCAAGCCATTTCCGTGACCTGTTGGTGTGTAAAGACAAGTCTACGGTTGTATTGCTTGAGGTGGGAGCCTCTATTCGTGACCGTTATGCAACTATAGCCGACCGTTGTCCGGAATCTTTCCTTTTCCGTGCATTGGAACTATCCAACCAATGCGATCTGAATTACCGTATAAGCCGGAACAAGAAACTCTTGTTGGAGTTGACCCTCATACAGTTGTGTAATTTGAACTGTCCGCTTGCCGACAGTGCGCCGGAAGGAAAGACGGTTGTTCCTACTTCCGCTTCTGTTTCCATCCCTATCCCTGTACAGGCGCAAAGCCTGTCTGTTCCGCCTGTAATGCCTGCGCCGCCTCCTTCTCCGTCGAAAAAACAGGCGTCCCCTGTCAGTACATCCCTGAAAAATATGGCGGCTAACACCGGGAAGAAAGAACTATCCTCTCATCCCGTAGGCGTCAACCTCAGGCAGCCTTTCACGGAAGAAGACCTTCATACGCATTGGTTGGCTTATGCCGAGACTATCAAGAAAAAAGTCCACCTGTACAATACAATGACTTCGTGTAAGCCGGTGTTAGGAGAAGATTCCACTTTCGATGTGACCGTCCCCAATCCGGGATTGCAAGACGAATTGGCAGTCGACTCAGGAGAAATCCTCTCCTACCTTCGTGAAAAATTAAAGAATGCAGGCGTTATGATGCGTGTCAAAGTCAACGAAGAAAGCACAAATAGGATAGCTGTCACGGCTGCCGAAAAATATGAATACCTGAGGAACATAAATCCTCTCGTTGACGAATTGAAAAAAAACTTGCAACTGACCTTGGAATAAGCCTCTCATAGAGACTGCGATACAATTAAAGTATTATGTAATTTTGCCAACTCCAAATAAAAAAGGATGATGGGAAGGATAAAAGTAAATGATGAAGTGCAGGAAGTAAGCCTGCCAATGACGCTGGCGGAATTGATGACGGTGAACAAAGTGTTGCAACCCGACATGCTTTCTATCCAGCTGAATGGTGAGTTCGTGGAGAAGGAGTCCTATGCCGCGACGACCGTCAAGGAGGGGGATGAAGTGGATTTTCTGTATTTTATGGGAGGAGGATTGTAACGTCATGGACTTCACTGCGGAACAGGTAGAACGTTATAGCCGCCATATCCTTTTACAGGATGTGGGCGTAGAAGGGCAGGAAAGAATCAATAAAGGGAAAGTACTGGTGATTGGCGCAGGAGGGCTGGGCTCGCCTGTATTGCTCTATTTAGCGGCTGCCGGCGTGGGCACGATAGGAATTATTGACGGCGATGAGGTAGACCTGAGCAACTTACAGAGGCAGGTCATACATTCTACTCCTACTATCGGGATGCCGAAAGTACTGTCGGCTAAGGAGACGATGAATCGGCTCAATCCTGACGTGTGTGTAGTCACTTATCACGAGTTGTTCACTGTCGGCAATGCTTTCGATATTATTAAGGAATACGACTTCGTGATAGACGGTACAGATTCTTTCCCAGTCAAGTTTCTGATAAACGATGCTTGTGTGATGGCAAAAAAGCCTTTTTCCCACGGCGGTATATTACGTTTCGACGGGCAGACGTTGACATACCTTCCCGGTACAGCCTGTTACCGGTGTGTGTTTCACGGACCGCCGCCGTCCAATGCCGTACCTACGTGTTCGCAAGCTGGAGTGCTTGGCGCTATCGCCGGTATGCTGGGTACTATACAGGCCGCCGAAGCGCTTAAATTTCTTACCGGTACGGGGGAATTATTGACCAATCGCCTGCTGACGTTTAATGCCAAGACGATGAATTTCCGCACGGTCAAACTTAAACATAATGCCAACTGCCCAGTTTGCGGCGAACATCCTGCTATCGCCGAACTTGTAGAAGCCGAACAGGCTGTCTGTGAACTGAAAAAGAAATCCTGAATTTATAAGAAAAATAGCGGGTACATCAATGGTAGTAAACGGGGCGCCTGTCAAAGTAGACGTCATGGTGGCGGAGACTTCGCATGAGGTTTATGTGGATATTATCCTGTCTACCATTAGAGAGGCGGCGAAAAAACGAGGTACGGGAATAGCCGAGCGCACACATGACTACGTGGCGCAAAAAATGAAGGAAGGCAAAGCGATCATCGCGCTGACCGAAGAGGAGTTTGCAGGGTTCTCCTATATAGAATCCTGGGGGAACAGGGAATATGTGGCTACTTCGGGACTGATCGTGCCGGAGAAATTTCGGGGGATGGGTATCGCATGGCGTATCAAGCAGGCGTCCTTCGCATTGGCGCGGCAACGCTGGCCGCATGCGAAAGTATTCAGCCTGACGTCGGGGGGAGCGGTGATGAAGATGAATACACAGTTGGGCTATCGTCCGGTGACCTTTGCCGAATTGACTGACGACGAATCGTTCTGGCGGGGGTGCGAAAGGTGTGTCAATCATGATGTCCTTGTCCGTACAGAGAGGAAATACTGTATCTGTACGGCCATGTTGTTTGATCCTTTGGTAGCGCATACGCCGCATAGTGGTGTAGTGGGTGATGGTTCTCAGGTGTGAAACGTAATAAATAAAGATGGGACAATGAAAAAGAAGGTAGTCTTGGCATTTAGCGGAGGGTTGGATACGTCGTTCTGCGCAATGTATTTGTCTAAAGATAAGGGCTATGAGGTGTATACGGCTTTAGCCAACACTGGAGGTTTCACCGAAAAAGAGTGCAAGGCTATAGAAGAACGCGCCATGAAGCTGGGGGCGGCTAAGCATGTGACGATCAACGTAGAAAAAGAGTATTATGAGAAAAGTATCAAATACATGATCTTCGGTAACGTGTTGCGTAACGGAACCTATCCCATATCCGTCAGTTCCGAACGTATATTTCAGGCTATTGCTATCATCAACTATGCGAAAGAGATAGGCGCCCAAGCTGTAGCCCATGGCAGTACCGGTGCCGG
The DNA here is from genome assembly GCA_031288175.1 of Tannerellaceae bacterium. GTDB lineage: Bacteria > Bacteroidota > Bacteroidia > Bacteroidales > Tannerellaceae > JAITAD01. The sequence goes on from JAITRW010000020.1 coordinate 34,758, forward strand.
AAATGATCAGGTACGTTTCGATCTCACCTTTGAAGTTCTTGCCTCTCATATTGAGATCATTACCCCTACCCGTGACATGAATCTGAGTCGTGACTACGAAATTAATTACCTGAAACAACATGGATACGAGGTTGATTTTGTCAAACTGCAATATTCTATCAATAAAGGTTTGTGGGGCACCAGTGTCGGTGGAAAAGAAACGTTGCATTCCGACCGGACTCTTCCCGACGAAGCTTATCCTTCCCCTCTTCGTGCCGAAGGGCAACAGGAAGACCTTACCATAGACTTTGAACAGGGCGAGATCATAGCTGTCAACGGAGAGCCTTTCTCTAACAAGGCCGATGCTATCCGTCGAGTAGAAGCTGTCGGAAATCGTTGGGCGATAGGTCGCGACATGCACATTGGTGACACCATTATCGGTATCAAGGGACGGGTCGGTTTTGAAGCGGCTGCCCCCTTGCTTATCATCAACGCCCATAAGATGCTGGAAAAGCATACCCTCACCAAGTGGCAGCAGTACTGGAAAGACCAAATCGGCACATGGTACGGCATGTTCCTTCACGAAGCCCAGTACCTTGACCCCGTTATGCGCGATATGGAAGCCTTCCTCATAAATACCCAGCGTAACGTCACCGGGCGTGTCTTCCTTACTCTCCGCCCTTATGCCTATACATTGGTGGGTATTGAAAGTTCCCACGATCTGATGAAAAGTGATTTCGGTACTTATGGCGAAGCACAAAAAGCTTGGACAGCCGATGATGTCAAAGGTTTTACCCGCATACTCGGTAACCCGATGAAGTTCTATTATAATGTCAATAAAGATCTATAACAAACAATGACAGACAAAAATGGAAGTGGAAGTAAAAATTGATGGTAAAGTAACTCTGTTGACTTTCCAGAAAGATACGGATATAAATATAGAGGATGGGTACTGTTTGGTAGATGATTTTGGGTGTTGTCTGCTGAAAATAGTACTGAGAGGTCGGAAGTTTGAAATAATAGAGAAGAATAATACTCTGAGTGATACGGAGGAAGAATTAGAGGCCAAGCTTGACCAGTTGGTATTAAGTGTCATTGAGCAGGAACAATTAGGAACAGATAATACGGAACACAAGGATACCGGAAGAGAAAATCCGTACAATCCTGATGACATTAAAGTATCAGCCAAACAGTTTAGTATAAAACTGATAAAGGAAATGGTGGATAGTGAAGATATTGTATTATCACCTGATTTCCAGCGCCACTTAGTATGGGATAATCGTCAACGTTCCAGATTAATAGAATCTATATTGTTACGTATACCTCTCCCCATGTTTTATTTTTCTGAAGATAAAGACGGTAAACTATCAGTCGTTGACGGTTTACAGAGGATAACAGCAATAAGTGACTTTATGGATGATAAGTTCCCGTTGAAAGGATTGGAGTACCTTGAAAAAAGTTGCGAAGGAAAACGTTACACAACCTTGGAACCTAAGTATGCACGATGGTTTAAACTTACTCAGATTTCAGGTAATGTGATAGATCCCTCTTCTCCATACGGAGTAAAGTACGATATATTTAGGCGTATTAATACAGGGGGAAAGCCATTGAACAATCAAGAAATACGGAATTGTTTAGCAGGAGAGGCTTTGAGGGACATCCTCAACAAAATGGTTAAGCTGGAAGAATTTAAACGGGCTACGGATAAGAGTATTAAATCTACCCGTATGGAAGATAGTGAAATGGCACTCCGCTTTATTTTGTTTCGAGATCTGATGACAAGTGAAGGAAATATAAATAGGTATGATAGTTATATGGATGCTTCTCTTGATGCATTGACAGAGAGATTGCGTAAATCAACTATAAACGATTTGGAACATCATGTCGAAGCTTTTTCTAGAGCAATGTACAATGCAGAGTATTTATTTGAAAGTAAATATGCTTTCCGAAAGGTTCGAACAAAAGATCTTAAACGGGATGCAAGTAAGCAATTAATCAATAAGGCTTTGTTTGTTAGCTGGTCTGTTTTGTTGGCTGATTATGATCCTGAACGTGTAAAGAGAAAAAATAAAAGAGGAGTTTTAAAAAATCCGATTGCCAAAATGATTGAAGAAGATTCCGAATTATGGACATATCTTTCTTATGGAACAAATGGAAAATCTAACCTATTGTGCGCTTTTTCCAGAGCGGAAAAACTCATTAAAGCACAATTAAACTACTAATGGGATGGAAAATCTTTTAATAAATAACTTTAAATGCTTTAAAGACATACATATTCCTCTTAACAAACTGACCGTATTTACAGGCGCTAATGGAAATGGTAAAAGTACGGCGATACAGGCCATGTTGTATCTAAGACATACCATAGAACGTTGTGCGGTCTGGAATGATGTGTATACTTATCAAAAACTCAATAGTTTGAAAGTCGGTTTAAATGATGGCTATTGTCTTGTTTTGGGAAATAGTAGCCAAGTGCTGAGGCAAGATTCGGGAGAAGCTATTATTTTGTTAGGAATCTGTGATAAAGATCGAAGATTTTCTATAAAGTATCAGGTAAATCAGGATGATGAAATCTCCCTTACTCCCATAGAGGTGGAAAATGATTGGGAAAGTTCTAAATTATTTGCGCGAGAATTTTATTATTTGAACGCGGAACGCCTTGGACCGAGAATAAAACAGGATATTAAGTTCTATGGTTTTCCGGCCACAGGTTTTCAGGGGGAATTGACAGCACAATTACTTGGTGATGCAAGTTTTAATTATTCTTTCAAAGTCGATGAAAAGCGGAGGTTTTGGGAAGAGAGTAGTCCGCGACTGTTACAACAAGTAAACGCATGGTTAGATTTTTTGATGCCGGGAGTATCAGTTTCTGCCTCTTACAGTGTGGATACCTTGTCTGCACAAATATTGTTAAGTAATTCTTTGACAAGAAGTTTCCCTGTTATCGCCCCTAATATAGGCTTTGGTATCAGCTATGTATTGCCTATACTTGTGACGGGATTGATAGCGAAAGAAGGGTGTTTCATGATTGTAGAAAATCCGGAGGCTCATTTACACCCTTCGGCTCAATCTAAGATTGGGCAATTCCTTTCGACGGTTGCAAATGCAGGGGTGAGGGTGATCATTGAAACGCATAGCGATTACGTGATTAACGGTATACAAATATCCTCTGCCAAACGGGAGATACAACCGGAAAATGTGATCATCAATTTCTTCAATCAAGCCGAAATCTCCAATCAACCGGATTTGAAGACTATATCTATTAATGAAAAAGGGGAGCTATCCTCGTGGCCAAAGGGATTTTTTGATCAAACACAAGTTGCTTTTTCAGAACTACTCAAGATTAGAAAAGGATGAGTAATTACTTTTTATTGAATGAGGCGATAAATACGGAAGATTACGTTTCCTTTGAAAAAGGTATCTTAGATTTACTCCCGATATCCGAAGAAAAAGAAGATGGAGATAATATTTGGAGGCATGAAAGCATTTATGAATTAACGATAGTCTTAGAATTATATACCTCTCATTGGGAAAAACAAAATACTACGACTTTGTTGAAATTTATAGAGCAGATGTCATCCTTAAACAATTATATTGCCTCTTCAGAAGAGTTTGATTGTATATTCCCTGGTGAACATAATGCTTTTTTAGGAATAGACTTTTCAAACACCATCATTGAAGAGAAGAGACAAATCAAAGGTGTGGACAGTTTTCGTTCAGTAAGGCAATATTATTACATAAATCTTTCCTGTAAAGGAGATGAGAAAAAAATGCGAGATTGCTTGAGGAAATTATATGGAAAGAAATATGAATTTGCTCAACGGGCTATAGAGGAGATGACATATTGGAATGAAAAAAACCAACAAATATATAAAAGGGTACATAAATTATTAGACGACATCAAACTTTCTCCTTTAGAAGGAGAGATAGGAAAAGCCGAGATATTGAAAGGGCGAGGTACTCGATCAAAAAGAATTGATCAGGAACATAGAATAGAATATTACTTGGAAAAAAATACTGTTCACGTTCTTGCCTGTAGAGGACATTACACAGATTAAAAATTAAGGAGTTATGATACGGATAGGGGTTATCGGTGGGGCAGGGTATACGGCAGGGGAATTGATACGCTTGCTGATCAACCATCCGGACACAGAGCTGGTTTTCGTACACAGTAATAGCCATGCAGGGCATCCTCTTGCCGAAGTGCATGCAGGCTTATATGGCGAGACGGCCCTCCGTTTCACCGAAGAATTGGCTTTGGAAGAAATTGATCTGCTTTTCTTCTGCACCGCGCACGGTGATACGCAGAAATTCATGGAGACGCACTCCCTGCCGGAAGGCTTGAAGATAATAGACCTGAGTACGGATTACCGCCACAAGAAGGAAGGTAACGAGTTTGTCTACGGATTACCCGAACTGAACAGGCGGCGGATATGTCAGGCAAAATATGTGGCTAATCCGGGATGTTTCGCTACGTGCATACAGTTGGCCCTTCTTCCCTTGGCGAAACACCTTCTGCTGAATGGTGAGATACATACCCATGCCATCACCGGATCAACAGGCGCCGGCGTCAAACCTTCCGACACAAGCCATTTTAGCTGGCGAAACGACAATATCTCTATCTACAAGCCCTTTACTCACCAGCACCTCGAAGAAGTCAATCAGAGTCTCTCTCAGTTGCAAAACAGCTTTTCCGGACGTGTCAACTTTATTCCATTTAGGGGAAACTTCTCACGCGGTATCTTTGCCACCATTTACCTCGACTGTAAAGTAGACGAAAAAGAAATCCGACGTCTTTATGAAGATTACTATAACGATCACTCCTTTACCTTCCTCGCCGAAAAAAGTCCTGATTTGAAACAAGTGATCAACACAAACAAATGCCTCGTCTATCCTTGTAAGCATGAAGGTAAACTCCTTATCGTCTCTGTGATAGACAATCTCCTCAAAGGGGCGAGCGGACAGGCCGTCCACAACATGAACCTCCTTTTCGGCCTCGAAGAAACTGTCGGCCTGCATTTGAAACCATCCGCATTTTAAGACAAATGCTTATCTTTGCGGTATCGGGCATCAGAGCGAACGAGCATTATGTTTTTAGAAATCGCGGTTATCGTTTTCATCATGGGACTATCCCTTTCTCTTCTTCTGGTGGAGATATTTCTTCTGCCGGGTATTACTTTGGCAGGGATCGGGGGATTGCTGTTCGCCGTTTGCGGAGTGGCCTATGCTTATGCTGTCGGACTGACGGTCGGGCATATAACGCTGGCATCGTCTGTCCTGCTGTTCGCCACCTCATTCTTTTTTCTTCTGCGCGCCAAGTCGTTCAATCGGGTTGCCCTGCATACAGAGGTTGATTCCAAATTGACGTCAAGTCAAGAGATGGGGATCCAACCCGGCGACAAAGGGATAACCTTATCCCGTCTTGCTCCCATCGGTAAGGCGAAGATCAAAGGTGTCACCATAGAAGCCAAGTCAATCGGAGAGTTTGTGGACGAAGGTACGTCCATCACCGTACTTCGCGTGGACGGTTATAACGTGATTGTCACCCCAGACTGAGATGTACACAAGTAGTGATCACTTAAAAACAAAATAAAAATGGAAATTAACTTTATGCCTGTTGTTTTGCTGGGAGCGATTGTCTTTTTGATCGCCTTGTTTTTCTATTACGTGCCTTTCTTGTTGTGGATCTCAGCGAAGGTTTCGGGTGTAACTATTTCGTTGCTACAACTTTTCCTTATGCGGATACGTAATGTGCCTCCTTCGGTGATCACCAGAGCAATGATCGAAGCGCATAAGGCCGGATTGAAAAGCCTTACTCGCGACGAACTCGAAGCCCATTATTTGGCCGGTGGACATGTAGAGAGGGTAGTACATGCACTCGTGTCCGCTTCCAAAGCGAACATTGACCTCTCCTTCCAAATGGCGACGGCAATAGATCTTGCCGGACGTGACGTTTTCGAAGCTGTACAGATGTCTGTCAATCCGAAGGTGATAGATACCCCGCCGGTGACGGCCGTTTCCAAAAACGGGATACAGCTCATTGCCAAGGCTCGTGTAACGGTACGTGCCAATATTAAGCAACTGGTTGGCGGCGCCGGTGAAGAAACTATTCTGGCACGTGTCGGTGAAGGTATAGTTTCCTCCATCGGTTCATCCGATAATCACGAAAAAGTGTTGGAAAATCCCGATACCATCTCCAAGCTTGTTCTCCGGAAAGGCTTGGATGCCGGTACCGCCTTTGAGATCCTCTCCATAGATATCGCCGACATTGACATTGGTAAGAACATCGGTGCCGTCCTTCAAATGGATCAGGCACAGGCCGACAAGAACATAGCTCAAGCAAAAGCCGAAGAGCGTCGAGCTATGGCCGTAGCCATGGAGCAGGAAATGAAGGCAAAAGCGCAGGAAGCCCGCGCCAAGGTGATAGAAGCCGAAGCCGAAGTACCCAAGGCGATGGCCGAAGCTTTCCGTACCGGTAACCTCGGTATCATGGACTATTATAAGATGAAAAATATCGAAGCTGATACCTCCATGCGCGAATCTATCGCCAAACCCGCCGCTCCCCCTTCCAAACCCATTGCGGCCGAACATTAAGCATGGACCTTGTCCATAACAAGGCGGAATATCCGCCGATGCATACGGCAGAACATATTCTGAATGCTACGATGGTACGTCTCTTTGGTTGCCATCGTTCCCACAATGCCCATATTGAACGGAAGAAAAGCAAGTGCGACTATTTTTTGCCCCGTGAACCGACGGTAAAAGAGTTGGATGAGGTGGAACGTATTGTCAATGAGGTTATTGCGAAAAACCTTCCGGTCACTGTCGACTTTGTCTCTGCCACCGAAGCCGCTACTCTTGTCGACCTCTCTAAACTTCCTGATGGGGTAGGGCAGGGGCAGGTGCGCCTCGTTCGTATTGGAGACTACGATGTCTGCGCTTGCATCGGATCCCATGTAACAAGGACAGGCGAAATCGGTCAATTCCGCCTTCTCAATTGTGACTACGCCGAAGGTCGTTTCCGCCTTCGTTTCAAAGTATGATCTTTTCGAAAAGATAGGCCCTTATTTATATGGAGTAGTCGGTCATGTCGGAGATACCGGAACGGATTGCGTATTTGACAGCTTCTTGTACATTGTTCACTTCGAGCTTACGGAAGATGTTCTTGCGGTGGGAGTTGATGGTGTGGAAACTAAGATTCTTCTCAATGGCGATCTCTTTGGTAGTCTTTCCGCGGGCAATTTCTCCGAGAATGGTACGTTCCGACGGTGTAAGTAGAGACGAGAGAAGGGCCGGTGAACCGGAAAGGGCTGCCTGCCGGAGGACATGAGTAGCAAATTCACAGTGGTATGCCTTGTGAAAAGTAACGTCCTGCAAGGCGGAGAGGATCTCATCCTTGCTGTCGTGTTTCATGACGACGCTGAATGAGGGGTCGGCGATAAGTAATTGCCTCAAAAAGCGTTCGGCAAGATCATCACTGAATAGTAACCACGAAGAATCTTTTGCCTTCTCTCTCACGATGAGCATCTGCTGCAGGGATACGAAATCAAATAAGGTGTAGTCAAGGATAACGACTGCCGAAGGAAAGAGATGTAGCCGCTCTTGTAATTCCTTCCGGCTCGAAACCTCAATGATTCTGTCCACAAGGAGCGTCTCGTGCAACAAGGCCTGAAGGCCGGCTTTCGTTACGTCCTGATTGTCCGCTAAAATGTATGTTGCCATATCACAAAAGTACGGTGGAGTAGAGAAGCGAAAAATACCATATTTGTGGTATTTGCAAGTGTGGAGGAAAGCCTTACTTTTGTACTTGACAAGATGAGGGATTGTCTAAGTTATAAATTTGTATAAACATAATTACAACCAAAATGGCTAAGATCGCACAAAACTTGACCGAATTAGTGGGTAATACCCCGTTGCTACAACTCAACGGGTATGCCAAGAGCAAGTCGTTAGAGGCAACCCTTATCGGGAAAGTAGAATACTACAATCCGCTGGGTAGTGTAAAAGACCGTATCGCCCTCTCTATGGTAGAAAACGCCGAAGCGGCAGGCGTTCTTCATGCAGGAACTACAATCATTGAACCGACGAGCGGCAATACGGGGATAGGTTTAGCTTTTATTGCTGCTGCCAAGGGATATAAACTTATCTTGACAATGCCTGAAACGATGAGTTTGGAGCGCCGTAATCTCCTTAAAGCTCTTGGGGCAAACCTTGTGCTTACCCCTGGTCCGGAAGGAATGAAGGGCGCTATTGCCAAGGCCGAAACCCTCAAAGGGGAAATTAAAGATTCTATCATCTTGCAGCAGTTTGAAAATCCTGCGAATCCCGAAGTGCATTACCGTACCACCGGAGAAGAGATCTGGCGTGACACGAACGGCAAAATTGACATCTTCATTTCAGGGGTCGGTACCGGAGGAACAGTGAGCGGTGCAGGTAAGCGTCTGAAAGAACTTAATTCGAAGGTCAAGGTGGTCGCCGTGGAGCCGAAAGATTCCCCTGTGCTGTCGGGAGGTCGTCCCGGACCACATAAGATACAAGGTATTGGCGCTGGATTTGTACCTAAGAATTTTGACGCTACAGTAGTGGATGAAATTTTCCAGGTATCTAATGACGACGCTATACGCACCAGCCGTAGCCTGGCCGGTACAGAAGGGCTGCTTGTCGGTATTTCATCCGGTGCAGCAGCTTTCGCAGCGACAGAATTGGCTTTACGTCCTGAAAATAAAGGTAAAACCATCGTCGCCATCCTTCCTGATACAGGCGAACGTTACCTCTCTACCGTACTCTATGCTTTTGAGGAGTATCCTCTCTGAATAGAATGGAGAGGAGCCTATAAAAAGAGCTTTCGATAGACCGTATAGATTTGACCTAACCGGACTTGTTAGGGGGAAAGGCGTGCGTGAGGTTCGCCTTCCCCTTTTTTTGTACCTTTGTTGTACTTTGTAAAAGCGATATTCCCTATGCAGGTACGATTGCTCGCTGTCTTTTTCATTCTTTTTGCGATATTTTGCGGTTGCAATAATCACTTTGTGACCGATGCCACTGAACGTGCAGTGATCGAAAAGGACTTTGCTGCTAAAAAGGCAGAGATGCCTGACGGAGATCTTTTCTCTGTCTTTGGTCGAACGATGACCACCGAAGAACGCGAAGCTCTCACTTTTCTCTATGCTTATATGCCAGCGGGCGACATCACGGATTACGACGGTGACTTTTATCTTGCCAATGTCCGTTCTGCTCTTCAGACACGGAGAGAGATGTCTTGGGGACGAAAGATACCCGACAAGATTTTTCGTCACTTTGTACTTCCTGTCCGTGTGAATAATGAGGCGCTTGACAGTAGTCGCCTCGTCTTTTACCGTGAGCTTCGTGAACGGATAAAAGGCCTTTCCCTGAAGGAGGCTATCCTTGAAGTGAATCATTGGTGCCACGAGAAAGTGACCTATGCCCCTTCAGATGCACGTACAAGTTCCTCCCTCGCCAGCGTACGTACGGCTTTCGGACGTTGTGGAGAAGAATCCACCTTTGCCGTAGCCACCCTGCGTTCCGTCGGTATACCGGCGCGTCAGGTCTATACTCCCCGCTGGGTACATACCGATGATAATCATGCTTGGGTGGAAGCATGGGTAGACGGCGAATGGGTTTTCATGGGCGCTTGCGAACCTGAACCGGTATTGAACTTGGGATGGTTCAATGCACCGGCAAGCAGAGGTATACTGATGCACACCAAAGTCTTCGGACGCTATGAGGGAGCGGAAGAAGTGATGGAACAGACGCCGGTATACACGGAAATAAATGTCATTGATCATTACGCGGAATCGGCAAAAGCGACGGTTAGAATTCTTGATACCGAAGATCAAGTCGTGGAGGGCGCTAAAGTGGACTTCAAGGTCTATAACTATGCCGAGTTTTATTCCGTAGCTACGAAGATGACCGATACCGAGGGACAGTGTACCTTGACGGCGGGAAAAGGGGATGTCTTGGTATGGGCTACGAAAAATGACAGATATGGTTATGCAAAACTTTCCTTTGGGAGTGAAACGGAAAAAGACGTCGTCCTTAACAAACAGGTCGGTGATACAGAAACGGTAGCCTTTGACTTCATACCGCCCGCCGAAAACGTCATCGCCGTACCGGTAACCGATGCTCAGCAGGAAGAGAACAGTAGACGGATGCAGGAAGAAGATGCTATCCGTAATGCCTATGTGTCCGATTTCTATACCAAAGAGCGGGCGGAAACTCTTGCCGAAGAGTTGGGAACGGATACCGAACTGACGGTGAAATACCTCATTGCCTCGCGTGGAAATCATAGGGAGATAGAATGTTTTCTCAGGGAGACACCGGTTGATCGACGTTCTTTGGCTATAATGCTTCTCAGCGTTATCTCGGCTAAGGATCTTCGTGATGCTCCTGCCGCCATTCTTGCCGATCATCTCAATTATGTTGCGCCTGATATCATCCCTTCCGAACGCTATGCTTTTTATGTGCTTAATCCTCGCATAGGCCTTGAGATGCTAAGCCCTTATAAAAGTCTGCTTTCTTCCGCTTTTGCCAAACTTTCCGACGGGGAATTCTCTATGGCGACTTTTTCCAAAGAGCCGCTTTTACTGGCCAAGTGGGTGAAAGAGAATATCAGAGTAAAAAGACACTTGAATCCGCAACGTATCCCCATGTCGCCCTATGGAGTGTTCCGTTCCAGGGTGGCTGATGAGAATTCTCGTAATATCTTCTTTATTGCTTCTGCAAGGACTCTCGGTGTGTCGGCACGTTTCGAACCGATTACTTACAAGGTACAGTTTTTCGATACCAAGACCGGTACATGGGTCGACGTTCATTTCGAGGATAACCCTCAAATTCCCGCCTCACAAGGTTTCCTTTTGGCTACATTTCGTACAGACGGTTCGGTAGATGATCCCAAGTATGATATTCACTTCACCGTTGCCCGCCTGCACTCCGACGGACGAATCCAGACCCTTGACCTTCCCCGCTCCTTTCCGGCGACAGGTGCTTTAGTCCCGCATAACACGTGGAGCCGATTGCTGAAAGAACCGTTTCCCCTTGACGAAGGCTCTTACCTTCTCGTAACCGGTACCAGATTTTCTAACGGTACGGTTCTTTCGCAAGCTACATTCTTTAATATAGAGGCCGGTAAGACGACGACGGTACCTCTTGTTATGCGCGAAAATAACGATGGTGTTATCGTCATCGGCGAATTTAATTCCGAAAGTGTCTATCTGCCTGCCGCTGCCGAATTACCTGCTTCTATTCTCTCCACGACGGGAAGAGGTTATTTTGTGGTAGGACTGCTTGCTTCCCATCAAGAACCGACCAATCACGCGTTGCGCGACCTTGCCGCTGTCAAATCTCAATTGGAAGAGTGGGGACGTCCCATCTTGCTTCTTTTTCCCGATGAAAAGGCCTTGATGCATTTCGATGCTGATGAATTTGGAATTCTTCCAAGTACGGTGAATTATGGTATAGATATAAACAGTAGTATCCGGAAGGAAATTATCGCTACCATGAAACTTCCGTCGACCGCTACCTTTCCAATATTCATCGTTGCCGATACGTTCAACCGTGTCCTTTTCGTTTCGCAGGGTTATACTATTGGTCTTGGCGAGCAGTTGATAACCCTTTTACGAAAACTTTAAACACGCCTACAAGGCGTAGGAGAGGCCGAAGGCGGAATATACGTTGTACATCTTATAAGGGATACCTTCAAAACTGTCCGGAAGTACGGAGAGTAAGCCCCACAGCAGTTGTCCTTGTGCGGAGAGCCGGGAAGAGAGGCGGCGGTTGATAGAGGCGACGATACCGAGATCACATTTTCGTATTTTGTCGGAAAAATCGAACGTAGCATAGTCTACGTTAATCCGTTCACCTGTCGGGCCTCCGTTACGGATATACCCTCCTGAAGCTGTCCCTTGAAAAACTGCACGGAGTAGCACGGCTACGTATCCGCCGCAACGGAATATCCATTGTTCTCCGCCGTTGCGGTAAGCCGCGCAGAGGGGCATGACGAGATATGTACCTCCGAACGTTGCCGTATTTTTTCCGGAGAAAGTGCCGCTGAAACGTCCCTCTTCTCCCACTTCAAGGCTTGTCTGCCAGTGTTTTACTTGTGCATCGGCTTTCATTCCCTTCCTTTCCAGTGCAAGTCCGGTTGATATGCCCCAGTCGGAATCCAACCAATGGGTGGCTTGGAAGAATAATGTACCGGAGAACCCCGGATTCCACGAGCCCAATTCCCGCACTTCGGCAGGTAAAGGAATAGGTAATGTCGCACCTATATCGTAACCCACAAATAGCTCATATGTCCAATTCTTCTGTGCCGGAACCGAAACTATGACACAGAAAGACACGAAAATAGAAATCCAATAGTTTTTGTTCATCGTCATACGTTCTTGCGTTATTCAGTGGTGACTATTTCCAGTTCGTCTACCCGCAGGCGACTACCTGCCACACCTTCGTATAGATCACCTTTGGCACTGGAAGAGAGGATGATAGCTATCTTGTACTCCTTGTGTTCGAAATCCAATTCCTCATCGGAGCGGTATACGAAGGGAAGGTCGAAAAACAGGTATCCGTCGCCCTTAGTACCTGTTCGGGCGGAGTCGGGGAGTTGGGCAATGGCAAGGATGTTAGGATGTGTCGTGTTGTTGGTACCATCTAATACACCACCGGGTAGGTTTTCGTCCACCCGAAAAAAGACAGCTTGTATGGTACAGGTATCCCGTTTTCCCGACAGGACGCCTGCTGCGGTGATGTAATCTCCTTCGCCGGGATGGTAGTTATAATAACCGCGAAAACGAAGAGGTTTCTCCATACAGGGCTGTCCGAAACGTGTAGAGGCCAGAGGGTTGGTCATCGCCGTCGCCAAGCTCATGACACCTGTAAAGAGGGATCCGGCCGTAATAGGGATTTTGAAGGTGAATATTTTTCCGGGACCTATTCCCGTCACCATTTCGGCGGCATACTTTCCGGCCTTGCATTTTTCTGTGGGATGGACGGGATAACGCAACGCTTCCGCATTGATATCCTTCTGATAGAGGGAGACGCCTTTGTTTGAAGAATCCCAGATAGTTCGCCTTTCACCGTCCTCGTACTCGACAGGTGTCAGATAGAAAAAGCCACTGCTCAACAGCTCCCACTGCTCGAAGCTGAAATGATACAAGGCGGAAGAACTTGTTGTGACGACGTATTTTCGTTGATGCAGACCATCGGCAGCCGTTACCGTATAAGTAACCGGATGGGAGAAGTCTTGTGGGGTATGGATTGTCGGCTCAATCGTTGCCCCAGGTGTTATCTCTATTGCGGGGACAAGCCCCGACAAATCAGCATCTTTCCGTACCCTGACGGCAATGTCTCCTTCATTAAAAATGGATTCCCCTATGGCCACGCCATTGGGCAGGGAGAAGGAAAGGATGTCTGCTTCAGGATTGAGAGATTCTTCTCTGATGCAGGAAGAGATGGCGATGATCAAGCCGAAAAGCATGAAACGATTAAGCATTGTATATACTTAATGACTAATTGTTTAATGTGTATAAGAGAGAAGGAAAGCAAAAAACGGAAGTATTTTTCATATTGCGAAAGTAAGGCTTTTTCTGTGATCGGTGCGAGGGTAGGGTAGTGTCGATAGGTGTAGTATCGGCAGGGTAAGTAGGGTAAGATCGCACTGTTTCATAAAGCCGTTATAAATCTTACATTTGTATCTTAGTGTAGATGCTTCTTTTTACAACTTTTACAACGATATTAGAAATTAATACGGAAAGCAAATGAGTTTTAATACCCTACTCGAACGATATCGCTGTGAATCGCTTACACAACGCGAAAAGGGGAATCTCTTTGAACGGCTGATGCAACGTTATTTGCAGACGGAACCTTACTATGCCTTCCGTTTCAATAAGGTTTGGATGTGGGATGAATTTCCTTTCCGTAAAGATTTAGGTGGTCAGGATACAGGTATTGATTTGGTCGCACAGACTACCTACGGCACATATTGGGCTATCCAATGCAAATGCTATCAGGCAACAACAATCATTAACAAAAGCGATGTGGACAGTTTCCTGACTACTGCCGGTCGCTCGTTCATGAACGAAAATGGAATGATTGCCCGCTTTGAACATTGTCTTTGGATTTCCACAACCAATAATTGGGGGAGTAATGCCGAGCAAGCTATTAAGAACCATACGCCTGCCGTATCGCGTATTTTCCTCTACCATCTGCAAAACAGCAGTGTGGATTGGGATAAACTCTCGCAAGGGATAAGTGGTGGACGGTCGCGCAAACCTAAATATCTGCCGCTGGAACACCAACGCAAAGCTATTGAAGCGGCAGTAGAACACTACAAAATAGCCGACCGTGGCAAACTGATTATGGCTTGCGGGACAGGTAAAACTTTTACTTCACTGAAAATCGCTGAACAAATCACCCACAATGAAGGGAGTATTCTTTTTTTAGTCCCCTCTATTGCTCTGCTGGGGCAGACATTGGAAGAATGGACAACAAATGCTTCACAGCCCATAGACGCAATTTGTATCTGCTCCGACCCCGAGGTAAGTAAACGTAAGGATAAAAATGAAGATATGGATGGTTTTAGTGTGGTAGATCTGGCTTTACCCGCTTCAACCGATACACAGGCTATCCTTAAACAATTAGAACAAGCGGCAAAAAATACAAGAATGACGGTCGTTTTCAGTACATACCAATCTATTGATGTTATTTCCAAAGTACAAAAAATATACAACAAAGGAATTAATCCCCTTGTCTTTGATTTAATTATCTGTGACGAAGCCCATCGCACTACCGGCGTTACTCTTGCCAATGAGGATGAATCGGCTTTTGTGAAAGTGCACAATAATGATTTCATAGTAGGTAAAAAACGTATGTACATGACCGCTACCCCGCGACTTTACCACGACGATGCAAAAAAGAAAGCTGTTGATAACGACATGGTTCTTTGTTCCATGGATGATGCAAAACTTTATGGCGAAGAATTTTACCATATCGGTTTCGGTGACGCAGTGAATAAAGGGTTACTGTCGGATTACAAAGTCCTGGTGTTAACCGTTAATGAGCATGACATGACTAAGGCGGCGCAGGATATGGTTGCCGATGGACAAACGGAAATCCCTGCTGATGATATAAACAAACTGATAGGTTGTGTGAATGCTTTAAGCAAAGAAATAGTCGGTGACCAAAGATTACTGAAAGATAGCGACCCTGAGCCAATGACTACAGCCGTTGCTTTCTGCCAAAGTATACGTGTTTCCAAGCAAATAACGAATACTTTCAACCGGATGGGAGACCTTTATTATAAGTCGCTTACCGAAGTGCAACGCAATAGAATGGTAACAGTTGAGAGCGACCATATTGACGGTACGATGACTGCCACTACACGTGGGCAAAAGTTGTCGTGGCTGAAAGCTGTTTCAAAAAACGAAATGAAATGCCGTATATTAACCAATGTGCGTTGCCTGAGCGAAGGAGTAGACGTGCCTTCGTTGGATGCCGTCATGTTCCTTTCTGCGCGAAATTCGCAAGTGGATGTGGTGCAATCCGTTGGGCGAGTGATGCGTCGGGCGGAAGGCAAAAAATATGGTTATATCATTATCCCGATTGTTGTACCTTCCGATGTTCAGGGAGAAAAGGCTTTGGGTAATAGTGCCGATTATGCGGTAGTCTGGACGGTTTTGAATGCACTCCGTGCCCACGATGACCGTTTTAAAGCCACCATCAACAAGTTGGAACTGAATAAAAACAAGCCTATAAATATTGTTGTGGGTGGAGCTTCGCATGGAAATGATGATATAAGCGGTGTGGAACACCTTAATTCCGGCGACAATAACGAAACCGCTTTGCAAATGGCTCTCCAGTTTGACCAGATGCAAACCTTGCTTTATGCTAAAATGGTAGAGAAGGTGGGTGAACGGCGTTATTGGGAGCAATGGGCAAAAGATATTGCCGATATCGCTATCCGCCAAATTGACAATATCAAACGTATGGTGGAGATTGATGACAAACACCGGCATACGTTTGAAAACTTTATTGAGGGGCTTCGTAAGAACATAAATCCTTCCATTTCCAAAGCTGATGCTATTGAAATGCTGGCTCAACACTTGATTACCCAGCCTGTTTTTGAAGCCCTGTTTGAGGATTATTCGTTTGTAAAAAACAACGCCGTTTCGCAATCCATGGAGCAAATGCTCAAATTGTGGGAAGAGCATAAAGAAGAAAAGGATACCAAAACATTACAACGGTTTTATGATTCTGTGCGCGAACGTGCAAGCGGTATTGATAATGCCGAAGCTAAGCAAAAAATCATCATTGAGCTATACGACAAATTTTTCCGTACCGCTTTCCCGCTAATGGTCGAACGGTTGGGAATTGTATATACGCCGGTTGAAGTGGTGGATTATATCATTCATTCTGTGAATGATATATTGAAAAAGGAATTTAACCGTACATTGAGCGACGAGAACCTGCATATTCTTGATCCGTTTACAGGAACAGGTACGTTCATTACCCGTCTGCTACAAAGCGGCCTGATTCGTCCCGAAGATTTGAAACGTAAATATAGCAACGAAATCCATGCCAACGAAATTGTACTCTTGGCATACTATATCGCTTCGGTGAATATTGAAAATGTGTATCACGATTTGATGCAGGGAGAATCCAGTACATACGAACCTTTCAATGGAATATGTTTAACCGATACTTTCCAATTAGGTGAAACCAAAAACGACGAAGATATTTTCAGCGACATGTTCCCGCAAAACTCCAAACGGGTACAGAAACAGCAAAAAGCTCCGTTAATGATTATCATGGGAAATCCACCCTATTCCATCGGACAAAAATCAGCTAACGATAATGCACAAAACCAAAGTTATACGAAGTTGGACAAACGGATTGAAGAGACCTATGCCAAAGCCTCTAAGGCAGGCCTGAATAAATCGCTATACGACGCGTACATAAAGGCGTTCCGGTGGAGTACAGACCGTTTGGGTAATAATGACGGTATTATCGCCTTTGTCAGCAATGGTGCATGGCTCGACGGCAACAGTACCGATGGCTTCCGCCAATGCATTGAACAGGAATTTTCGGCAATTTATGTGTTTAATCTGCGTGGAAACCAACGGACAAGCGGCGAACTTTCCCGAAAAGAAGGCGGTAAAATCTTTGGTAGTGGAAGCCGTACACCAATAGCGATAACGATTTTGGTGAAGAAGAAAAAATAAGGAAAGCAAATGAATATCGGTGTAAAACATACAGGAGGCAAACAATATGATGTACTGGTTCAACAGATTTTCTCCCTTGTAAACAATGCCAAAAAGCAAGCGGCAACTGTTATAAACCGTACACTTGTTGAAACTTATTGGAGCATAGGGAAATATATTGTTGAGTTTGAACAGGAAGGTAATGCACGGGTAAAATATGATGACAAGTTGTTAGTCAATCTTTCGAAAGATTTGGCTGTACGGATCGGTAAAGGTTATTCAAGGTCTAATTTATTTAATATGAGACTGTTTTATAGTCGTTATCCAATTTTCCAGACACCGTCTGGAAAATTGAGTTGGTCGCATATTGTAGAATTGGTAACTATTGACAATGAGCTTGAACATAATTTTTACCTTGCCAAAGAAAAAGACGAAGTAATGGTACAATACGCCATGTACGGCAACAACAATAATCTTTTCGTGTCCAAATATCAACTATATTTACCCGATTTAGAAGAACTTCGAAATTTAGTTTTCAACTCATTTAAATGAAAAATCAATGAGTAAAGCGACTATATATTACCACGACATTGGAGACTACCTCAGCCGCGAAGAAAAACTTGCCATCGTCAAAAAGATGAGTAGCGTTGCTAACCCTGCTGTGGACTGGAAAATCCTGCGACCCAATGAACATAACGACTGGATAAACTTGCGTAGCAATAGTTTCAGTGAGTTTATTCCGCTTGCGCCAGAAAAGAAGTTTGATGTAAGTACATATAGCTTCTTTAATATTGAGACAAGCGGTTTAGCAACATCTCGCGATGCGTGGTGTTATAATTTTTCAAAAGAAAAAGTTTCGATAAATATTCAGAAATCATTGATGTTTTTCAACAAACAAGCAAAAGAATATGCAGCGAAAAAACAAAGTGACCCTAATTCAAAAGTTGAAGATTTCATTGATTTAGATTCAACAAAAATAAGTTGGGACAGACAACAAAAGAAAGATATCGGTAGTGGTAAACAAT
>JAITRW010000006.1 GCA_031288175.1 Tannerellaceae bacterium
GGGGATCGTCGGTGATGAGTAGTGCGGCGGTGAAGGCGTTTGCGAAGGAGTATCCACCGCGAGCGCAGCCGACGGTAAGAAAGAGGCGTAAGGTGTCTACTAAGATGAAGGCGAAGGTAGCAGATATGGGGTATGCGTTTTTTGAGCAAGAAACTTTGTTGTGAATTGCTTTCAATGCCGGAAACAACAAATTTATAGAAAAAGAGAGATGAAGGTTACAAAATCATAAAGGACACTGTTTCACTGTAAACATCATAGATAATACGATCTTTTCCGTTGATTCTTCGAGAATAGGTTACAGTGTTGCCCGAAACAAGCGGTTCGGGATGGTGTCCCCGTGCCATGAGTGTTCTGCAAGTTCGGGAAGTAGTTTTGTAAATTTCTTATAGGCATTCGGATTCGATTTTTATATTTCGCTAATGCTTTATCCGCTTCAAGAGTAAAGATTATAGTATAACTCATAACGATTCTAAATGCTTAAGTGCTTCTTCTACTGTATTACAAACAGTAAACTCCCCATTCCTGTACTGTTCCCTTGAACGCTTTATTCGCTCTTCCACTTCAGGAGATAGAACGAAGTCGTTATCATCGACAGGAACAAGCGTATAGGAGCGTTTCTTCCTCCTTTTGATGATGATTTTTCGCCATTATCGGCTAAGTCAAACATATTTGCCTGAATATAGATAACCCTTGTATACTCATATTCTTTGTTTTCAATTTACTCAAGAATACCTCCAAACGAAGTATTCTTGACAAATTCATTCACCCTCCTGTTCTCTTTGTGAAGTTCTATCTAACCACCTCAGCAAGACTGAAAGAGCAAGGAAAACATATCATTGTAGATAATTGCTTTTTGTTCTAATCGGAGAGGGTAGGCTCTTGAAGAAGAAGGCATACGATAAATACGGATATCTCTATTTTGTATGGAAAACGAAGTAGATGTGCCGATTTTAGGAACAGTAACATCTATATTTGCTATACGTAATTGTTGAATCAGTGTTTCTATAGACTTGCCTCCAGTCGTGACAATATTTTGTAAGTCAGGTAAAAGAGTTGTTATAATACCTATGATATCTAATGGTTTTACAATTTCCAGATCGTTATCCGAGGCATTATCCTTGTGACGGATCACCTCTTCCGCCATGTCATACATAGCAATATGCTTAATGGTCAAAAACTTAATAATAGATTCTTTATTGAATGATTTATCATTTTCATTTACAAAATAATTTTTGTCTTTGAAAAAGACCAATCCGAAAATGCGCCACATATCGTTTTGAAAGTTGGGGTAAAAGAAATCCATAGACCAGCGTTGCGGTTTGGCAGGGAAACTTCCCAAAAACAACCATTTCGCATGATCCGGATAGAAAGGAGGGAAAGGATGTTTTTCGATTTGAGGAACAAGCATTTTCAATCAATATAGATAAAAAAACGGATGAGATATAACCACCTGCTTTATTGTCAGGTGATGGGTGAGACGATTTAAACGTCCGACTCCCCCCTCAGACATGTACTCTAATTGGATGAGCTATACCCCGCTCCCGAATCAATGGGATAGTACAAAGGTAAAATTTTCCTCCTAAATATCAATAACCAAACTCCCTGTGGATACGTGCGTAAGGGGTATCGTTAATCACCGTCACTTGGTTAGCACCTGATTCAAAGCGGGTAGCACCCATTAACCGCGCTTGTCGGGAGAGAAGGGGGCCATATTGAGAGGCGGCGTCCCGTCCTCCGGAAAGCTGGCGGCGGGTGGGCATCCAGGGTTTCAGGTCACCTTTTGATAGCCGCCTAAACGGAAGTTGTTTTTTCAGTGCTTCCCTGATCATATCAGCCTTGTATCGTTTCACCTCTCCGGAAGGGGAGATGATAATTACCACGTTACCGGTCAAGAAAGATTTTCTACTGTTTTTAAGTTGTGTATTTTTTTCTATCTTTGTCGTCTCGAAACAGGTCTATTAAGACTAAGGCCGAGACAATGTAATTAATATTAAAATAAAGGGTTGTTGTATTATGAAAACTGTTAAAGGAAATTTTTTCGCTGTTTCTTTTCTTTGCTGTTCTTTTTTTCTCACCACTCTAAACGCTCAGCTTTAAAGTGGGATCAACAGGCAAAGTCTCAGTAGGTCAACCTCGTTCGGGTAATGACCCTTATAACTTGATAAACCTGGAGGTATTCGGAAATCACGGAGAGAGCAGAGCCGGTAGTAAGTTGTCTTTTGGGGATTTCGGGAGGCCAGATTACGCAGGGATGAATGTATTCATTGGGGAATATGACATCACGGATACGGATCAATTGTGGTTGCATGGGAAAAATGGGATCTACCTCACGAACAATGCAGGTACGGTAGTAGCCTATTTCGATGTAAATCAGGGGAATAAATTTTCTTTCAATTGCGACGTCTATGCAAACGGCGTTAAACTAACTTCTGATGAACGACTGAAAGAAAAAGTCCGACCGTTAAATAATTCCCTGCCTTTGTTGAAACAACTCAAAGGAATAAGCTACTCGCTAAAAACACCTGCTACAGGGATGTCGGTAGATGATGGACAAAACAAAAGGGAGAATGCATCCTTATCAGAGAAAGAAAGACAAGATAAGGCTTTCTTTGAAGAATGGGAGAAAAACCTTCAAAAATCCGGCGAGACTCGTTTGGGCTTCATTGCGCAGGAGCTCAAGGAGGTTTTTCCCGAAGTAGTAAGTGAAGATAAGGAGGGTTTGTTGAGTGTGGACTACATCGGGTTGATTCCCGTGATCGTAGAAGGTATTAAAGAGCAGCAACAAATTATAGAAGCCCAAGAGGAAAGGATCAATGCACTGGAAAAAGCAATAAAGATATTTATGGACAAGTCTATAGTAGCTATTAAATGAAGCGATACCCACAAAGTAGAAAGAAGTGTAAATATGGCTATCCCTAAAAAGATACACTGGTGCTGGCTAAGTAAAGATCCGTTACCGCCAAGAGTCAAAAAATGCTTGAAGTCATGGAAACGGGTGATGCCTGATTATGAGATCATCTGTTGGGATAAAGAACGATTCGACATTGATAGCGTCCAATTTGTCAAAGATGCGTGTGCTGCCCGTAAATGGGCTTTTGCCGCCGATTATATACGACTGTATGCAGTATATACGGAGGGAGGGATTTATTTAGATTCGGATGTGCTGGTATTCAGACGGTTTGATTGTTTTTTAAATCATGGAGCTTTTAGCGGCATTGAGTTTCATCCGAACACGGAGTTTTATTACACAAAATTAATAACTCACGGGGGGGGGTATTTGGGGGTCACAATGCCATACAAGCAGCTATTATCGGGGCAGAAAAAGGAAATAGCTGGATAAAAAGATGTATGGACTATTACCAAAAGATTTCATTCCATCTAAAGAGCGATGGGTCAATAGGCGTAGATATCAGCCCTGATATATTTGCCTATTGCGCCGAAGAGTATGGTTTCCGATACGATATATCTTTTAATGAATTACAAACTTTGAAAGAAAACATAGTTATTTATCCACGAAAAGTCTTCGCTTCTCCTTATACATGCGAAACACTTCGTGTATATGCATTCCATCTATGTACGCTTTCTTGGCTAAAGAAAACAGAAAAGCAGGAGACATGGTTCCAAAAATTGGACAAACTATTATGTCATAATTATCGTTTTTTTGCTCTGTTGCATTATAAAATAAGGCGTCTACTTAAAAAAAGATAGTCCTCTGTATCCACACTTCTTTGCCTACCTTTGCAGACAAAGGAAAGGCTATGTACAAGGATCTTTTCAAATTAGCGGTGCTCCTCATATCCCGACCAGGAAAAGCCTGGGAGATATTGGCGTGTAGAGAAGAGAAACAGGATGTTGTGCTGGGACGATTTGTCTACCCGTTGATAGGGATGTTGACATTGTCAGCCTTCCTTGGGGAGATGTTGCTTAGTAAAGAGTTCGAGGTGGAAATGGCACTCAAAGCTTCGGTACGGGAACTGACAGCGGTTTTCGGCGGTTTTTTTCTGGCGGCGTATGCACTAAACGAGCTCGGTGTGCGCATGTTTAATAGGGAAAAAGATGTTGCTTTATGGCAAAGGTTTATTGGCTATTCGTCCTGCCTGATGTATATTCTGAACGCTATTTTGATGCTTATCCCTGAGTTTTTCTTCCTTAGGGTCTTCTTACTCTACACTTTTTATATTGTATGGGAAGGTGCCGGTATATACATGCCGGTAGAAGAGTATGACCGGATGAAGTTTACGGGAATCGTGACATTGGCAATACTTGTAACACCTTATTTAATACGCTTTGCCTTGTCTTTGCTAATGCCGGGTATGAGATTTTGAGAACCATGAACAGCGTGATTAAGAATAAACGAGCCTCATTCGATTATGAGTTACTCGAAACGTTTACAGCAGGTATCGTGCTAACTGGGACAGAGATTAAGTCCATCCGGTTAGGTAAAGCAAGCTTGACAGATACCTACTGCTTAGTTGAAAAAGGAGAGGTTTGGGTAAAAAACATGTACGTAGCAGAATATTTTTACGGCACTTATAACAATCACGCTGTTCGCCGTGACCGTAAACTTCTACTCTCCAAGAGGGAAATACACAAATTGGAAACTGCTTCGCGTAACAGTGGGTTTACCATCGTGCCGACTCGTCTATTCATTAACGAAAGAGGATTGGCCAAACTCGTCATTGCCATAGCCAAAGGTAAACGAGAATACGATAAACGGAATGTTATCAAAGAACGTGACGATAAACGAGAAATGGCGCGGTTGCTCCGGCACACTTCTTAGTGATTAGTCATAGTCCTTCATATTGTGAAAGACGTTCTGTACATCTTCATCTTCCTCCAATTTTTCAATCAGTTTTTCAATCTGTTCACGTTGTACAGGAGTAACCTCTTTCACATCGTTCGGAATGCGAATAAACTCGGCACTGTTTATTTCAAAGCCATTTTCCTCCAAATACTTCTGGACAGTTGAATTTTGGGAAAACTCACCGGAAATAATAAGTTCACCCTCATCCTCAACCACCTCATCCACACCAAAATCGATCAATTCGAGCTCAAGGTCTTCAAGAGAGAGATTGTCCTTTGCTACGACACGGAAAACGACTCTGTGTTCAAAGAGAAACTCAAGGCTTCCCGTCGTCCCTAAAGAACCGCCATGCTTGTTGAAGTAACTACGCACGTTGGCCACTGTCCGCGTGGTATTGTCGGTAGCCGTTTCTACAAAAACAGCTATTCCGTAGGGGCCATAACCTTCGTAGTTCATCTCTTTGTAGTCGGTGAAGTCTTTCGAACTCGCCTTTTTGATAGCCCGCTCCACATTTTCTTTGGGCATGTTCTCTTTTTTAGCCTGCTGTATCAATACTCGTAAACGGGGGTTGACCTCGGGATCAGAGCCTCCCGACTTAATGGCAATCGTGATTTCTTTCCCCAATTTAGTAAAAACGCGAGCCATATTACCCCAGCGTTTCAGCTTCCTTGCTTTACGGTATTCAAACGCTCTTCCCATATCAAGAGTTCAAACTGTTTTTTAATATTTTCTGTTGAATATCTCCGTGTAAATAACTGCCTTCCGTAAGGCTTCAGGGTCGTGGAGTTCTTTCGCAGTAACCGGTGGGACAACTTCCGGTTCTCTTATATCCTCTGATGAAAGAACAACCGGCGAGATCGGAGATTTTTTTTTCTTCGGTTGTATAGTAGCTACTTGAACAGAGGCAGTCTTAGGGACGAAATGCTCAGGGAAGACATCTATATCGTCAACAAGGATCTCCCGCTGACTTCTTCTTTCTTCTTCTTGTAGTACCCGCTTCTTTCTGGCGGACGAGATAAAACCACTTATACCTGCAACTACCAAGAATATCACATAAAGCCAATCACCCAAGTTGTCCATAACTTTAATTAGTTTCGCGCTCCAAAAGTACTACAATAGTTGATGTACACAAGAAAAAGCACGAAACGTGGTAGATGTGGAATAGGATTGCCCCAAAAAAGTGAACGAGGGTAACTTCACAGCCACCCTCGTTCGATTTAACCAAAACCTTAACTATGAAAAAATCACCGACAAAAGTAAGTTTTCATATGGAACCTACAAATTTATTCCGATAAAAAACTAACAAAACCCTCAGATTTCGATAGACGATGAAACGCTTGTATGTGGAAACATATGGATGTCAAATGAATGTAGCAGATAGCGAAATAGTACGATCTATCATGCGAATGGACGGATACGTTGCAACTGATATGGTGGAAGATGCGGATGTCGTTTTCCTCAACACTTGTTCCGTACGCGACAATGCCGAACAAAAGATCTATAGTCGCTTACAATACTTTCGTTCGCTCAAACGGAAGAAACGTACATTAATAATAGGTATGCTTGGCTGCATGGCAGAAAGGCTGAAGGAAGAATTGATTGAAAAACATGGTGTAGATTTAGTAGCGGGGCCTGACTCTTACTTGGACCTACCTAATCTTATCGGCGCAGTAGAACAGGGTAACAAAGCTATTAACGTAGTTTTGTCCGTCCGAGAGACTTATAAAGACGTTATTCCCTTGAAATTGCCTGGCGTACATATCTCCGGTTTCGTTCCTATCATGCGGGGTTGTAACAATTTCTGTACATATTGTATTGTACCCTATACACGAGGAAGGGAACGGAGTCGAAGTTTGGAGAGTATCCTGAACGAAGTGAGAGATATGTATGAAAAAGGGTTCAAGGAAATTACTCTGTTGGGACAAAATGTTAATTCTTATTCGTATATAAAGGGAGGAAACGGAGAAAAAGTCACTTTCCCCCGTTTATTGGAAATTGTCGCGCGTGAAGTTCCCAGTATGCGTATTCGTTTTACCACATCTCATCCAAAAGACATGAGTGATGATACCCTTCGCACACTTGCTGTTTTTGACAACTTATGTAAACATATCCATCTGCCCGCTCAATCGGGTAGTTCCCGCATATTGGGGATCATGAACCGTAAATATACACGTGAATGGTACCTAGAACGTGTCGCAGCTATCCGGCGGATCATTCCCGAGTGCAGTATTTCTACCGACCTGTTTTGCGGTTTCCATTCCGAAACGGAAGAGGATTACGAACAAACATTATCACTTATGCGAGAAGTGGCTTATGATAATGCATTCCTTTTTAAATACTCCGAACGTCCGGGTACGTACGCTGCGAAGTATCTGACCGATAACGTTCCTGAAGACATTAAAATACGCCGCTTGCAAGGAATGATTGATTTGCAGAATTACCTTTCGGCCGAAAGTAATAGACAAGATATCGGAAAAACTTTTGATGTATTGGTTGAAGGATTTTCCAAACGTTCGAGAGAGCATCTTTTCGGACGGACGGGACAAAACAAAGTTGTCATTTTTAAAAAAGAAAGAAGACATGTCGGAGAAACAGTCAAGATTAAGATCACCGATGCTACCTCAGCTACTTTACTTGGGGAATAGTAACGAGGGAAAAGAAAACTTGATAAAAAACAAACCGAACACTTGCATATATAATTCGGGTGTGTATCTTTGCGGGGAGTTTCCATTTATTATAGGAGTGTTTAATTTAAAAAGTTTCCATCATGGGGCGTACGAAAGGTGTTAAGTTGACAGAAGAAGTGAAAGCTTCTATACGTGCAAAGCGTGAAGCACGTAGACTGGCGGGGGGTAAAAGTTCTGTTTTTGGAGGTGTTATCTCGTCATTGAAGCACCTCAGTTTTGAAGAGTTGGACAAGTTAATTGCTTTGGCCGATTTGCAAAAACTGAAAAAGGCTGACGATGAAAAACAACGCTTGATGAAAGAAAAACATGAAATTGAATCCCAGTTGCAGAAACTGGAAGAAATGAAGGAAAAGGCTTAGTAGAGGTCTCCTCGGACAGGATATTTTCGGAGCGGGTATTTGAAAGAAGAATACCCGCTTTTTTGTGATTGACAGGTTGCAATTGATGGTGATTGTTGTGTTGTGTGTTGTGCTCGCATAGAAGTTTGCATGGGTGTTATGGATGAAATAAAACTAAATACCATTGAAGAGGCTGTTGAGGATTTCCGCAAAGGACAGTTTTTGATAGTAGTGGACGACGAGGACAGAGAAAATGAAGGGGATTTCATCGTTGCTGCTGAGAAAATAACACCTGAGAAGGTCAACTTTATGATGAAAGAAGGCCGGGGAGTGCTTTGTGTTCCTATCACAGCGGAGCGTTGCAAAGAGTTGGAATTGGAAATGCAGGTCTCAGACAATACTTCATTGTTGGGGACGCCGTTCACCGTTACGGTCGACAAGTTGGGGGGCGGTTGTACTACAGGAGTTTCTATGTATGACCGTGCGCAAACTATCCTCGCTCTGGCCAACCCTGCTACGAAAGCCTCCGATCTCGCCAGGCCGGGACACATTAATCCTCTGCGCGCACATCCACGCGGTGTCTTGCGGCGTCCCGGACATACGGAAGCCGTCGTTGATTTGGCGAAAATGGCTGGTTTGCAGCCGGTCGGCGCCTTGATAGAGATCATCAACAAAGACGGGACGATGGCACGCTTGCCTCAATTAGTGGAAGTATCTCGAAAATTTGGTATCAAAATTATCAGTATAGCCGATCTGATAACTTATCGCAAAGGGAAGGAAAACCTCGTGGAGAAGGGTGTAGAAGTGAACCTGCCTACGGAATATGGACATTTCCGTCTCGTCCCTTACCGTCAGAAAGCCACTGGACTTGAACATATAGTCTTGATCAAGGGTGATGTTCATACGGAAGCCCCTGTCCTCGTACGCCTTCATTCTTCTTGTGCAACCGGTGATATCTTCGGCTCCATGCGTTGTGAATGTGGCGAACAGCTACATAAAGCTATGCGTATGGTTGAGCAGGAAGGGTGTGGTATTATTATTTATCTCAATCAGGAAGGACGTGGTATCGGGTTGATGGAAAAAATAAAAGCCTATAAGTTGCAAGATGAAGGGATGGACACAGTTGAGGCAAACCTTAAATTGGGGCATAAAGTGGATGAACGCGATTACAACATAGGCGCACAAATCTTGCTTGATATTGGTGTAAACAAAATTCGGTTACTGACTAATAACCCTCAGAAAAAAGAGGGCTTGGAATCTAATGGAGTGAAAGTTGTCGAAACGATACCTATTGAAGTGAATCTTAATCCTTATAACAGGTTTTATATGAAAACCAAAAAAGAAAAAATGGGGCATATCCTTCACAATGTTAGATAGCTATTGAATCAAAAAAACAAAGAAACATACAAATGACACAAGTTTCAGAACGCTTGGCGAGTTTGTCGCCATCGGAGACTTTAGCCATGTCGCAAAAAAGCAGCGAACTTAAGGCAAAAGGTATTGATGTAATAAATCTGAGTGTGGGTGAAACGGATTTTTTTACACCCGATCATATCAAAGAAGCCGCACGAAAAGCCATTGAAGACAACTTTTCTTTTTACTCTCCTGTACCCGGATATATAGATCTGCGCCAAGCCATTGCCGGAAAGTTAAAACGGGAAAACGGATTGGATTATCCGGTAGATCATATTGTCGTATCAGCTGGTGCCAAGCAAGCAGTCTGTAATGTATTGCTCAGTATCATTAACCCTGGAGACGAGGTCATCATTCCGGCGCCATATTGGGTAAGTTACGTGGAAATGGTGAAGCTGGCACAGGGTAAGAATGTGGTCATTCATGCAAGTATTGAACAGGATTTCAAGATAACCGCTTCTCAATTGGAAGAAGCCATTACTCCCCGTACGAAAGCGCTTATCCTCTGTTCTCCAAATAACCCGACCGGAAGTGTATACAGTGCCTGTGAACTTAAAGCTTTGGCTGACGTACTTGTCCGGCATCCTGAGATTGTGGTCTTGTCTGATGAAATATACGAACATATCAATTATTGCGGACGTCATGAAAGTCTCTCTCAATTTTCTGAGATACGGGACCGTGTAGTTATCATCAATGGTGTTTCCAAAGCCTATGCCATGACCGGTTGGCGTATCGGTTTCCTCGCCGCGCCACTCTGGATTGCAAAAGCCTGTAACAAATTACAAGGACAATACACATCCAGTGCAAGTTCCATCGCTCAAAAAGCCGCTATTGCAGCCTTCTCCGGCGATCAATCCTGTGTCAAAAAGATGCGGGATTCTTTTTTATATCGTCGTAATCTTATTCTGGATCTTTGTCGTAGTATACCGGATATTCGGACAAGTACCCCCCAGGGAACATTTTATATCTTTCCGGATATGAGCGCTTATATTGGCCACAAAACTATAGAAGGTCAAACGATTCACGATGCAGCTGCCCTCTCCATGTATATCCTCGAAACAGGACACGTAGCCACCGTGGGCGGAGATGCTTTTGGCGCTCCCGGACATTTGCGCCTTTCATACGCTGTTTCCGACGAGCAACTTCGACAAGCTGTTCAACGAATGAAAAATGCACTGACAGCTTTAAAATAATCTTTTATCTTTGTCCGATAGGTTGTGGAAGCCGTGAGGTTGCCACTTAAAAATCACAGCCATGAAAATAGAGGAACAAGAGGAGCGCCCTGACGAAAAGAAAAAAGTAGATGAAACTTCACAACCTTCTAGGAAAGTTGTACTTCTTCCAAAAAGAAAACGGCTCCGTGTAGGGGAAATGTCACGGGCAATAACCCATAGTCAAGTCGAAGATCGTCAAAACAACGGTGAAAGAGGTTATAGTCGTAATATCAATAATTACAGGCAAAGTGAAGGAAGTTATCCTCGTACCCCCCGTTCTGTCACTACACGCCAGGATAGTCGTCCGCAAGGAGGATGGACGCCGCATATTTCTGATACCAACCGACGTCCTATCCTTCGTCAACAGTCGTTTTCATCTGGTGTTCCTCGACATGGACACCAGAGACAGGTTAAGTATAAAGAGCCCTTTGCAGATCCCATGCAACTTATCCGTCTTAATAAATTCATTGCCAATGCCGGTGTATGTTCGAGGCGTGAAGCCGATGAGTACATCTGTTCCGGTGTGATAAAAGTCAATGACGTCGTAGTCACCGAATTAGGAACAAAAATCACCCGACGTGACAAAGTCTTCTTCCACGATAAGGAAGTACGCGGCGAAAGTAAAGTATACATTTTGCTCAATAAACCAAAAAACTGTGTGACCACTACTACTGATCCCGAAGCACGTATGACCGTCTCCAAACTTGTGCGCACAGCTTGCCGTGAACGTATTTATCCTGTTGGACGTCTTGATCGTAACACTACCGGTGTCATCCTTCTCACAAATGACGGTGACTTGGCTTCCAAACTAACCCATCCGGCTTACAAAAAGAAGAAAATCTACCATGTTTGGTTAGACAAGGAAGTAATCCCCGAAGATCTGCAGAGAATAGCTACAGGTATTGAACTTGACGATGGTGAAATACATGCTGACGCTATTAGCTACGCCGAAGAAAGTGACAAGACCCAAGTTGGTATCGAACTTCATTCCGGACGTAATCATCTTGTTCGTCGTATCTTCGGATCCTTAGGATACAATGTCGTAAAGTTAGACCGTGTCTACTTTGCCGGACTCACCAAAAAGAATCTCGGGAGAGGTAAGTGGCGTTTTCTCAATGAACGGGAAGTTAATGCCCTTAGGATGGGTATTTTCGAGTGAGAACGGATGAAAATAGATATCATACTATCGGGAGTAGGCGGACAGGGGATACTATCCATTGCCGCTGTGCTTGGACAAGCTGCCGTTGTCGCAGGGTTACAGATGAAACAGGCAGAAGTGCACGGTATGAGTCAACGAGGTGGCGACGTACAATCGCATCTCAGGATATCCGATCGTCCTATCGCATCTGACCTTATTGCCAAGGGACAGGCAGAGATGATACTCTCACTCGAACCGATGGAAAGTCTCCGCTATTTGCCCTTTTTAAAAAAAGAAGGGTGGGTGGTAACTCATTCGTGTCCTCTGGGCAATATTCCGGACTATCCGGACATGGATAGAATAGGGGAGGAGCTGGGGAAATTGCCGCATAGCGTCGTGCTTGACGTAGAAAGAATATCCCGCGAGGCAGGCTCGCCACGTACCGCCAATATGGTTGTCTTGGGTGCAGCTATCCCCTTCATTCCCATCGAACGGAAATATATTGAAGAAGGGATACACCGTATTTTCCGTCGCAAAGGAGAGGATGTGATAAACATGAATCTCAACGCACTTTCGGCAGGGGTAAACTTTGCACAACGGAAAGCGTAAGTATGGACAAGTATGGTTTGATAGGTTTTCCGTTGGGACATTCTTTCTCCCAGGTATATTTTAATCAGAAGTTTGTCGATGAAAAAATTGATGCCGAATATGTCAATTTCCAGATAGCGGACATAGAGGAACTGAAGTATGTCATTGAGGATAATCCTAACTTGTGTGGATTGAATGTAACCCTTCCTTATAAAACAAAAGTTATAAGTTTCTTGGATGAAATGGACGGAGACGCCCAAGCTATTGGTGCTGTGAACGTGATCAAGTTCATCCGTAAAGGAGGTAAGTTACGCCTCAAAGGATATAATTCCGACATCATTGGATTCAAACGTTCTATCACCCCTCTGCTCAAGCCTCATCATAAGCATGCACTCATACTCGGGACGGGTGGCGCCTCGCTCGCCGTTTTGCATGGATTGAAACAACTGGGTATCGAATCTGTCTTCGTATCCCGTCAAAGTACGCCCTCCAATCTTGTTTATCAGGATCTCACCCCCAAGGTCATACAGAAATATACCGTCATTGTCAACACAACTCCTGTCGGTATGTATCCCTGTGCCAATCAAAGTCCTGATATACCCTATGACCTCGTTTCGGAGCAACACCTCCTCTACGACCTTATTTACAATCCCGGCGAGACGCTCTTCATGGAAAAAGGTAGAAAACAGGGTGCCATAGTGAAAAACGGCCTTGAGATGTTGCTCCTTCAAGCATTTGCCTCTTGGAAAATATGGACGGAATAAATCAAGTGCAGACACCTGTCGACTATGTTGTAGCCAAACGTGTCATAGATTCATACCACCTCGCTGATTTAGGACGCGCCACCATCCGTGAAGTCGTTGCCATTGCCGGGCAACTCGAAAAAGAGACCGGTGTTGAGTTCATCCGTATGGAAATGGGCGTGCCCGGACTACCTCCAACCACCATTGGTGTGGACGCCGAAATTGATGCCCTCCGTAATGGCGTTGCTTCCCTTTATCCGGATATCAATGGTATCCCTGAATTAAAAAATGAAGCTTCCCGCTTCCTCAAAGCTTTTGTCAACGCTGACATTCCCCTCGAATCCTGTGTCCCCGTCACCGGTTCTATGCAAGGGACATACGCCTCTTTCCTCGTAGCAAGCCAATGTACCGAGCGTGACACCATCCTATTCCTTGATCCCGGATTTCCTGTACAAAAACAGCAGATTACCGTCATCGGTTGTCGCTACGAATCCTTCGATCTCTATGATTGTCGGGGAGATAAACTTCGGGATAAACTGGATACCATCCTTTCGCAAGGGCATATCGCCGCACTTATTTATTCCAATCCAAACAATCCCGCATGGTTCTGTCTCACCGATGACGAACTCCGAATCATCGGGGAAGCCGCTGATCGTTACGACGTCATCGTCATCGAAGACCTCGCCTATTTTGCCATGGACTTCCGCAAGAAACTTGGCACTCCCTTCCAACCGCCTTACCAACCCAGCATTGCACATCACGCCAGGCATTATATCCTCCACATTTCCGGTTCCAAAGTCTTCAGTTATGCCGGCCAGCGTATAGCTGTTGCTGTTATTTCCCCTTCCCTCTATCATCGTCCCTATCCACGCCTCATGCAGCGTTACGGCAGTCCAACCTTTGGAGCCGTCTATATTCACCGCGTCCTCTACGCACTTTCCTCCGGTACATCACATTCCGCCCAGTGCGCTCTCGCAGCCATGTTTCGTGCTGCAACCGACGGTAACCTCGCCTTCCTCTCCGCCGTCAGCGAATACGGTCGGCGTGCCGATCGCCTCAAAAAGATATTCACTGCCAACGGTTTCCGCATCGTTTACGACCTTGATATTGACCAACCCATTGCCGACGGCTTCTATTTCACCATCACCTATCCTGGCCTCACCGGTAATGCTCTCATGCAGGAACTGATTTTTTACGGCATCAGCGCCATCTCCCTCTCCACCACAGGCAGTACCCAGCAAGGCCTCCGTATCTGTACCTCCTTCATCCGGCCTCACCAGTACGATGTGCTCGGAAGTCGACTTCAACAATTCCACACCCACCATCCTTACGATCCAAATTAAACCATACCTTTGCCCCGCCTTCGGGAAGGGTGCTCGAGTGGCTTAAGAGGCACGCTTGGAAAGCGTGTGTACGCCAAAAGTGTACCGCGGGTTCGAATCCCG
>JAITRW010000015.1 GCA_031288175.1 Tannerellaceae bacterium
TCGGACGGATTTATTACTACATCTTCAAACATTTGGAAGAGCATAATAAATGGTTGACCGTTTTTGCCCTTGTGTTATTGGTAGCTCAGACAATAGCAGTTCCTGACTTTACTTATTCCACCATGTGGATGTTCTTTTTTATGGCTATCGCCTTACTTCCCTTTAAAAACACCGGTAGCATCTCTCCCGTAACACCGATAGCATACCATTCGCAAAGGTGATGTGTTCTCCGGCATTGAGGTGGTACGCTAAAAATACCTACCTTTGTAGTAGCGCTTACAAAGTGCCTCATCACTTGCAATTGCAATTTTCTTGTAAGTGACGAGCTTTGCCGCGTCAAGATAATTCTTGCCCTCGTAAAATAAATAGCTCATAAGGGATAAAGTAAAGAAATGATCGTTGTAAAAGCCCGATTCCTTTCTCAACCGATGACAGGTACTCAGCGTTATGGCGCAGAGTTGTCCTTACGTTTGAAACAAATAGACCCTTCCATACATTTCGTTTGCCCAAAGAACGTGATACAACATGAGTTATTCGAAAAATTACAGGCTGAAGTAGTAGGCCATAAGACAGGGCTTTTATGGGAACAGATAGATTTACCAAAATATTTAAAGGCGCACAATAATCCCTTGTTAGTAAACTATGTAGCCTCTGCACCCTTCGGGTATGGTAACAGAATCGTGACTTTGCACGACATCACTTATCTACGGTATCCCAAGAGTTATTCCTTGAAATTCCGCCTCCAATGCCGTTTGTTGACGCCCCTGATTTTGAAAAATTCCTTAGCCCTTATTACTGTCAGCGAATTTTCAAAGAAAGAAATATCTGGCCATTTTAGAAATTACCCCCCCCCATCTATACATGTAATATATAACGCAACAGGCAGTCAATTCACCGTAAAAAGTCCCAATAAGCCATCTATACCTTATTTATTAGCCGTTTCTTCCCATTTTTATCATAAAAATATCGCCCGTTTAATTGAGGCCTTTGTCGATTTACATAAGTCCGGAAAAATAGATATTCCTTTAGTAATTGCAGGGGGATCATCTCCCTATTCCGGTAATCAAAATTTTAATACTGTTTCCGATTCTTCCATACGTTTTATGGGAAGAGTTTCCGATGAAGAGTTGATCAGTCTCTATCAATCAGCCACCGCCTTTATTTTCCCATCCCTGTACGAAGGTTTTGGTATTCCACCCTTGGAAGCGCAGGCCTGTGGTTGTCCGGTCATTGCCTCCAATGCCGCCGCCATACCCGAAGTACTTGGGGACAGTGTACTTTATTTTAATCCAGACAGTGTCTCCGAAATGCAGGACGCGATCTACAGCATTGTCACCGACGCCTCTTTACGGCAATCGTTACGGGAAAAAGGCCTTGAAAATGTCAAGCGTTTTTCCTGGGATGACTCCGCCAGCCGTTTGTATGACCTTATCCTCAAATATTCGTAGAGCCCTGATCTTCAACCTCAATCCCAATCCCTTTAATACTATGGGTATATCACCCATAGTGTTACATTAAAAACACCTATTTTTGTTGTAACCTTACAAGGCGCCTCATCACTTCTATCTTTCTGGAAGTGATGAGCTTTGTCATGGCGAGATAATTCTTGCGCAGTAAAAAAGACATAGTTCATAGAGAACTATGTCTTTTTTTTGTCCATTAGTAACCATATCGTCGCTGGTTACCAACACCTTAACACTCTTCTTCTTTCGGATTTTTGAAGTGCCGGTAATGTACCGGCGTGCCGAAACCATGTCATATCTTATTTATTATCAACGAATTACAAATCTAAAATCACCATAGTTCTCTATGAACTATGGTGATTTTGGAAAGAGAACTTTAAACCAAGCATAAAGAAAAATCATGTTTTATGAGCACAAAAGCGAGAATTATAGCCTATTATCTTCCCCAGTTTCATCCTGTTCCGGAGAATGATAAATGGTGGGGGAAGGGGTTTACAGAATGGACTAATGTAAAGAAAGCCAAACCTTTATTCAAAGGGCATTATCAACCACGTATACCTGCTGATTTGGGATATTATGACTTGCGGGATCCCGAAGTGAGGGAAAAACAAGCCGAACTGGCCAGGGAAGCGGGGATTGAAGGGTTTTGTTATTGGCATTACTGGTTTGGTAATGGTAAACGTTTATTGGAAAGGCCTTTTCAAGAAGTATTGGAGTCCGGAAAACCGGATTTCCCTTTTTGCCTTGGTTGGGCAAACCATTCGTGGACAAATAAGACATGGACAGGCAAAGATAGCTTTGTCCAAAAAGGGATGCTTATGGAGCAAACCTATTCGAAAGAGGATTACGTAAAACATTTCCATGCGGTACTTCCCGCTTTCAAAGATAAAAGATATATACAGGTGGACGGTAAACCTCTGTTTGTAGTCTTTGACCCCTTGAACATCCCCGATTCTCCGTATTTTATTGTCAAATGGAATGAATTAGCCAAACAGAATGGACTTGAAGGGATACATTTTGCAGGCAATAGTGAATACAGTCGGATTCAGAAAAAAGGATTTGAGAGATTTTATTTTCCAAGTCAAGCATCTATTTTCTCTGCCATTTTGGAAAGAAAGTTTAATACAGTAATTTCCAGTGGAGCTGGAAGGGCAAACAGGAAGGTAAAAGGCTATGTTCGTTTACTATTGGATAAAATCTTTTTCGGGATACGGGTTCCCTCACTTAGAAAATATAAGCATAATTATTCTGATATCATTGAGAATTATCACGTCAAGGAAGATGCCTGGCCGAATGTATATCCTACAATTGTACCCAATTGGGACAGGACCCCAAGGACAGGAGCATACCGTGAGGATCTATGGCATGGGAGTACTCCGGAATTGTTCAGACAGCATGTTTGTAATGCCTTGGAATTAGTAAAACATAAACCCGATGAAAATAAGATCATCTTTCTAAAATCATGGAATGAATGGGGTGAAGGGAATTATATGGAACCGGACATTGTCTTTGGTAAGCAGTATTTAGAAACGTTGAAACAACTCAACATCCACCGGTAGCATATCCACCCACCTCACCTTGATACGCCAAAAATACCTACTTTTGTTGTAACCTTAGAAGGCGCCTCATCACTTGCATCTTCTTGTAAGTGATGAGCTTTGTCGAGGTAAGGTAGTTCTTACATAGTAAAAAAGACGTAGTTCACCAGGAACTATGTCTTTTTTTGTGTCCGTAAAGGACATTCCTATTGCTGATTTCCAACACCTTATCTTCTTATTTCGTGAAAAATTTAAGTGCCGGGGTAATGTACCGGCGTGCCAAAACCATGTCGTATCCTATTTACTATCAACGATTTAAAAATCCACTATCACCATAGTTCCTGGTGAACTATGGTATCGGCTCTTCACCCCGTAATCACTAAACAAACATTCACTGTAAAGACAATATCAATGCAGAAAGTTTTGCACATAGTAGAAGCCTTTGAAGGAGGCATTTATACTTTCCTTAAAGCGTTGACGAGTCATCAATGTGATTCCTTTGAGGTATACATTGCTTATGGCATACGACCATTCACTCACAAAAATTTCAAGGAATGTTTTGATAACAGGGTACAATGGGTAGAGGTTTATAATTTTCAGCGGGCTGTCGGCGTAAAAGATATCAAAGCTTTTTTTGAGTTGAAACGTATTGTCCGGGAAGTACGTCCGGATATTATCCACCTTCATTCTTCCAAAGCCGGTTTTTTAGGTCGCTGGGCTTTTAACGGTTACCGTTATAAGATCTTTTATACTCCCAATGGATACTCCTTTTTGATGAAGGGAGAAAGTAAATTGAAAAGAAATCTCTATTGGTTGATTGAATGCTTCTCGGCAAAAACCAAAGCCGTCACCATTGCTTGTGGAAAAGGGGAATATAAGGAAGCATTGAAATTATCTTCCCGATGTACATACGTCAATAATGGTATCAATATCTGCCGGTTAAAACCGTTTGTCATAGCATCGCATGAATTACTCCCCGTGGTATGTACAAGCGGACGGATAACCTTCCAAAAGAATCCGGAGTTATTTAACGAAATAGCCGGTTTGTTACCGGAATTAAAATTCATCTGGATAGGAGATGGGGAACTTAGACATCAGTTGACAGCCGCTAATATAGAAATAACAGGATGGATGGATCCGGAAGAAACCGTGAGGTTGAAGCAAGAAGTCGGCTTTTTTATCCTCACCTCCTTGTGGGAAGGGTTGCCACTGTCATTGCTTGAAGCCATGTATTTGAGAAAAGTGTGTTTGGTAAGTGATGTAACAGGGAGCCGGGAAGTGATAGAAGAAGGCCGGAACGGTTTTGTGTGCCGTACGGCCGAAGAGTATGCCTTGCAAATCAGTCGGATGTTGCGTGGGGAGTGGGACTGGAGAATATTGACGGAGCAGTCCCACAAAGATGTAGTGGAGTTTTACAATACGGAAGCAATGGCGGCAAGCTACAGAGAGATTTACCAGAATTGAGCCGGAGCCTCTAATTCCTCAAAAACCAAAAATACTTACTTTTGTGACATAGGTAAGCCACTTTTTCCGCCTCATCTTTCGGAATTGAGGCACTTTGGTATGCCTCAACAGGCTCAAGCCACACAAAAGACGTAGTTCAATAGGAACTACGTCTTTTTTTGTGTCTGAATGAATCTTTAATTCCTGTCTTTCAACGACTTACAAATTGGATCTACGTGAGCTACTCCTGTAACCAACTTGCCTAAACTGTGTTTCAACCTATTCATAATCAACTAATCAGTGAGCGATCAATCACCGTAGTTCCTATTGAACTATGGTATCTACGTCTAATGTTACCTCACGACATCAGACATATAAATATAAACGGTATAAGACGATGAAGATATTGTTTATCCATTCCCTTTATGCTCCTCATATTATTGGTGGAGCGGAAAATTCGCTTCGTATATTGGTAGAATCAATGAGCCACAGGGGACACGATGTAGTTGTACTGGCTACAAGCGATAAAAAAGGACTTCATGAGGAGACTGTAAATGGTATCACTGTGTATCGTGCTGGAATAAAAAATAAATACTGGATATATGGAAATCATTCACGTTCTAAGATAAATAAAATCATACGGCATACAAGAGATCTTTACAACAATGGCATGCAAGTCTATGTAACAGAAGTAATCCGTAAGGAAAGGCCTGATATTGTATCGTGTCATAATCTTCCGGGTTGGTCAATAAGAGTATGGGATAGTATTCGAAAAGAAAATATCCCCATTGTACAAGTCTTGCATGATTATTATTTTTTATGTGTAAGATCGTCCTTGTTCAAAAAAGGCCGTCCATGCAGGGGAAGGTGTCTTAGATGTAAGATCATGAGGTTGTTATATCGGAAGAAGTCCCAACAGGTAGATGCTGTCGTAGGTATCTGTTCCGGTGTACTTAATAAAGTGATAACAGCCGGATTTTTTCCCAACTCGTTAAAAGTAGTGGTCCATAATGTACGGGTTATTCCTGATGTAGAAAATAAAAAAATTAAAAGAGATAAAATCACTTTCGGATTCATTGGAGCAATCTCACCTCATAAAGGTATTCAATGGCTGATTGAACAATTCAAAAAGATAGAATCGGATCATGTGTTGCTGAGAATCGCAGGAAAAGGAAGTGTTTCTTACGAGAATAAAATGAAAACTCTTGCAAGCGATGATATCCGGATCACTTTCCTCGGGTTTAGTAAACCGAAAGACTTTTATGCTTCAATAGACGTATTAATTGTCCCTTCGACTTGGGAGGAGCCGTTAGGTATGGTCGCCATAGAGGCTTGTGCGTACCATGTCCCCGTAATCACTTCTGCGACCGGCGGGTTGAAAGAGATCATCAAGGATGGAATCAATGGACTATATTGTGAGGTATCTGATCCGGACAGCCTCTTTTTTGCAATGAATAAGATGATCAATGATAGAGAATTGTTCAATAAACTACATCTCAATGCCCGAGAATCCGTCAAATCGTTCCTGGATATAGATCGGTTAGTTTCCGAGTATGAAAATGTATACAGACATATTCTCAAATGTCCATCACTCCGCCAAAATGTTTCTTGTGAAAAAATTTTACAACCCTGATTTGATGTAACAATTGTATTTATTTACATATGTAACACTTGATTAGATTGTACATTGTAACCAAACTTGTTCCTTATAGTTATATGTGTATCATAATCCGTTTGTTACATATGTAAACGTATGGTCGTGTTATCTATGTAACTAACCTCAGTTTTTTAATCTTCAATTCTATTATTTGGTTTGCATTTATATCTATAAACCAGATAGTTATATATTATCTCTATTCTTAAACTATAGGTTTTTGTTTATAGGTATAACATTTAGATGTATACTCGCTTGTTTTACTGGATATTCTTCTTCTATATATCTATAAACCAATATTTTAATTGGATTTATTCAAGCAAAAGTATTAATCTAAAATGTATGATGTTACCTATTTTTCATAGGTGTTTCCTCGTTAAGCATTCGTTGTATACAATTATATCCGAGATTGTTTACAAATATAACTTGCGCTTATCGTGTAGTTTGTTTACATTTGTGGCCGACAACTTGAGTTGTTTATTACATATGTAATATAGCAAAAAAGGGTATTTTTAAATGATTAGAAAAGAATGAAAGAGCGCATTATTAAGATCATGGAAACCGAGGGATTGACGGCAGCGCGTTTTGCCGAGGCTATTGGGACACAGCGAGCTACGTTGTCGCATATCCTTTCGGGAAGGAATAATGTAAGTCTGGAGATTACACAGAAAATTCTTGATTGCTTTCCGAGGCTGTCGCCCGACTGGTTACTACGTGGTGCAGGCGATATGTACAGGGAAGAGAAACCCCTACCTCAACAAGATCTGTTTAGTAACAAGCTTGTCTTTTCCGGAGAGAAGGTTGCCTCTCCCCCTCCCCATTATAAAGAAAGTATTTCAATGTCCATCGACAAAAAACAAGTACAAACCTCAACGATTCCTTTCGGTGATAAGGTAACACATACAATACCTTACAGAGAACCTCAGAGAACAACTCTGCTCAACGAGCCACCCACCACACACCATAATACCGGCGAGACAACAAATGTTCTCACTGCCCAGTTACCCCCTCCCGTTAGCTACCCCGAACGATCACAAAGGCGTGTCACTAAGATTATGATATTC
This sequence comes from Tannerellaceae bacterium, assembly GCA_031288175.1. Taxonomy (GTDB): domain Bacteria; phylum Bacteroidota; class Bacteroidia; order Bacteroidales; family Tannerellaceae; genus JAITAD01. The sequence goes on from JAITRW010000015.1 coordinate 7,163, forward strand.
TACTCCGACAGTACCTACGACACCTTCATCTCGGAACACACTCTCAACCGGCCGTAGGGGTTTCTTTTTTGCCTCTTGTTACCGCGAAGAAGGGCGGGTTCGTTCTTGATAGCCTTCAGGTTTGGGAAGCAGAACGCGATGGGACAGTTTGAATTTACCTGTTTTAGAGTCAATGTCTATTAGTTTAACTCTGATAAGATCTCCTTCTTTGAAACCGGCCTGTTCCACTGTTTCCAGCCGTTTCCAGTCAAATTCGGAAATATGCAATAAACCATCTTTGTCAGGCATAAACTCTACAAAAGCACCGTAAGGCATGATGGAAGATATTTTCCCTTCATACACCTCACCTACTTCGGGAACAGCAACAATTTTCCGAATAGAGCGGAGGGCCTCATCAATAATTGCTTGGTTCGTACCGGCTATTTCCACACGTCCGACGCCATCAACCTCCTCAATGGAAATGGTAGCACCCGTTTTCTCTTGCAAACCTTGTATCACTTTACCGCCCGGGCCAATGACTGCACCTATAAATTCTTTGGCAATAATGATCGTTTCAATACGCGGAGCGTGAGGTTTCAGGTCAGTACGGGGAGCCGATAAGGCTTCGGTAATCTTGTTGAGGATATGAAGCCGCCCCTGACGTGCTTGAGCGAGTGCTTTTTCGAGGATCTCATAAGAGAGGCCGTCCACCTTGATATCCATTTGGGTGGCAGTAATCCCGTCGCACGTACCAGTCACTTTGAAATCCATATCGCCTAAATGATCTTCGTCACCGAGTATGTCGGATAGGATAGCGTAATTGGCACCTTTATTTTCGGAGATAAGCCCCATGGCTATACCGGAAACAGGCTTTTTAATAGCCACGCCGGCATCCATCAAAGCAAGCGTACCGGCACATACGGTAGCCATAGAAGAAGATCCGTTGGATTCAAGGATATCGGAGACAATACGCACTACGTAAGGATAATCTTTTGGTATCATACGTTTAATGGCACGATGCGCGAGGTTGCCATGTCCCACTTCGCGCCGACCTACGCCACGTTGAGGCCTGGCTTCCCCTGTGGAGAAAGGCGGGAAATTGTAATGTAGCAAGAAACGCTCTTTACCATGGTTAAGCACATCGTCAATCAGTTTTTCATCGGATTTGGTACCCAAAGTAACGGTAGTAAGGGATTGCGTTTCACCTCGCGTAAAGACCGCCGATCCATGAGGCCCAGGAATGAAATCTGTTTCTATCCATATCGGACGGATATCGGTAGTAGCACGTCCGTCGAGCCGTTTGCCCTCATCAAGAATAGCACGACGCATGGCCTCTTTTTCCACATCGTGATAGTAACGGACTATCATTCCATCCTTTTCGGCAAGTTCTTCTTCAGTGAGCTGAGTCTTGTATTCGGTAATAATAGCTTCAAACGCCTCCGTACGTTCCTGTTTTCCACTACCGGAGACGGCTATGGCGTAGACTTTGTCATAACATTTCGAGCGGATATCCTGACGGAGCGCTTCGTCGTTCGTTTCGTGGTTGTATTCGCGCTTGGTTAGTTTACCGACAGCTTCGGAGAGTTCCAACTGTATACGGCACTGTTGTTTGATAGCTTCATGCGCCACCTTGATCGCTTCCAGCATATCGGTTTCCTGCACCTCGTTCATCTCGCCTTCCACCATCATAATGTTTCTTTCCGTCGCCCCTACCATGATGTCAATGTCGGCACATTCCAGTTCGGAAAAAGTAGGATTTATAATGAACTTGCCCTTCACACGCGCCACACGTACCTCAGAAATAGGCCCGTTGAACGGTATATCCGAGACAGCCAACGCCGCCGAAGCAGCCAGCCCTGCCAGGGCATCGGGCATATCTTCCCCATCGGAAGAGTATAACATAATGTTGACGAATACCTCTGCGTGGAAATTGTCAGGAAAAAGCGGACGCAATGCACGGTCTACCAATCGCGAGGTAAGTATCTCATAATCGGAAGCCTTTCCTTCTCTACGCATGAACCCACCCGGAAAACGACCGAAAGCAGAAAACTTTTCCTTGTATTCCACTTGCAAAGGCATGAAATCAACACCCTGATTGGCATCTTTTGCAGCAGTCACCGTGGCGAGTAACATCGTATTATTCATCCTAACCGTCACCGCTCCATCAGCTTGCTTGGCCAACTTCCCCGTTTCGATAGTGATTACTTTCCCGTTACCAAGGTCAATTGTTTTGTAAATAGGATTCAACATTTCTTCGTTAGTATTTCTCACACCTTATTATAAATCCGCGCAAAGGTAAGGGACTTTTCCAGACTTACACCCTACCCTACCCCTTATCGGAAAAACTTTTTACCTTTGCTCATAGTTTGTAGCGGCTGTGGTGTAATTGGTAGCCACGCCAGACTTAGGATCTGGTGCTTCGCAGCGTGGGGGTTCGAGTCCCTTCAGCCGCACTTTCTTTGCGGGAAGACCTGAATCAAAAGCGTTGCATATCACAGAGTTTTTTGTAATAACCGCCAAGATGAAGGAGGTCATCATGCCGTCCCCGTTCAACAATCTGTCCCTCGTGGAGTACGCAGATGAGATTGGCATTTCGGATTGTGGAGAGGCGATGTGCGATGATGAGGGTAGTACGGTTACGCATCAGTTTCTCAAGGGCATCCTGTACAAGGCGTTCGGACTCGGTATCAAGGGCTGAAGTCGCTTCATCAAGGATAAGTATAGGTGGATTTTTAAGGATAGCGCGGGCTATGCTAATGCGCTGGCGCTGACCGCCAGAAAGCTTAGCTCCTCTATCTCCTATATTTGTTCCGTAACCTTTTACAGTGGCAACGATAAAATCGTGGGCATTGGCAATACGGGCAGCCTCTTCCACTTGTTGTTGGGAGGCGTCAGGCGTACCGAAAGCGATATTATTAAAGAAAGTATCGTTAAACAGGATAGGATCCTGGTTAACGTTCCCCATGAGCCGACGAAGGTCGTGAAGAGTAGCATCGCGGATATCCGTCCCATCAATGCGGATACAGCCTTGCGTAACATCATAGAAACGAGGGAGGAGATCTACCAGGGTAGTTTTACCCGATCCCGATTGCCCAACAAGGGCAACGGTATGGCCTTTGGGAATGGTAAGGGAAATGTTACGGAGGACCCAGTCGTTGTCATAGCGGAAAGAAACGTTGTCGTAGATGATGTAATCATTGAGGGTAATAGGTTGAGGCAGGACGGGATCATTGATGGTAGAGGTGGCATGGAGTATCTTATCTACCCTCTCAACGGAGGCAAGTCCCTTTTGGATGGCATAGGAAGCGCGGCTAAGGTCTTTGGCAGGATTGATGATGGAATAGAAGATGACGAGATAGTATATAAAGGTAGAAGCATTAATGTCCGGATCGTCGGTAAGAATCAGCGAACCTCCATACCAAAGGACAACGGCAATGGCCACAGTACCGAGGAATTCACTCATGGGGTGCGCCAATTGTTGACGAAGGAAGATACGATTGGTGAGTTTCCGAAACACCTCGTTTTCCCCTTCGAAACGTTGGTGGATGTACGATTCGGCATTGAACGCTTTGACGACCCGCAATCCTGATAGAGTTTCTTCAATGCGACTGATAAGCAGTCCCCATTGGTGTTGTCCAGCCAAGGATGTACGTTTGAGTTGCCTTCCAACCCATCCCATGAGGTATCCCGCTAAGGGCAATAAGACGAAGACAAAAAGGGTGAGTTGCCAATTGATAAAGAACATCCCTGCCAGATAAACAAGAATAAGGATAGGGTTTTTAAGGAGCATGTCAAGAGAACTAACAATGGAGGTCTCAATCTCATTGACATCTCCCGATGCACGGGCAATGATATCACCCTTACGTTCTTCGGAAAAGAAGGAGAGCGGAAGTTGGGTGATCTTGATATTTATCTGATTGCGTATATCGCGGACAACGCCCGTACGTATCGGTATCATGGCGGCTGTGGCAAGGTACATGGCGGAGACTTTGAAGAAAGTCATCAGGATTAGGAACAGACCAAGAGTAACAAGTGTATACTCGCCACCACGCGTTTCAATGAGTTGATTGATGAAGTAAAAAAAATTGTTCTGGAGAACGTACGGAAATTCCCTGAATGCTTCCCATGAGGCGGGTGGAAAGTTCCAAGGGATACATTGATAAGTGGTTTCGTTTATCTTGAAAAGAATATTAAGTATGGGAATAATAACGGCAAATGAGAACAGGTTAAGGATAGCGGAAAGGATATGAAAAAATATACTGAGCACCACATATTTTTTGTAAGGAGCTACAAAACGATGTAGGATACGGAAAATACCTTTATTCATTTTTTATTGATCTCTTCTTCTTTAAGGAATCGACACGAGAAAAGAAAGTGATCCAATCTGTCCAACGTGCCCATTTCCGGATACCGAAGATAAATTTACCTTTAAGTTTTCCTGATGATTTATCTTTGTATACCAAATATATACGATCCTTCTTTCCGATAGTGACATGGGCAAGGATCTCCTCCTTAACTGCCTTGACAGGATCGTCATCAGTAGCTTCCATGGTGAAAAAAGCAGCACTTTTTCCACACTCCACAGCTTTCATGGCGTCAAGCCATTTATAGAGTCCAATAATATCACTGCTTGGTTTGAAGTCAAAAGATATCCAAAATGCGCTCTGTGTGGCCATGTATGTTTAATTATCCGTGGTAATTAGGGACAAGTTGTCAGAGGGCAAAGGTAATGTCTTTTCTCTTTCCGTCCCTACTCCGGGTGAAGAGAGCACGAGGCGGTCATCACAGAGAGATAAGCGAGGGTCGTTATCAAGAAGAAAACGAATGGCCGTGAGGGCAAGGTCAGAAGGAACAGGAAGTTTGGGAAGGAGATCGGAAAGAAGTAGAGGTTGCGGAGAGAGATATTGTTCGAGGAGAGAACGGATCGTATGGAGGTCATGATCAGTCAAATCTTGCTTATCATGAGAAAGGCAGACATCGCAAAAACTACAGTCTCGAGTGTCGGTCTCGCCGAAGTAGGCCAGCAGGAGACGACTACGGCAATGGTTACGATCATTGAGGTAATTCAGGATGAGGGTGGAACGTTGAACAAAACGTTTCCGCCTATCCTCGTAAGCAGCGTGGGGGATATGCAGGCGTTTAGGCGCTTCACGGGGACGAATGTATATAATAAGGGGAGTCCGTTTATGAGGGATATAGTCAAGGATACGGATTTTTGTGAGACTTGTGAGGATCTCGTATATTTCTTCAGTACTCACACCGCTCCGCACGGCTATGAGGTGTTCATCAATATAGGCCGGCTCGGTGAAGATACCTGAGTAGGTACGCAGGATGACCTTGATGACTTTGTCAGTACGTTCATCGTGCCGCAGACATTCGTAGAGGTCATCACGACGGACGGTAAAGGCGAGGCGGGAGACATTCTCCGCTTCTTCCAAATACTCAATATAATCGGAAAGATGGAGAATATGCAAAGCATAGTGAGTGGGTAGAATGGGGAAACCGTAGGCAGCACAGAACTTCCGGATAGAGAATTCGTGTGCCGTATCCAAACCATAGCCTTCCGCAATTTGGAAGAAGTTGCCCAAAGCTTCGTAGACCCTGGTGATGTATTTGCGTTCGGGATACTGTTCAGAAAGGCGTCGTTTAATGTTTCCTTCGTCTTTACCGGGTGAGAAAAGTACAACAGCATACGCCTGCTTCCCATCTCGTCCGGCACGCCCCGCCTCCTGAAAATATTCCTCAGGGGAATTGGGCATCTCTATATGCACTACCAGCCGTACGTCGGGTTTGTCAATACCCATACCGAAAGCATTCGTCGCCACGATGATACGAACATCTCCTCGCATCCAATTATTCTGCCGTTCATCGCGTTCTTCCTTACGCAGTCCGGCATGGTAAAAGTCGGCATCCATACCGGCTTCACGAAGGGAAATGGCTATTTCGCGAGTACGTTCACGGCTACGGACATAGACAATGGCCGAACCCTGTACGCGCTGAAGGATATGAATGAGTTGGGACAATTTATTGTCTGTACGTCGCACAACGTAAGCAAGGTTGGCGCGGAAGAAGCTTTGCCGGAAAACATTCTTTTCCGAAAAAAGAAGTTTTTCCTGAATATCATTGATCACTTCGGCGGTAGCCGTGGCGGTGAGCGCCAGCACCGGCACGCAAGTGGGGAGGACGGCACGCAGGTCGGCTATTCTCAGGTAGGAAGGCCGGAAGTCGTACCCCCATTGTGAAACGCAGTGACTTTCGTCCACAACAAGCATTGACACCTGCATTGCCCGTACTTTCGCTATAAACAGATCCGTTCCAAGCCGTTCAGGGGAGACGTAAAGGAATTTATACCCTCCGAAGATACAGTTTTCCAACCTCGCAATGATCTCCGTCCGCGACAAGTCTGCACTGATGTAGGTGGCCTTGATTCCCCGCCGCCGCAGGTTATCCACCTGATCTTTCATCAGGGCGATGAGTGGAGAGACAACGATACAAATACCTTCCATTACCATGGCAGGTACTTGGAAAGTGATAGACTTCCCTCCTCCCGTAGGCATCAGTCCCAACGTATCCTTTCCGGCGCATATCGAACGGATGATCTCCTCCTGCAAGGGGCGGAAAGTATCGTAGCCCCAATAAGCCTGTAAGATTTGACGGTAAACCACCGGGCGGCGGATTTAGAAAAGGGAAAAATGGACGTAACGTTTGGGGCGTTCGCGCAGGTCAAGGAGGAGGTCGGCGGCGTAGAGGGAGGTCTGGTTGAGGTTCTCGTAGAGACTATTGTCGTTGAGCAGCGATCCGAGTGTATTGTTTTTGGAGTTGAGTTTGTCGGTAGTCGTTTTGAGGTTGGCAAGGGTCAGGTCTACCGAATGGAGTGTGGCGGCGAAGTCCATGTCACGGAGCCGACTACTGACGAGGTTAAAGTTGTCGGTCGTTGTCCGCAAATTGCCCAATATCACCGGTACATCTTTTTCCAGCAGAGCATTCAGCACACCGGCAGAAGCTTCAAGATTGTTTGTGGTACGTTCGATATGTTCGAGGGATTGCGATAACGCCGGATGGTTGATTACCGTTTGCAGGCTTGCTAAGATGGAATCCAGACGAGTGAACAGTGTTTCAATATTGGGAAGCAGTTCGTTTTGCACCGTCGTAAGCATATCTTCTCCGATACGCCCTTCGATAGTGTCGCCGGATTCCAGCGTAGTTGTCAGGTAGGTGTTCGGATGGATATGTAATTCGGCACCGCTCAACAAGGTATGTACTAAGACGACATAACTGCCTTTGGGAATCTTCAATTCATCATCAAGGTGTATCTCCACAGAGATCTTTCCCTGCTGTTCGTAGTCATATTGGAGAGATCGCACCAGCCCCACCTTGAAACCGTCGATAAAGACCGGCGTTGAGACAGTCAGGTCTTTCACGTTGGCAAAGGTTACGTAGTAGTAATTGGACGGATGGAAGAGGTTGATCCCTTTCAGGTAGTTCACTCCTACGTATAAGAGTACCAGAGAGGCCACCGTAGCTATCCCTATTTTTATTTCTTTTGAAAAATAACTCATTCGATTATCGTCTTTTGACCTTTGGGAACCTGTTTCGCATTGGTACACATCAACACACAAAGATAGGAGGTTTTCCGGTACAAAAAGAAAGGAGAACCGGACTACATACTCCGGCTCTCCCATTCCAATATTCTATAGTCGTTAAAACTCTACAAAGATTATTCGGCACTCGTGTCCGTCAAAGATATTTCTCCATTATTATCAACTACGAACTCCAACATCATAGCAGAAGATGTTGTATCCTCTTCGCGGACAACAGAATGATCATTGCATTCAATTCGTTCAATAACAATGGAATTTAATCCAAGTGCTCCTAATCTTGCATCCTGATTGAAGTATTTGTAATCACAGATTAGTCTAAGTTTCTTTCCAAATACTTCCACTATCATCACAGCAGATCCTTTACCTTCGATGTCACCTTCTTCATTGGTATTGACTACCATTTTTTGTTGGTCGGGTAAATCTGCAGAGAAACGAACGAACGTCTTCGTCCCTCCCTCCGTTTCTGCCGTCCCTGTGGAAAACGGGATATTTTTCTTTGAAAGTTCTCCATACACAGATACTTGGAGATCCGGTTCGGCAAGCATATCCTTTCCCTCAATATCAACACATGAAAAGGCAATCTCTCTTTGTTGAAGCGAAGCAATCATCGGCAAATACTCACTTTTTTCGCTACATGAAAAAAACGACAACAACAAAAACACACTCAGTTTAATGAATTGGTATTGCATAGTTACTAAATTATGTATATTTTTGCATCACGCTTTAAATTTATATTGCTCTTACCATCTTCTATAGTCGTCCATATTACATCTGTAGCACAATACCATCCATATTATTATCTGAACAAGACAATAATAAAGGAATAACAAAAAACGACATAGAAAATTTTCTCATAACGAATTGCTTTTTAGTTTAACTTAGTGAGTGCAAATGTAACTATGATTTTGTTACGTATTAAACAATTCGATATGTTATAAAACATAGTTTTGCAACATATTAATGAATAGATATTGTTATCTTTTTTCTATTACAGGGGTTGATAAGCTTTGTTGCTTTGCAGGATATCCACAATTTTTTCATAAATCAAATATAACAATTCGAAAACAGACTTCGGCAAGCATTGGATTACAGGGAAAAGAAGAGTGTGACTTGGTCAATTTATCAAGTGTTATGCCTTCGCGCAAAATTCCATGATTCCAAAGGGTGAGAATTTGTTGTCATACGTACGCAGTTGTGGAGGCGCACTCATAACCGTTTTACCGGACTCTTGCTTCTCCTTCAAAGACAACGATGAAAGCGGAAGGAAAGTCTTTTTTTACTTTTTCGAGCGTAGCCTGGATCTCTTTCCAGTTGTCCGTTCCGCCAACGGTATATTTATAAAGCTCTTTTTCCTTATAATAAGACAAGGGATAACCTTTCAAAACAGGAGAATTTTCTTTCAACAACTTGTCCGAAGCACATATCTGCACTTTGTAAGTTTGTCCCTTAGCTTCTATCTTTTTTCCCTTGTCACCCTGCTTTTCCGTTTGCATTTCCTTTTTTGCTTCCTTGCCGGTAGGGACAGTAGCAGTAGCTATGGAGGAGGATACATTTTTCTTGTCGAAATTTTGCTTGAAACGAACAAAAGCCTCGCACAAGGCTTGCACTAGCCTATTCTGTCCCGCTGCCGAGGTCATGTATCGTTCCTCTTCACGGTTGGAGATGTATCCCGTTTCTACCAGCACACTGGGCATACTTGTCTTGCGCAACACAAGAAAACCAGCTTGACGCACACCGCGATCCGTCCTCCCTGCCTTTTTGAAATGTCTTTGTACTTCAGAGGCAAAAAACAAACTCTGCTCCATATGTACATTCTGCATCATTTCAAAAATGATGTACGATTCAGACGAATTCGGGTTGAAGCCTTCATATTTCTGTATATAATCTTCTTCAAGGAGGATAGCGGCGTTTTCGCGCATAGCCACTTGCAGGTTTTCATCGGTACGCGCCAACCCCAGCGTATAGGTTTCCGCACCGGCCACAGCCTTTGTTTTCAGGGCGTTAGTATGGATAGAGATAAAAAGGTCTGCCTTGTTCCGATTGGCAATCTCCGCTCGCTCGTTAAGGTCTACGAAACGGTCGGTCTTTCGCGTATAAATCACCTGCACATCTTTGCACCGCTCTTCGATAGCTTTTCCAAGTTTCAGGGCGATAGAGAGGTTAACTGATTTTTCGTTAGTAAGCTTCCCTAATGCTCCCGGATCTTTTCCGCCGTGCCCTGCATCAATAACTACGGTGAAAGGTTTTGCTACCGAAATGAGAGTTATCCCCCAGACCAGACTAAGAAAAAATACTTTCTTCATGCTTTCCAAGGGGGATTGAATGGCCACGGGCGGCGGGGAACGGCGGGGTTCTGGTCGCTCCGCGTAGAGATCAAGCGCACAGTGGCTATTTCAACGCCCGATTCCGAAGCCGTATCCAAGATATTACGGTGAAGGTCGGAGAAGATGCGTGGTATCTTGTTGGCATCTTTGATATAGACATTGATCTGGTAGACCGGCGATAATTCCGCCAACGCTGTTTGTAGCACGAAGGGTGGCGGATCTTGTAGCACTTCATCCGTCCGTTTAGCTGCTTCCATCAAGCAGGCGTGCGCCAGTTCCCAGGGTACGTCATAGCCGTACTCCACCTCGGTATGGAGTATCAGTCCGTAGTTACGCGCCGATGAGGAGTAGTTAATCGTGTGTGACGACATGACAAAGGAGTTGGGTATCGTGACGATCTCGTTTTTCGGTGTACGGATGCGAGTCACGAAAGGGGTTTTTTCAATTACGTTCCCCACAGTATCATTCAACTTGATACGGTCGCCTATCTTGAAGGGACGCATATAGGTGATGACCATCCCCGCAATAATATTTCCAATCACATTGCTTGACCCTAACGAAACGATCAGCCCTACGAACACCGAGACCCCTTGGAAGATACCCGAATCCGAGTTAGGCAGGTAGGGGTATATCATCGCTACCATGAAGGCGTATAGCAGGAAACGGACAATCTGGAATGACGGCTGCGCCCAGTCGGGATAAAAGCCGGATAGTTTCAGCTTTTCCGCCTCAATCTCTCCCGCCAGGTATTTCACCCCTTTCACCAAGTAACGGACGGCCAGCCAGATGACGATAATAGTAAACAATTTAGGAGTGTAGGCCACGATATCACCCGCTATTTCCCGCACGGGGTTCCATACGTAGGAGAATATTTTGTAAGCCAGCCCTTTGGTCTGCGGGAAAATGGAGAAGAGGATGGGGATGCTGATAAACAACTGTATGGCGATGATGAGGTACCTCAAAAGACTTGCCCCGAACATCAGCACGGTGACCTGTTTCTTAGTATCCAGAAACTCATAATCATGGAACGTGATAGGCTTTAACTTCGTGTCCAGAAGTCGTTCTATACGCTGCCTCAATCGGCGGTATAACCGCAAGGTTCCCCAGATCAGCCCTCCTTGTACCGCAAACAACAGAACAAGCCACAGGATACGCATCAGGATACGCATCAAACCATACTCACGTTGCAACGCTTTCAGCTTCTCTACCACCACAGGACGTTGCAACGCCGCAAGTTCGTCGCGCGAACAGTTAGCCCAAAGGCCATCTTGATCCGTGAAGGAAGCAATAAGCTTATCGCCGAACATCAGGTCTGTCCGTATATCTGTACTTTCTATATAGAGCGAATCGGGTTTGAGTCCCAACGTTTTTCCAAGCTCCAGAATGGCTTTCTCCACGTTTTGTGCACGTGTTTCCGACAACAATCCTCCTTGCCGAGCGTATATAATAAATAAGGTATCGCCTTCCACGATAACTGGTGAGCCTTGGGTGATCATCCGTAAGGAGTCTATCCGTCTTTTTTGCTCCACCTTGGCTAAGGAATCGGAGATAATCGTTGCCATTCGCAACTCTTCCATCTCTATTCGGAGCGCCCTCTCACGGACTTGCGCCGCCTCTAACTCAGCCAGCGTTTCTAATAACCGCACCGAATCGGTCGGCTCTTCTATTAATAAGGTATCCGTTATTTGCGGACTTTCTTCTATCTTCGCCGCTACCCCACTCCATACGGAAAACAGGCACAAACCGATCAATGCTTTTCTCAACATAGACAAAGTCTTTGCGTCGTGTACAGTCTCGCAAAGATAACAAACTCTCGTCCTTTACCATCTCCTTTCTTGTGGGCTATCCTTCTTTTTTGGTCAGGTGTAAAAGAGAGAATCTATTCGAAGTCAATGTAGGGATTAGTGGAGACGGTAGAGCCGTCGTATCCCCAGTTTTGCCAAAGGCCGTCAGGATTGATATTACGTTGTGAACCGGGTATAGGGAAACGATAGTTTTTATGGCTAACATTCTCCTTAGCTTTGACACCGGAGGCTTTAAGAGTTTTGACGAGTATACGCCAACGAACAAGGTCAAGGCGGCGATTTTGCTCATAAGTTAGTTCAAAGGTACGTTCCTGCTGTATCCGTTTTTTAAAGTCCTCATAGGAGAGGCCGTCGGGGACGTTGTAGGCGGACGGATCTTCGGTACGGATAAAGGCGCGGCGGCGGACGGTGTTCAAGTCGGCTGTAGCTGTTTGCACCGGAGCGCGATAAGCTTCGTTGAGGGCTTCGGCACGAAGAAGGAATACCTCCGCATAACGCAACACCGTACGGTCAATATTTCGGTTACTGGCCGACCCATTGGGATCAATAGGATCAATGTATTTACCGTAACGCGGAACGTCGAAGTTGAACCACTCTCCTGTTTGGGGATTGAAAAGCGAATCGGCATAGGTGATACCCTTACGCTGGTCGTTAGGGTCAAACTCATCACGAAATTGCAGGTTCGAAACCACTACATGCGGCAGAGATTGGGTAAAGCCGGTAGCAAAAGCGCAGTGGAGCAGGTGATTACCGCCCCCGCCATCCGATGATTGTGAAACAGCATGCTGGGTGGCGAAGATACTTTCTTTGCCATTACGGTTTTCTACCGACCAATTTTGTGCGTAGTCTTCTTCGAGGGCATAATCGCCGCTTTCTATAACTTCCGTAGCCGTGGCAACGGATTTGAGGAACAATTCCGTCCGTTGAGCATCGGAAAAAGTCGGCGAGGTCTGCCCCCAGACGAGGTAGACTTTGGAGAGGAGGGTCTTTGCTGCACCCCAGGTAGCCCTGCCCTTGTCGGAGCCTGAGTAGGCACTGACATGCGGCAGGTTTTCAGCTGCTTCAATAAGGTCTGTTTCAATCTGTTTGTAAACCACATCAATCTCTTCGCGTTTGACGGAGATGCCTTCATCCTTTACTCCTCTGTGCAAGACAAGCGGCACTTCTCCCCAGAACTGCACGGCATATTGATAATAGTAGGCACGTAAGAACTTGGCCTCGCCGATGACACGCGCCTTAATGGTGGGAGTCACGGTGTTATCCGGTTCGAAAAGTTTATCAATGAGGCGATTGGCGTTGGTGATACCGGAGTAGAAGGTCTCCCACATGTAGGTGATATAGCTATTAAACGGTTCCCACTGCTGACTACTGAGGAAACCGGCGTCGCCATTAGGGTTTTCTCCCGTGATGGTGAGATCGGAAGGCAGATCAATGGTATAGCCGAAGCGGGTACTCAATTCGTTTGCCTGATATACCCCATTGACGGCAGCTATAGCGTCGGCATCAGTTACGGGGAAATTGTCACTCGTCAGTTTGTCAATAGGGTCCACATAAAGGCTGTCGCTGCAAGCAAACAGCAAAGCAGTCAAGGCAAGGAGGGCCGATACATTCTTTTTCATCTCAGTCTATGTTTAATCGTCAATTAATAAGAAAGGTTTACCCCTATGGAAAAAGTACGGGAAGTAGGGTAAACGCCTGAATCCGTTCCACCGGCCACTTCGGGGTCGTAACCCCTGTATTTCGTCAGTGTCAACAAGTTTTGCGCCGAGGCAAAGAGTTTGACACGCGCCGCAGGGGCCTCTTGGAGCCGCAGGGGCAGCTGCCAGGAGAGTGACAACGTTTTAAGCTTCAGAAAAGAGGCGTCTTCTATGTAACGGCTATCAAGGTCTGTAACGGCCTGTATCACAGCCCTTGGCACCGTATTGGAAGGATTGGTTTCCGACCATCTATCTAACAGAGAAACAGCCAGATTATAACTTATGTCCGGTGTTTCCAATCTTCGCCACAAAGCATTGTAGAGTTCGTTCCCTTGGTTTCCCTGAAAAGCAGCGAAGAGGGTGAAGTCTTTGTAACGCAAGGTGGTGGAGAAACCATAGATAAAATCAGGCTGTGGCGAACCCAAGACTGTTCTGTCATGATCAAGATCAATGCGTCCGTCGTGGTTTAAGTCTTTGTACTTTACATCGCCGACCTGCACGGAAGTACCGTTTTCCAGATTACGACTCGGGACAGGAACCTTAGCTACATCTTCTGTTTGTTGTACGATGCCGTCGAAGATTAGTCCGTAAAAAGCGCCGTAAGGTTCGCCCTCTTTCAGAATTGTATTACCTTGTATGATGTAACCCGCCCCAAGGGCTACGTCGGTAACCCTGTTTATATTTTTGGCGATGTTCGCCGACAGCTGCCAATAAAGTTTCTTACTGTCTATCAATACACTTTTGACTTCCAGTTCAACGCCCTTATTACTGATGCTTCCTATATTTTTCAACTGCGAACCGTAACCCGTAGTGATTTCTACGGGAATATTGAGCAGTAAATCGGTTGTCCGTTTATAATAGGCATCGGCGGCAAGGCTCAGGCGGTGATGAAAAAAACCGGCATCAAGACCTACATTGTATTGCGAAGTAGTCTCCCATTTCAGTTCAGGATTGGCGCGGTTGGACTGCACATAACCTACCACGATCTTGTTATTGAAAGAATATTTCCTGGTGTCATAAATATCCGCGTAGCGATAGTCGCCGATCTCCTGGTTGCCAACCGTTCCATAACTCGCACGGAGCTTGAAGTCGTTGACGGAAGGATTGTTACGCAGGAACGACTCTTCGTTGATGTTCCACGAAAGTCCTACCGAAGGGAAATATCCCCACTTATGATCGGGAGCGAAGCGCGATGAACCGTCGGCACGGAGGGTTGCCGTCAGGTTATATTTACCTTTGAGTGTGTAGTTAACCCGTCCCAGTACCGAATTGAGGATGGATACCGAACCGCCGGTCACCGGTGCAAGCAGTCCCTGACTGGCCTGAAGATTATGGTAGCCGAGTGTTTCGTTGGAAAATTGTGTGGTAGATACTGTCGTATATTCCACATCCGTCGCCTGTGTACTGTAACCGGCTAAGGCGTTGAGGTAATGGTCGGGGTTGAGTTGTTTGGAAAAGTTCAGTGTGTATTCATACTGCCAGGCATCGGTACGTTTGTTGCCCACCGATCCGTAGCCTTTGGCAAGGAATCCGGCGGCTGAGGAAGAGGGGCCGAAAAAGTTCTGCGTAGAATTCGCTATATTGGTACCGGCACTCACCTTAGCTGTCAACGAAGGCAAGATGTCGTACTTGAAGAAAACGTTGCCGATGAGCGTATTGGTGATGTTAGTTGATACGGTATTGACGAGGTCGGAGATTGCATTGACGGTACGGTCGCCATAGCGTAAATCGCCCTTCTCGTGCACATTGTTGTAATTGAAGCTACCGTCGGAGTTATAGATAGGAACCGTCTGCGGAATGATAATCACGTAAGCCAGTGAATTGGAAGCGCCGCCGGTCTCTATTCCTGCATAGTTAGCTAACCCATTTTGGATAAGCTTACCGGCATTGGCCGTAAGACCAACGGTGAAGCGGGGTAGAAGTTCGCTCTCAATATTGAAACGTCCCGTATAACGCTGGAAGTCTGTATTCAGGATTATACCTTCTTGATCTGTAAAATTGCCGGAGATCAGGAAACGTGTCTTGTCATCCCCCTTACTGACTGTTAACTGGTGGGATTGCGTCGGTGCGGTGCGTAAAGCGGCACTTTGCCAGTCCGTACCCTCACCAAGCTCATCAATTTGTGACTGCGTCCAACCATAAAACGGACCTTTATCGAACTCCGTAACAGGATAAATTTCCTGGTTTATCTTTGCCCATTCGGCGGCATTCAGAAGCTCTAACTTCTTGGCTGTCTGCTGCCATCCAATGGAGTATTGGTATTCGATATTGGTCTTCCCTTTCTTCCCGCCTTTGGTGGTGATGATAACTACTCCGTTAGATCCGCGCGAACCATAGATAGCGGTGGCGGAAACGTCTTTCAGTACTTCAATAGATTCAATGTCGCCCGGATTGATAGATGCCAACGGGTTAAGCCTATCGGCTACCCTGCCGACACCTGCCGAAGTAGAGGAAGATGAAGCGTCTTCATAGATGATCACTCCGTCCACCACATACAAAGGCTCGTTACCTCCCGTCACGGAGTTCCCTCCCCGTATACGTATGTTGTATGCTGCTCCCGGCTGTCCTGAATTTTGCACGACGTTCAGTCCGGAGACAGCACCGCCCAACAAGTTATCGAACGATGTGGATAACTGCTGCAATACCCCGCCGGATACTGTCGTGATAGCACCCGTCAGCTCTTTCCTCTTTTGTGTCCCATAACCCACAACCACTACTTCGTTCAATAGCCCCAAATCTTCCCGTAGCACGATGACTACCGGTTCTCTGTGATTGTGGACGACCACTTCCTGAGAGCGGTAACCCACATAACTTACTCTCAGCGTGGCCGGAACTTCGCGGATCGACACCTTAAACGCTCCGTTCACGTCGGAAAATGCCCCTGCTTTCTCGTTGATTACAAAGACGTTCGCTCCTATGACGGCATCTTTTGTCCGCTCATCAATAATACGCCCATTGATTTGTAACTCCTGTTGAGCCCTTACCGACTGTCCACCAAACGACCACGTCACGATGGATATAAATATCCATAAGCACTTCGAAGGATTAAAAAATATTAAACGGGGGGGGGTAATTTCTTTCTTTTGTCTCATCACACTGCCTTCATTAGAGTTGTTTTTTCCGGAGACAAAAATAGATCCCTACCCTACTTGCCTGCAATACCATAAAAACGGTATTTTTGCTTACAACTATGCAAACTTACTTACCCTATAATACTCTACACCATAGAAATCTCTGCCCGCAGGGAGGCGGCATTGCGGCAAGTCTACCTTGGCGGACTTGGCTTTTGGATAATTTTGGCTAAAAACAGTATTTTTGTCTCTTGAGTAAAAACAATATTTCATTTTATGATTACACGAAGAAAATTCCTCCCCGTAGCCGGATACGCTACTATGGGTGCCGTTACAGTACCAAGTTTTTTAACACACTGTAGTAATGGAGAACCTCCCCTACCGGAAAAACCTGTTATCCAGGCCAAGCCGAAACAAAATTGTTGTTTTGTATTTCAGGGTGACTCAGTGACCGAAGCAGGTAGGCGTGACGGTTTGGAATTGGGAACAGGTTACGTTTTTCATATCAGTAGCCGTCTCATGGCCGACTTTCCGCAATCCGACTTCGTTATCTATAACCGTGGAAAGGGTGGGGATATGCTCGGGGATATCCTATGGCGATGGGACAGCGATACCTTGGCTCTAAAACCTGACGTCCTGAGTATCCTGATAGGCATAAATCATACCATTGCCGGTGCCGAAGACCTTGGTGCGCCCGTTAGCGGTTTCGAGAACGGATACCGTCAAATGCTGGATATAACTTTGGAAAAGTTCCCCGATACCGTCTTCATACTGGGATTACCTTTCATCATGCCGGTAGGATCTCATAAAGACGACTGGAAACGTATCAGCGAGGATATCAGCAAACGTATTGACATCATCAAACGTTTGGCCAATGAATACAATGCTGTGTGTATAGACTATCCCGCCTTATTTGAAAAAGTCAATGACATAAAACCTTACGAATATTGGGTGGCAGACGGCGTACACCCCACCATAGCCGGTCATGAACTAATGGCGCGCGAATGGATGAAAGCAGCAAGTGATCGTCTACCGTATCTTAAAAAGCATTGTGAATGTATATAGAAGGTTAGAAGAGAGGATGGTCAACGCAAATTCACATGCCGGATGTATTTATTTTCAGGAATACCGATAAAATCAATCTGTAAGAAACTGGTATTCAGCGCAGGAAAATATCTTCTGGAGACAAGGGACGATGCGGGGGAGTAAACAAGGGTATAAAGCCGGGTAGTTCACGTTCGGCAGGAGGAACGAGGGGAATCGGTGTGAGCGTACCTCGAGGCGACGAACGGACAACGAGGCGTTCCAAGCGGCCGGAAGAAACATGAATACTCAACTCTCCGCTACGAGTACGATTAAGGTTGAGGTAAGTACTATCGGCTTCGGGGGGATAATATATAGATTCAGCGTTACCGGAGAGATCAATGCGGCGATCGGTGGAATTGAGGAAGTAAACCTGCATATCTGTACCTTTAAGTTGGTTGTAAAAGGTGTCGGGTGGGCAGGAGACTTGTTGTATGGCGAAGGCTGCGGGACGTATATGGGCGTAACGGAGGGTGGTATCGCCAAAGAGGAGGTCAATGGTGTCGCCGCTGAGTTGGAGTTGTTCTTGCCAGAGGTGAGGGCTACCGTACATATGGAGAGTAGAATCTGTACCTGTAAAAGAGAGAGAGTCGGTTGCTCCTTGAATGTCGCTACGGTAAAAACGGACGCCATGATAGGCGAGAGTGATACGCGCGGAATCCATACTGAAAGTAAGGATGGTATCGGCATGGAGGTAAAGGGTATCGCCATTGCTATATTCGAGGAGACAGGCGCGACGACTGACGAAGGAACGTTGTGCACCGTCATTGTGATAACCATAATCCCCTGTCAGGGTGACAAAAGTACTACTGTCGCATATCTCCACACGGCCAAAGCCTTCTCCGAAGGTATTCGGACGGTCGAAATAAATAGAATCGGCAACAAGTGTCCGGCTGCTGCTGACTACGAGGGAACGATCAAGAAAGTATCCGCAATTAAGTTCGGTATGATATTGTCCCCTTTGGGTATATACCGTAGCAGAATCGGTGAGGATACGTGATGGCCCGAGAATGCTCGCCTCCTTAGTGGCTGGATGATACAGGAGGGTATCGGAGAGGAGGGTGAAGTCGGTGGTATAAAGATGGACACTGTCTCGGAAAACGGCTGTCTCGGCAATGAGGTCGTAATTGAGGCCGTCGGCATTTACGGTTACATCCGTATGGATAAGTTTAACGGCCTGACGAAGACGTGCCACGCGGGTATCGCCGTCATAGTGCAGGTAACGACCATAGAGATGGATCGTATCGCCCTGTTCCATATGGACATTACCAAAGGCTTCGAGCGAATTACCGGTCTCATAGAAGTAAGCGCTGTCGCAATACATCCATGCACCGCCTTGCCGAAAGGTAACATTACCGCGCAACACTTGCGCATCCGGTATCTGTGCTTTATGGAAAACGAGTGAGTCGGCACGTTCAAGATATACCCGCTCTCGCTCGCTCCGCGCCACACTACTCCACAGCCACCCGCATCCGAGGATTACAACAACGAACCTTGACAACCCCTGACCTTATTCCACCATGTCGAAGTGCAGACCGACCTCCAATTTCTCGGCCGTTAGCAACGAAGGAATCAACTGGCTGATGTCCATCCCTTCCGTGGGAGGGATAAGACTGGCGGCAATCGGGAGAAGCTGTTGAATTTTCTCTGTCTCTAAATAGATAGTAATCCCGCTCGCCTCGGGAGCTATCCCATGAAACTCTATGCCGAGAAATTCCTCTTTCCCTTCTATTACAAGGGCTCCGATAAGCCCGGAGGGATCAGGGATTGCTTCTGCAAATGACCCGATAATGGCCTCAAGTGCTGTCTTGTCTGTCAAGACAGTAAACCCGTCTTCCGTCTGCGTATACTTCAATTGCAAACCGGGGAGACTTTCGGATAGTTCTATCGGCTCCTCTCCCTCCTTCTGCCATTGGATATGAAGAGAACTGTCGCTTTTAAGAGCGATAATGACTTTTTCTACCGTACTGGCGAGGAGTCCCTGCATAAACCCTTGCAACGTAGCTTGTGTAACAAGATCATCGGTACTTACATAAACAGGATTCTCCATATCCAACTGCCACTTGGCAACCGTTGTAGGTTCAACTGGTACGGGAGTAGGATCATCTTTTTCACAACCCGTAAGCAAAAAACTACCGACAGAGGCTAATCCAAGAAAACTCAACCAAAACTTTTTCATAACCATTACATGCGTGTTAAATGTATAAGACTTATTTCCGATAAACGGCTGCAAAGTTAAGACAGGTTTTTGAAATCGCAAGGGGATGCTCAAGGGTGCCACAACCATGTAGGGCGGTGTATCTCATCGACGCCGACGAACTGACGGAGGAGGGCGGCTGAGAGATTCTCCGCGTTGGTCTGATATTCCGTGAGGGGATATATCCAACGACAAGGCACGTTAACGCCATCCGGACAGCGAAAAACAGGATAGCCTGTGCGAAGGTGGTCGAAAAAAGGCGTCCATTTACCTTGTAAGAAAGACTGGAAATATTTCTGGATGATGATAGCCTCAATCCGTCCTTCTTCGGAAGGGATAGATTCGAACTTGTGAAGAGGATGAAGGAGGTAATCATCGGTAGCCTCTTCGCCGAGATAGTCCGCCTGCCCGGAAGCATAGGTGGCGTAGAAACGAAATGCAGCGTGAATACCTGAGGCGTACAAGTTTGCCGCATCGCCTTTTATCCATCCGCGGACAGCGGCCTCCGCCAGTATGAACTGCTGTTCGGCAAAACCGAGTATCAATAACGGTTCGGCCGTGGGGTTGAGATAATAACGGTCATTCACTTTTGAGACTCGTCCTTGTGCCGCTTTGGCGTTGACAAGGTCATAAGGGGCGGCGGGATCACCTCCTTCGTAAGCAGAGAAGTCATCAACTTCTTTACCTGCCTCACGGGCTGCCTTCGTAGGGGCACAGAAGACAAAAAGGCGGGGATCTTCATGATCTTGCAACAGGCGAACAAAGGTAGAATCTACATAGATACCCGAATTGTAACGGCTGGCATTAAACTCCGGGTAGCGATTACCTGTCCGGTCGAGAAAAACGAGCTGTCCATTGTCGTCCGGGCTACGGAGCAGGGGAGCAGAGGTGGCGATAGCCGCAAAACAGGCAGGCACATCAGGACAGGCATCCGTCACACGAAGAGAGAGCATCAGGAGGGTTTTGAGGCGGAACGCATTGATAAGCCGCCGCCATTTATTGGTATCCCCATTGTAGATAATATCTCCTTGCAGATCCGCATCAGGAATCTCGGTGAGAATACGGTCAGCTTCTTCCAGTTCGGCAAGGATTCCGGCAAACACCTCTTTCTGAGTATCATACACAGGCCTGTCAATACCATCAATCTCCCCTCGGAGCGCTTCTTTGTAAGGAATATCACCGAATGAAAGCGTCGTGTGAAGAAAATAGTAGGCACGGAAAAAATGAGCCAACGCCATATATACTGCCTCCCCAAACCGCAAACTTTCCTCTTGCATTTTTTGGACGTTACGCAGGGCCTCAAAGGCAAACTCTCCGTGCGACCATTTATAATACTGGTGGACACTCTCCGTGTCGGTGAGCACAAGCATCCGCGAGGCGTAGAGCGGTGTAGTACCCTGAAAGGCACGGAAGGCTTCCCAGATAACCTGGGTAAGAAGTTGCGAAGGGTGAGCCGAACGCGGATTGACGGGACTTTCGCGGAGATTCCCTTCTTCCACACATCCGCAAAGCAGGAACAGGACAGTGCCCGACATCATGCGGACAAGAGATTTCATCGTAATCTTTCGGTTATCTTTTCGGCGTGCAAAGGTAACGCTTTCAAAAAATGTTACCTTTGTCGGCGGACTATTTATGAATATGTACATATCACACGTACAATGAGACACTTGGTATGGATAGCGCTGGCTCTTGGCGTAACGCTTAGCGGGCAGGCACAGGTTGAGAGGAGGCCCGATGGTTTCCCTTACCTTTCCCACGGTAGGTATTGGTTCGTGAAAAACTTCACTCGGTCGTTGCAGGACTTGACTGTACATTCCGACATGAAACAAGGAGACAGTACCATCCTCGCCGCCCTTCACCCTACAGCCGGAGAAGCTCTCCCCTTGATTACCCCTACTACGGCGAAGGACGTCAAGGTATTTCACGTTTTTGAAAACAGCAAGTGTGCTTTCGTCGTCTATAGTCTCGGTAGTACTTCCAATTCCCGTTTTGCGATTTTGAAAAAAAATCGTCCTGAAGCTACTGACGCCCTTGTCAGAGCTTCAGAAGGGAAAGATTTGCCATTCTGCGAGGCCAAAAACTTCAATAAACCTTTTCAGGAAGATACTTGGATCGTGTTCCCTGTGAATTCGAAGTTGAACATTGGCTTTATGAATCCTAATATAGATGCCATTGCCGCGGAGGCCGAACGGCGGCGTTTTACACCCGGCGAAACGTTCGCATTCTTCACCAAAAACTATTATTTGGGAGAGCCTTTTTCCACGAAAGAGAAGGAGATCATCCGTTGGGTCTTTGGAACTGAGGACGTCGGTGAGGGGCTTTTCATCCGGCAGGAAGCTCAGATGGATCCTAATAGCCTTGCCGGTTTTGAGGGTTGGGACCCGAAAGACTTCTTGGATGAAGGGGATAAGTTTTACCCTTGGTATTCTTTGGATATATTTGGTGATAACGTCCGCTTCTTCTGGGAAAACCAGTATATAGCGCCTGATCCCGGAGTCACCCCCGACTTAGCCATCATTTACCTCTCCGAAATGGGTGACAGGGCTTGGCGCGCCCATTTTGATGTCCCTCCCGACGGCGCTGTCTGGTTAGACCGCCAGAAAAGTTTTGCCCTGGAAAACTCCTATATCGTCATCTCCGATAACTTCCTCTTCCTTCTCATCCACGAGAAGCCCTTTTCCGGTAAAAATCCGTACACCAAAGAGAGAACCATCCTTATCTTCCATACCGATGAACATATAAATTATACCGCCCTCGAAGCGGGTGACCTCAAGGTCAAAGATTACCACTGGAAATTTGTCGATGGCGTCAGAATTCTCGACACAAATACTGCTCAGCCTTTCTCCCCCGCCGACCTTCATCTCAATGACGGTTCGGCCGGACTT
>JAITRW010000040.1 GCA_031288175.1 Tannerellaceae bacterium
TTAGACCCCGTGGCAAATATCGCCACTTTAAGCTGCTCAAAATAGGTCAACGCGACAGGGTCAAGAGAAGCTATATCTATCGAAGAGGCATCCAGCCTACTCGATCCGGCTTTTCCCCACCCTTCCTGTTCAGCCTGCTGTTCAGGCAAGTTGTCGTTACAAGCTACTCCTGCAAGGAACAGCACGCCGGAAACTAAGACAGAGAAAACGTTCTTTTTCAAATGGTTACATTTAAATGAATTCGTAAGTTGTTTAAGAAAACGGTGGCAAATGTAATGTGCCTAATCGAATTGTAAAAATTTTACAAGAAAAAGTTTTGAACATTCCGCCTAATTCGGGATCGCGACTTTTGTGTTACTCGTCTTCGTCTCTCCGGCGCTTACCTCAAGGCGAAATCAACCAAATCAAAAAGCATAAAAGGAATTTTCAAAACACGTGCAGCGGGATTTTCTCGGCGCGGTTGTTTCTGACCTCGAAGGTAAAGCAATTCACAACTGTCTACCGATTCGGGTATTTCACTAATGGAGGAGGAAAGCGTTAGGGATAGCCCGCCGGTTGTGAATTGCTTTCAAGTATTATTACCTTCGAGGTCGGAAACAACCGGGTTGAAATTAAACTCTCCTCTCAAAGCTAAAAGAAGGGCGCTTTAACGGGTGCCCCTTTTAGCTCAATTAAGCTTCCTCAGTTCTCCGAACAAAGAATATTATTTATCGCCATAGTGTCCGAACGCAGACACGACCTCCACCGTGACAATTCCCTCCTCAATCTTATAGACTAAACGGTGTCTTTGATTAATCCTACGCGACCATTGTCCTTTCCTGTTTCCTGCCAATACTTCCGGTTTCCCGTACCTGACCTGTTCTTGGGTGTGCTTCCGGTTCATACAGGAGTGCGGATATCTTTCTCAGTACGAGATTTATCTCCCGATTTTTAATGTCGCTCCAAATCCTCCTCTGCTTCCGGAGTAAAGTTAAGTTCATACCTCATATCTCCAGCATCTTGCTAATCTCTTCCATCGTGTGCACTCGCCCCTTCCCGCTCGCCATAGCCCTGTCTATTTGCTCCAAATTGCGCTTATCCGCATAAAACAAATCCCCAGATGGACTTACCTCAAACGGATTTACTCTATATTCCGCAGGTATAGCCATAAATTCCGTAATCCAGTCTTCATCTACATATCTTTTTCCAGGGTCATTGGATACAATCAGATTTACATACTTCTTTCCCCGCTTGACTGAGACCCTTTCCTTTTCCGCCAGTTCGAAATAAGTTTTTGTCTCGCTCCTGATTTCCCTTGTCGTGACTATCTTCATAGATTTGCCTCTTCAAATGTGTACGCAAATATAGACACAAGTTTGACTCGAACACATACATAGGGTGAAGGCGATGAATTTGGGAAGAAAGTCTTTTTTCCCCTAATCAGCCTGGTTTCTTCTCCTTTGAGAGAATCCCCTCCCCCGCATCTACTCTTTATTTATTCCCTATTCGTTTTTGCCCCGCCTCTGTACTAAGCCGGATACCTACCGCCAACAACAACAGGCCCACAAATCCATAACTCCCGAAATAAATAATCTCCAAAACGCTCATCCCCCAATCGTTTGATTTCGTGAATACAAAGCCTATTACCAACGAACCGATAGTTAACGACAAGCCTCCTATCGTCATCAATATTCCCCAAGGCGTTCACACATCTTAGCTACATAATCCTTTCGCGACCTGCTAAACTGTATCATCTCTTATTTCTTTTTCTCACCACAAATATGCTTCTTAGTCCATAGCTGCCCAACTTCCCTTCCTATTTTCCCCCTCACCTCCCTTTTTTCCTCTCTCTCTTCCCTCTAAAAACCCGCATCCACACTCATTTTCCTACTACTATTCCAAAAAAAATCGCCTACCTCACAAAAAAAATTCTCCTTAACTATTGTACTATCCAATTTTATTACAATATCTTTGTCCCTCGGTAATTACATACTCACATTGTCCTAATAATACTCACTATGTCCCCACTTCTCCTATCCTTACTCACGCTTACACAAAGCCGCCTCTCCATCTTTTATACTACACCTTCTTACTACTTCTCCCCTCTCGCCTATCCCTACTTTATACATCCTTTTTATTACATCTTATCGACACTTGTTTCTTGTACTTTATCAGTAATAAATTCTATCTTATTACACCTTTCTATTCAACCTCAACAACCTTCCCTACACGGCAACGACCGTAATCGACCGCCCCCGCACTTCTAACCCCTCCGTTTTTTCTCTTCCCACCTGTTCACGCCTTTATCCCTTCTCAGGTGCTCGCCTTTATCCCTTCTCAGGTGTTCGCTCTTATCCCTCCTCAGGTGTTCATGCTTATCCCTTCTCAGGTGCTATCGCTTATCCTTTCTCAGATGCTATCGCTTATCCCTTCTCAGGTGGTGCTTTTCCGCCTCCCCAGGATAACGACCGCCTCTCCCCGGGATAACGACCGCCTCCCCAGGATAATAAGGGCACTTCCCCAGGATAATGATGACACCTCCCCGGAATAACGACGGCATCTCCCCAGGATAACGACGATTCCTTTCTTTATCCGACCTTAACCGCGCTCTTTGACTTATCGAACACTCCCGCCTACCCCTACTTACTGCCCAGCATCCAGTCTGCCACATTTAATTTTCGTATCCCGTCATATACAGGATTCTGGTCGACATCTGTGGTAAGCAAGTATTTAGGATTGGAATCTTTTATCGCTCGTAGAGAGGATAGTTCGCGTTCCAACGTCTCGGCCTGCATCGTCGTCCATGACACTTGATAATACGAGGTGTATCCCTCGTCATCGGTAACGACGAAATCCACTTCCAAGTTGTTTATCTTGCCCACATAGACGTCCTTGTACCTTCGTAACAGCTCGAAGTATACCGTATTCTCGAGCCAATGCGAAATATCCCCCCGCATATCTCTTTTCAGCCGCACTTTCCGGAAACAAGGATCGACCAGATAGTATTTGTTGAGCGTTTGTAAAAGGCCTTTCCCTTTTATTTCGTGCCGTTGCACCTTATACAGCAGGTAGGCTTCACATAGCGCATCAAGATACTTGGACACCGTTTCCTTATCCACCACCGTGCCGTGGCTCCGTAGTGTATCGGATATAGAGCGGGGTGACACAAACGAGCCGACCGAATCGAATACGAAGTCGATTATTTTATTAAAATCGTGTTTGTTGCTTATTTTCAATCGTTGAAAAATATCCTTTTCTACTATTGTATTGAGCACGCTTCTTACGAAATGATCGGCTTGGCGTTGACTGATTTTCTTCTGTTTATGATATTCTGGGATACCTCCTTCTATCACGAAAATCGCCAAACTTTCCGTTTTTGATAAGTTTGGCGATTTCTCATCCCTATATACCTGGATTTCAAAGAATTGCAATGGCAGTATATTGATCGCCACATACCGGCCGGTCAGTAGTGTGGCCAGCTCTCCCGACAGTAGATAGGCGTTGGATCCGGTGATATACACGTCGCAGTTCTTCTTGATATACAGGCTATCGACAAGACGTTGGAAATCTTTGATATTCTGTATCTCATCCAGAAAAAGGTAATTCATCTTATCGGTTACGAGACGTTCTTTTATATGCGTATGTATCCGGTAAATGTCCCCCAGGGCGAGTGTATCTAAATCCTCAAAATTCAGAAACTGTATTTGGCCCTCCTCAACGCCGGTTTTTACCAGTTCGGCGGCAAACATTTCCAGCAAGGTAGATTTCCCGCAACGGCGCACCCCTGTAATCACCTTAATGATATTTTGGTCTTTCAGGTTGCGTAACGTTTCCATATATTGTTTACGCTCAATGAGATTGGGTGTATTCGGGGATGCCGCCATTTGTGTTTCTTTTTCTGTTTGAATGATGGATTTTCTACCTCTATTTTCCGACACAGAACCGCGAGAAGATTGTTTGTAGTATCTCATCTGTCGTAATCTCCCCCGTAATGAGTCCCAGGTAATGCAGGCTCTCCCGGAGATCCTGGGTAACCATGTCGGCAGGCAGCCCGTCGGCAAGGCCGACGACGACGCGGCAGAGAGCTGCTCTCGATAGGACGAGTGCCTCGTAATGACGAACGTTGCTAATCACCACATCCGCTGAATGGCCAGGCACGGCAGCTTCAACAAGGGCTGCGTGAAGGGGAGCGAGGCTTCCCGAGGCGACGGCGGAAAAAGGAAGGAGCGGGAACGGTGCCGTAGCTCCCAATGCGGCAGAGGTAGCCTCTACAACGCTATGCGGGACAAGGTCTCTCTTATTAAGCAAGATGATAAGGGAGCAGCTCCCGGATAAAAGCCGCCCCGACAGCGCAACGGTTTCTTCTATTGGAGCGGTCAGGTCTACCACCCACAGTATCACGGCGGCTTGCTCTATGGCAAGGAACGTTCGGCTGATGCCGACAGCTTCCACTTCGTCGGCGGTATGTTCCCTGATGCCCGCAGTGTCTATAAGACGGAAAGGGATCCCCGAGAGGACAAGCGTATCTTCCACCGTATCCCGGGTTGTGCCGGGATGGGGCGAGACGATTGCCCGGTCTTCTCCCAACAGTAGGTTCAGTAGTGTAGATTTACCGGCGTTAGGAGTACCGACGATGGCTACTGGGACACCGTTTTTGATGGCATTGCCGACAGCGAACGATTCGGTGAGCCGACGCAAGCGGGTTTCTATCTCCAACGAGAGGGCGCGCAGACGCTGACGGTCGGCGAAGGTGACGTCCTCTTCGCTGAAATCAAGTTCAAGTTCCACCAGCGAGGTAAGTTCCACCAACGCTCTACGGAGAACCCCAAGTTCCTGGCTGAACCCGCCCCGCATCTGATGCATCGCAAGACGATGCTGGGCGGCGGTGCCCGAAGCGATAAGGTCGGCAATACCTTCGGCGCGAGAAAGATCTATCTTCCCATGAAGGAACGCCCGTTGGGTAAATTCCCCCGGTAGGGCGCTACGTGCTCCCTGGCGGATAAGCAGTTGGAGAAATTCTTGTACGATATATGGCGACCCGTGACAGGAGAATTCGACGGTATCTTCTCCCGTAAAAGAGTGCGGCGAACGGAAGACTGTCACCAGCGCCTCGTCAAGAACCTCGCCTCCGGAACGGATCTCGCCGTACACTGCACGATTAGGAAGGCAGGTAGCCAAACGTTTTCCCGATGAGGTGAAAAAAACGCTATCGCCTATCTCTACGCTCCTTGACCCAGACAGCCGGATAACGGCAATTGCTCCCTGACCCGGAGCGGTAGATAGGGCGCAGATCGTCTCCATCCCTCAATTCCCGGTAAGGTGAGTGAGCGCTTGCGACAGAAGAGGATCGTCGGAATCTCCGAAAGGATACAGGACATAGTAGGGGGAGGTAAGTTCGCTGACAGGATAGTCGGGGAGAAAACCATCGGCGTAATCGGCATTACCCTCGGCATTAGTCATGCGGAAGGTAATAGGATGTAGTAGCCACCCATAAGTTTCGTTAGTCCCGTAAGTAGTGGAGCCGACTGTTTTCCCGACTGTTTGTTGCCCGATAAGGATAAGGGCTTTCCGTCCGAGGTAAGGGATAAGGGCATTGATGACCGCCTCAGAGGCAGATGCGGTATTGGCTCCGATGAGCACATAGAGACGGGTAAGGTTAAGGTTGGCGCCCGCTACCGAAGAGGCTCCCAGCAACGACATCGCCCGGTCTTGCTGCCCGCGTTTGCCGTTATACGTAAGGATGAGAAAGGTTTTGCCCAATGCCGAAGCGGGGGCCAGTAGCGACGTAAGGAGTTGGCACGATGAAAGGTAACCCCCTCCGTTGTATCGAAGGTCAAGCACACACTCCGTGACGCCCTCTTCTTTAAAACGCCGGAATGTTTGGCGGAGAACGTTGTCGTAGCTGTCGTCCGTCCCGGGATCGAAGCGATTGTACATCAGGTAGGCAACCCTATATCCCCCTTCGTAAAGGATAGTGTCTTTAAGGAAAGGCATGTCTTCCACAAGACGGGCGGCAGGTAGGGCAATCGTTTTTGTCGGTACAAATTTCCCTGACACGAACTCCGCAAGTTGAAGTAGGTGGCCTCCCCCTGTCTGAAAAACGGAAGGATCTGTGATGTTATTCCTTTCTCCGTCCATACCTACTATCCAGTGATCGCGTTCCAGATGAGCCTCAGCAGCAGGTGACCCCGGTAGGACGTATAGCACCTTTAAGTAACTGTATCCCCCCGACATAGGGAGCACAGCATAGCGGATGCCGTAGGTGATACCCTCATCGACAGCAGCACGCGTAGCGGTTTTCGATTCGATGTAAGAGAAGAAGTGAGGATTACCGTCCGCATCCTGGTATCCGTCTTCGGGGGAAAGAAGGCTTTCAAAGAACTGGTCGGCAGGGAGGCCGAAGTCAACGGTTGCCTTCTCCGGCATATCCTCATACCAAAGGTAGTCCTGCATTAACGTCTGGTAGATCCATTCATTGACGGTAGTAGGCTTGTCAAGCCCATCCTCCACCTCGCAGGAAAAAAGGAAAAACAAAAAGAATGGCAACAAGGGACGCAGAGGACGAAAGAGCGTAGCCGCATTGACAAGGAGAGCATCAGCCGTTTCCTCCAAAGGCTTGCCCAGCGTATCGGCCAGCTTAGCGACGGTATACTGCATCAACGCGGGGGCGTTACGCTTACCCCTGTAAGGAACGGGAGTGAGCCACGGGGCATCGGTCTCCGAAAGAAGTCGTTCAATAGGCGCATCTTTGAGTACTTCCGACATCCCCGCGTTCCGGAAAGTGATCACCCCACTTACGCCAATGTAGAAATTGGGAATCCGCAACGCCTCGTCCAACTGTGCCTTCGTACCGCTGAAACTGTGGAAAACGCCCCGCAGACGGTCTGCCCCCACCTTATAAATGATCTCAAGCGTCTCGGCAAAGGCTTCCCGCACATGGATAGATACGGGAAGATCCAAATCTATACTCCAGCGTAGCTGTTCCTCAAAAGCAGTCTGTTGGGCGCATAGGTATGTTTTATCCCAATGGAGGTCAATCCCGATCTCCCCGATCGCACAATAAAAACGGGTGGGCAGCAAACCTTCGAGATGACGGAGAGATTTTTTCCAGTCTTCTTTCACACACGTGGGATGAAGCCCTATCATCGGGAAGGCATAAGAGGGATTACTGTCCGCAACAGCATGGAGCGCATCCGTACAAGCCACATCCGTGCACGGAAGCAACACCGCAACCACCCCGGCAGCCTTTGCCTCAGCGATCACCTTGTCCACTTCCCCTTCGTAGGCCTCCGTATAGAGATGACAGTGCGTGTCGACTAACTTCATCACCGCTACGATTGACGGACAAGCAGACGATGACACACATTCCGCAGGATTTGTGTCTTCACAGGAGGTACGCAGAGTGCATCCAGACGCCGCAGAGCCTCGTTGTAAAACTTTTGTATCTGTCGTGCCGTTTGCTCTCGGATACCAAGCTCGTCGTAAATGCAAGTGATCGCAGCTATCTTCTCGTCAGCCTTAACAGTAGCAGAATGTAACACCTTTGTCAGAATAGCCGTTTGCAGAGAGGAAGCCTGGCTAAGGGCGCTCACCAGGAGAAACGTCTTTTTTCCCGCAAGGATATCGCCTCCGGTAGCTTTGCCGAAAACAGCAGGATCTCCATATACGTCCAAGAGATCATCCTGCAACTGGAAGGCCAGCCCAAGATTGATACCACAGTCATAAAGGTTATCCGCATCCTCCGGTGGCGCACCTCCGAAAATAGCTCCTATCTTCAAACAGCAAGCCGGTAGAACGGCCGTCTTGAGACGGATCATTTCCATATATTCTTCTCCGCTTACTGCTCCTCGACATTCGAAATCCATGTCATACTGCTGACCTCGACAGACATCCATCGCCGTCTGAGAAAACAAATTGAGCACAGCCTCCAAGTATTTCGCCTCCGTCCTGCCGAGAAGTTTATAGGCCGTTACCAGCATCGCGTCCCCTGAAAGGATAGCCGTATTCGCATCCCATTGGACATGTACTGTCGGACGATTCCGGCGCATCGAAGAGCCATCCATCAAGTCGTCATGTAACAACGTGAAATTATGGAACATCTCCATCGCCAATGCTGCATCAAGCGTCCCTTCTATTTCGTCGGAGTACACATTGCAAGCCATCAGCGTCAATGCCGGACGCAAACGTTTCCCTCCCGATGAAAGCGCATACACAATAGGGGTAAACAATCCCGAAGGTCCGCCTTCAAAACGCAATGCACCTATCGCCCCTTCTATCCGTCCCAGGACCTCTTCATATTCTATCATGCCTGCAAAGGTAGCAAATGCTACATTTGCCTCATGAAGTACTATCTTATAGCCGGAGAAGCATCCGGCGATCTACACGCCGCCAACCTTATGGCCGCCCTACGGCGCACCGATACCCAAGCCCGCTTCCGTTTCATGGGAGGAGATCTCATGAGTGCCCAGGAAGGAGATTGTTTTCGGCATTATCGCCACACTGCTTACATGGGCTTCGTCCCCGTCCTTCTGCATCTCCCTGCCATCCTCTCCACGCTCCGGAGAGCCAAGGAAGATATCCTCGTCTACCAACCCGACGTCCTCATACTCATTGATTACCCCGGCTTCAACCTCAAGATCGCCGCCTTCGTAAAAAAGTACCTCCACATCCCTGTCTGTTACTACATTTCCCCCAAACTTTGGGCATGGAAACGGTATCGTATCCGCACCATCCGCCGCTACATAGACAGAATGTACTGCATCCTTCCTTTTGAAGAGGACTTTTACCGCACCTTGAATTATCCCGTCGAATACGTAGGTAACCCTACCGTGGATTCCATCGAACACTTCCTCCACACACGACCGCTTGTCCGACAGGCTTTTTTAGACGCCAACCACCTCCTCGACTTACCTTGCATCGCCCTCCTGCCCGGTAGCCGTCGGCAGGAGATACGTGACAATCTCCCCCTGATGCTCCAAGCCGCCTCCTCTTTTCAGGGATACTCTATTCTCGTAGCTGCAGCTCCCGGCATTGAATCCGATTATTACCGGCGTTTTACACAGGGATATCCCGTCACCCTCCTTTTCGACCAGACCTACCTCCTCCTGTATCATAGTACAGCCGCCTTAGTTACCTCCGGTACCGCTACCCTCGAAGCCGCGCTGTTGGGCGTTCCGCAAGCCGTTTGCTACAAGACTCCTCTGGGGCGACTCGTTCGCTTCGTTTTCCGCCGCTTTTTCGCCGTCCCTTACATTTCCCTTGTGAATCTAATCCTGGAGAAAGAGCTTGTCCGTGAACTTTTCGGCGATGCCTTCACGCTCTCCAACCTCCGCCGTGAACTTGATTGCCTCCTTAATAATCAGGAACGACGCAAGGAAGTGTTTTCCGGTTACGATTCCCTTCGCCATACACTTGGTTCTTCCGGCGCCGCTCAGTATACCGCCAATCGTATTTTCCACTTTCTCGAAAAAAAAGGCGACCGTTGTAAAACGATCGCCTTAGAAAAAAGAGGATAGTTTAGGATCAGTAGTCGGTAGTTTGAGGAGAGAAGTTAGCCCATCCTGCCGTCCAGTCGGAGGCGGGAAGGGAGGAAGCGAAGGCGCCGACATAGGTAGTAGGAGTAAATCCGGCAGGCAAAGTCCCGGCGCCGGTCAGGAGGAGGCTGCCGGTGAGAGGGAAGGCTAAAGGAGAGTTGACGGTAGGAAGGAGGTTAAGCCCCAAGGCGTCAAGAGAAGGGATGATGCGGTTGCCGAAGGTAGCGGTCTGAAACCAGGGTGAGACGAAGGCGCCATTGTCGGAAGGGTCAATGACGGAGGAGTTACTCCAGTATTGTTTATCCTGGAAAGTCTTGATGACACCGGCGATAACGGTGTTCTTGACATTGAGAAACCCTTGTGAAGCCCACTGCTGGGTGACGGAGTTTTTGTCGTTTTCGATAATAAGCCCGACGGGGAAACCGGCCACCAGCGAGTTGTAGATACTCAGGCGGGTAGAACGGCGGAGATGTAGTCCGGCGCTGAAACGGGCGTCGGTCTTGGAACCTTGCTCAGAGGCGCGATCGACGTAATTGGCAGAGTTGGAGACGGGGCCAAAGAGACTGACATTGGCAAAGGTGGCGGTGGTGAATGGCTCAATGGCAGTGCCGCCAGAGTTGTTATCGGACTCAAAGCCGTTGGAGGCGGACTTGTCGCCGGTCTGGGGGTCACGCACGGCAAGGGCAAACTGGATACGTCCGGAGAAGCCGTTGTCGGTATCGAAGTCATCGTCCCAAGTACGGTAGGCAATGAGGTGCGCGGCATTGACAGTGCCACCGAACCACTCGAAGGCGTCATCGCCGGATTGGGTGACTTGGACATAATCAATGGTAGTCCCCCTCCCGACAGAGCCGAGAGTAAGCCCGTTGATCTCATTGTCGGTACCGTATTCGATACCGGCAAATTCTATACGGAGGTAACGAAGTATACCGGAGTTATCGTCAGGATCAGAACCTCCGTGCATGGAGCGCACTCCTCCTTCGATGGTCATTTCGCCTTGATTGTTGGGGGCTTTGCCGAGAAGGATAAGGCCACCCCAATCGCCAGGTTTGCGGGAGCCTTTGGAGGCGGCGGAAGTGAAGACGATGGGACGTTCTTTGGTACCGTCGGCCAGAAGCTTCCCCCCGCGTTCGATGATAAGGGTGCCTTTGGAGTCTTTGTCTCCCTTGATGATGACGCCGGGTTCGATGGTCAAGGTGGCACCGGCAGTGACGTAGACAAAGCCTTTGAGATGATAGGTGTTGGGATAGGTGAGGGTAAGGTGCTCGGAGATTTCAAAGGTCGTGGAGCCATCACCGAGGTCAAAGGTTTCACCCACAGGGGGCTGGGGATCGGGATCATCGCCATTGTCGCAAGCAGCAGTCAGTAACGCCGCACAAGCCAGGAGGACGAGGCTTGATTCATTCCATTTCTTTTTCATGTTTTTGATACGTTAGTTTATAAAGTTTAGTGGACTTCAATAACGGCAAGCGATACCCACGGAGATGGACTGTCCCGGATTGTATCGCCTGGTAATTTGTTGGCGTTGTTCCCCGTGAAAATGTGGGAACTGTTTGTAGAGGATGTCTTCGGAGAGAAGGTCTTTGACGGAAAGGCGCAAGTCAATGGATGGGGCGATGGTTTTAGAGATAGTAAGGTCAATGACGTTACGCGGCAGTTCGTAGGAATTGGGCAGGCTGACGTCCTGTGCCTGGCTGATAGTTTTGCCCAGGCCGACGATACGTCGGCCTATACGGTTATAATGAAGAGAGGCATCAAGAAGGTAGCGGTCGGAGTGGTAAAAAAGTGAAGCGTTGATGATGTAGGGGGACTGTCCTTGCATAGCTCTGTCGGGTTCCGGAGAAAGTTCCTTATAGGGGAAATGGACGCGGCTGTTGATCCATGCGGCATTGAGGGAAAGCGTAAAGGCAGGGAGGCCGATGAAGTCAAGGCGTTTGCGGATATCGACTTCAGCGCCGAAATTACGGGCAGAACGTGCATTTTCGTAGAAATACCGGTAAGCGCCTCCCCCGCTGTCGAGGAATGTCCATTCTATGGGGTTATGAAAGTATTTGAAAAAGAGGCCCAGGGTAATAACTTCTGCTGCCGAAGGGTAGTATTCATAACGGAGGTCTGCCTGATTGACGACCGCGGTGCGCAGGTCGGGATTACCGATTATTTCACTGAAAAGATCAAAATCGTAATAGACGCTTTCGGAGAGTTCTCTGAGTTCGGGGCGGTTGACCGAATGGCCGTAAGCGGCACGCAAACAGTGGCTTTCGTTAAAGGTATAGTGGAGGTTGAAGGAAGGCAGGAGGTGAAGGTTGTCAACATGACGGGTATGGAGGATGGTAAGATTGGGAGCGTCGGCAGCGTCACGGGTGAGGGAAGTACGGTGATTTTCGAGGCGGAAGCCACCATAAAGGTTGAGTTTCCCGAAAGGTATTTCCATGGCGGCGTAAGCGGCGCCGTGACCGATAGTGGCATTATAACTGTTGGAATCAAGGGTTTTCTCTTCCGGCAAGATTTTGTCGTTTCCCAAAGCGACAATCTGTGAAAAAGGTAATTGGCGTTCGGTAGCCGTGAGGCTTTTGTCTATCCACTCAAAGAGGCGTTGGAGATAACGGCGGTCAACGTATTGACCGTAAAGGCCTGTCTTGAGCGTTGCACGAAGGGTATGGCGGAAAGTATGCTTGTAGTTTACCGAAAAAGAAACGGTATGATCATCCAGCTGCTGGGAGTACCGCGTGATATGTTCCATCTCCGTAGGTCGCCCTTCGGGTGAATCGTTGACAGTGCCTAATGACAGTTGATTCCTGACGATACGGCGATCGGGTTCATACCTTGAAGCGTATGAATAACCTGCGTTCCATTCCAGAGAACGATATCCCCCGAAGAGATGTTCACCCGAGAATTGTCCTGCGTAAGTCAGCCGTGAGGTATATACTAGTTCCGTCTGTTCATGGTAATAGGGGCTACTGCCTGCGGCATAGAGGCCGTTACGTTCCGTCAACCTATCTCTGGCTGTGAAATTCAGCAGATTTTTCCATTCTATCCGTGTAGCTTTTCCGGCAGGTAATAAAGACCAGTTATGGAGAAGTCCCAGCCGGTTAACTTGTGAATACTGCTTGTCGCGGTAATCAATTTCTATGTTAGGACGGTCTACGACCTGCGAATAAGGCGTATAACGCCTGTTTTGTATCCCTGAGAGGCTGTTGTGGGTAAGCCCGTAGTTGACCGCCGTGACGTTCCCGATTGTATGGCCGCCGGATGTTTCATGCCGACGAGCTATGGAGAAGGAAAGACGCTGATCGGGAAGCGTCATCCCTTCCTTAATGCGCCAACCTTTGTAACTGCGGAACGGATGTGCCGCTGTCGTGAGGTTATACCCCGTCGTATAACCTGCTTCCAAACTGTTATTGTCAGGAATCCCCTTGGAAGTGATCTTGACGAATCCACCTGCAAAGTCTGCCGGAAGTTCGGGGGAAGGCGATTTATAGACAAGCAGGTTATCTATCTGGCTGCTGGGAACGAGGTCGAAGGGAAAAGCTCTGCTGTCAGTCTCAGTGCTTGGTGCAGCTAAACCATTGATCCACGCATTGTTATATCGCTGAGAAAGCCCTCGTACTACGACGAAGCGTTCGTCAATCACCGTCACTCCCGATACCCGCCGTACTACCTCCGAGGCTACCCTATCCGGCCCCTGCGCAATCTGTGCCGCCGAGATACCGCTGGCTACCTGCGCCAATCCTCGCACAGTGGCGACCATACCTGTGGTAGTATTACTCCGTATCCGCCCCTGTACCACTACTTCGTCCAGCGACCGCTCATCCATGTATAATCCTATTTCCAACGGATTTTTTCCCGCCACTACCTCTGTTGCCACATAACCTACATAACTGATCATGAGGGTAAACTCTCCTTCCGGTGCATTACGTAACACAAAGACTCCATCCTCATCCGTCGTAGTCCCCAAGGTGGTTGCCGTCGATTTTACGACCACCGTCGCTCCTGTAATGGCTTCACCCGTACCGGCATCTTTGACCGTACCCCTTATCTCTCTTGCCGATGTGACGGAACCTCCCCATACCGTCAGAAATACTACCCACAATCCTAAGCAAAATCTGCTATCTGTCTTCATACACTTACTTGCCTGTCCGACGTTGCAAAAGAACCTTGTCCTTGTTACCATCCTGTTGCATATTCCCTACGACCCTGTAATTATCCTGTTACATTCTTTCTTGCTTTCTTCTCTTTCACCCTAACTTTTCATACCTTTGCCACCGTGATATGCATTCATTACACGCAACCGTTATTAAGACAAAAGCCATGCGTAGATTATCAGCCCTCATGAGCGTTATCATGTTGCTGACCGGGGTATTGGTCAGGGGTTCAGAGGTAGTCGTGCAGTTACTTCCGGCTCCGTCGCGCCCAGCGGATACGACCGTCTTACACCTGTACGACAAAACGCTTAAGATGTCATTCGGGTTCATTATAGATGGAGGATCTATGATAACTAAATGGCCCGCAAAGAATATTACGTGGACCTCTTCCAACAGTAATATCATCAGCGTAGAGACCTTCATAGATGAGACAACAGGTATCCTTAACGCACGTCTTACGGCCAAAGAACCGGGGGTTGCGACAATCACCGCAAAAATCACCTTCCTTACCAGCTTCACGCAGGAACAGACAGTAACCTTCTGGAGGCATATAAAGGTACCTGCTCCGGAGATCAAGCTCACGCCCGTGCTTCCGGCCGGACAAAAAGTTGATACGTTGCGCCTAAAAGAAAAACGAACCTTAATTACGACGTCTTTCTATGACGGGGAAGAGTATACTCTGAGTGATTTTGATTGGACATCCAACAAATCTGATGTCGTTTCGGTCAGCGGTAACGGTTATAAAGGGTACCTTGAAGCCAAGTCGCCGGGGACGGTGACCATCACCTTTAGTGCCAAAGGCCAATACGATCACCTTTTCGGTACTCACGTCCACACCTATTCGGTGATAGTGCCCCCTGTTCCCTTGACAACTATCTATATCACTCCCGAACTCCCTAAAGGACATACGGTAGATACGCTCTTTCACAACAAAACTTTGTCCCTTTCCGTGAAGTCCGAATGGAATAAAGGCGCATACCCCTTTCGTAACACCGAATGGACATCTTCAGATTCTCTGATCGTTTCCGTCAATAGTAAAACAGGTCTCCTTACCGCCCGTCGGTCGGGTACCGTAACTATCACGTTCCATGCGGAAGACGATTTAGGTTTTGGACCTTTCGACTTGACGCGTACGGTTTTTGTCCCAGATCCTATAACCGTTTCTCTTTCTCCTGCACTCCCGTCCGGTCAGGAAGCTGATACGTTGAGGCTCAACCAGTCCCTGGCCCTCACTGCTTTGGCCATATATAACGGTAAACCCTATCTTCTGGATGACTTTGAGTGGACGTCTTCCTCCCCGAATATTGTCGAAGTAGATAACTACGGCCTACTCACCGCACGTGGATCGGGCGATGCAGTCATCACATTTCATGCCACCACTCCATACGGGGACCTCACGATTACCCGCAAAGTGATAGTTCCTTGTATTCCTCAAATCCTACCTTTTCTCCCTACAGGACAAGAATCCTCAATTCTTGATATTGGCAAATCCTTGACGTTGACCGTATCGGCTATCTATAATAATGTACTCTATCCGTTAATCAACCCTACATGGGAATCCTCCGATCCTTCCGTAGTGGGTATCAACAATGGCGTCCTTTTCGCCCATCAGTCCGGCATAGCTACCATCACGTTTCACGCCGAAGATAAGTACGGTTTCGGTCCCTTCACTTTGAAGCGGCAAGTGACTGTGCCCACTCCCCCAACTGTGGAAATGCTTCCTTACCTTTTTGTCCCCCCCGAAGGCCAATCATACGCCCTGATAGACTCAGGCAAAACATTACAGCTGTCCGTGAAAGGCCTATATAATGATGCCCCCTATGAGTTCGTCAACCCTACATGGACGTCTTCTTCTCCTAATATCGTCAGCGTGGAAGCAGGCCTGCTCACCGCTCTACATTACACAGGGGGAAAACCCGTTGTTATTACCTTTCATGCCGACAAAGATAAACTCGGCTTTGGTCCCTTTACTCTTACACGGTTTATCCTAGTTTCT
Organism: Tannerellaceae bacterium; assembly: GCA_031288175.1. Lineage (GTDB taxonomy): Bacteria > Bacteroidota > Bacteroidia > Bacteroidales > Tannerellaceae > JAITAD01. The sequence continues at coordinate 15,651 of JAITRW010000040.1, forward strand.
GAAGTCCCCGAGGTTCCTGAAGTCCCCGAGGTTCCCGTCCCTCCTGTATTCACCATCCAGATTGCACCAGCCCTTATAGAGGGACAATCTTCTACTATCTTATACCCTGACCAAACTCTTACGCTCTCCGTGTCCGCAACGTACGACGGGGGTCCTTATCCCTTAACGAGTCGTTCATGGTCGTCTTCCAATACTAATATTGTCAGCGTAAATGCGGGGGTCGTTGCCGCAATCAAGTCAGGCTCCGCTACTGTCTCCTGCTATGCGTATGGAGAACAAGGTCTGGCAGGGGTCGTCACACGCTCCTTCACTGTGGTGGGTAACTCCGATGCTATTGAGGCCATATTTCCGGTTGATAATGTTGATAATGAAGTGGTTACATACTATACCTTGACCGGACAGTTTGTGGGTAACAACGTGCCATCGTTGCCCGGAATTTATATCCGCCGAAATGGGACGGGTATGACAAAATTCCTCGTTCGCTGAAAGAATATACCTCGTTTGTGGGATTGTGGGGATAGTGCAGGAAGGATACTTTCGCAACGTAACTAACCTAAGGAAAAAGAATCGTCATGAAGGTTGTTTTCGTTGCGGAGACGCTGTTAGTCGTTATTCTGGCAAGTTGTGGTGTCAATCCAAGTCAGGGAAGGGGAATAAGTGACGAGTTTCCGCTTGGGCAAGTGGAGATACAAGGCTTAAGTGAAAGTGCTTGTGCCGCTCCTACTTACATAGCCAAAGAGAAAGGTTTTTTTGCGGAGGAGGGATTGGACGTAACGCTGGTGAGCGGAACGTTCGAAACCGACAAGGCTGGTCTGGCAAGCGGAAAATATCCTGTTTCTACCGGTGACTTCCAGTTTTTCCCTTCTATCCACGAAGGCCTTGATATCAAGCTCGTCGACGGACTGCATCAAGGCTGTATCAAAGTGTTGGCGCCGCCATGGTCGAAGATAGAAAAGGCTTCAGACCTTGCAGGTAAACGCATAGGAGTAGATGAGATAGGAGGATCCCCGATGACGGTTACGACAGTGCTGCTGGCCAACGTAGGTATTGATCCTGTCAGCGGAGTATCGTGGATACCTTACCCGAAAGATCAGCTGGAGTTGGCAGTCGAAAAAGAGGAAGTGGATGCCGTCGCCTTGTGGGATCCGTTCGCTACCGTAGCAGAACGCAAGGGATATACCGTACTTTGCGACATCGGTATTGATCCCTTGTTTGCGGGCAAGTATTGTTGTTTCCTTTTCGCCTCCGGCAAACAAGTCAAGGAAAATCCCGAACGTGTCGCCGCTCTCGTACGCGCCTTCCGCAAGGCAGCGGAATGGATCGCGGCTTACCCTGAAGAGGCTGCACGCATCAGTATAGACAAGGGTTATATCCCAGCCGATGATACGACGTTTGTCGCCGCCCTCCTCCAGAGTTACAAGTACCATGCGCATCACGATGCAACTACACATCACCAGGCGAAATCAGATGCCTTCTTTTTCGTCAACGAACTCAAAAAAACAGGTTTCATTCCGGCCGATATTGATGCAAATGATTTTGTAGAGAAAATGTACTACGATGTACTCGGAGAAGAGAAAAGGAGGACGCCGCATTCTGCCATTCACCGTCACTGAATAGAGGCTATGGCTGTTGCCGGACACAATATTCTCTACTGGAAACCCCGTTCCAAAGGGTGGTTCTTCGCCTCCGTAGCGTCACTGATAATAGCATGGGCGGAGACGACTTTCGTGCCGAATGTACAGGTTGTGAATACGATACCTTATCGTCTGTTATTACTGGGAGGGATAGTGACGTTGGTCATTCTTTGGATCGTCTCGGGGAAACTTTCTCAACTCCGTGATAAGCTTTATCATCAATCACAATTTCTCTTTGCCGTTGGCCTGTTCTTAACAGGTTGGGATCTGCTTAGTACCAAGAGCGGAATCCTCCGGATTCCTTTCTTTCCGGGACCGGCACAAATCATCGCCGTGATGGCACGCGAGTATACCGTCTTGCTCATCAGTACAGCCTATTCGATGCGGCTCTTTTTTGTTGGTCTCGTGACAGGCACAGCGTTGGGATTGACAACAGGGATTCTCATCGGATGGTACAGGCAATGGAATTACTGGCTCTTTCCTCTCGTCAAGCTGACGGGGGTGATCCCTGCCGTAGCATGGATGCCGATAGCTATTGTGATCTTTCCCAACAGTTTTACGACGGGTGTCTTTCTAATCACTATTGCTTCGTGGTTTTCTGTCGCATTCATGGTAGCTGCGGGAATATCATCTACGCCGAAGACATATTACGAGGTGGCAAAGACACTGGGAGCGAATGAGACATACCTGCTTGTCCATGTGGCTATCCCCAATGCCGTTCCCAGTATCTTCACCGGTGTATCTACTGCAACGGGACTGTCTTTCCTCACGCTGGTGATCTCGGAGATGGTGGGAGCAAAAGCGGGTTTGGGTTGGTATATCAACTGGGCAAAAGGGTGGTCGGCCTACGATAAGGTATATGCCTCCATTATCATCATGGCTATTGCCTTCTCGCTTATATTGGCCTTACTGTCTGCTGTGCGAAACCATGTACTCCGCTGGCAACGGGGAATAGTCAAGACTTCATGACGACAGACAAAGACAATACCCTCATCAGCCTGCGGCACGTTGGACGTACTTATGCAGATACGACCGGTCGCGAGACGATGGCCCTGCAAGACGTCAATCTTACTATCTGCAAGGGTGAATTTATTTCTTTTGTGGGCCCCAGCGGATGCGGCAAGACGACACTACTGAGACTTATCGCGGGGCTTGACGTTCCTCAATCAGGTACGCTCCTCCTCGAAGGATCCCCTATTGATGGCCCCAGTCATGAACGAGGATACGTCTTTCAGCAGGCTGCACTCTTTCCTTGGAAAACCGTCGAAGAAAATATTGCACTGGGACTGAAAGCTCGGCATATCTATCGTGAAAAACAACACCTCATTGCCGAATATCTCCATATTATTGGTCTCGAAGGGTTCAAAGGGGCTTATCCTCATGAAATCTCTGGCGGGATGGCACAACGTGTCGCTATTGCGCGGGCACTTATCAACGAACCGAAAGTGCTCCTCATGGATGAACCCTTGGGTGCTCTTGATGCCTTCACTCGCCTGGAATTACAAGAGGCTTTACGTCGTGTGTGGGAAAAAACGGGAACAACGATAGTTCTTGTGACCCATGATGTAGATGAAGCTATCTATCTCAGTAATCGTATTGCCATCTTCACTGCCCGCCCAGGACGGATAAGTGTGGTTTTCGACGTAGACCTCCCGTCTCCTCCCGACCGTGATCATCCGGACTTTATCGCTTTCCGTCGTCGTATCCTTCAATCTCTGCACTGATTCTCCGATTCCCAAATTACTTTCCGTGGCACCCGGCTCTTTTTCCGTCATCACAGACGACCTTCAAAAAAAAGATATCCCTGATGTAACCTTTTCCCCTTTACCTTGTCCTTATTATAGAGAAAGGAGGGTAAAGGCAATGAAAACAAATATGTTACCAATGTGGATGGTGCTGGCGGCGGTAGGATTACTGTGGATAGGAAGGCCTCTACCAATAACCGCTCAAAGAACGGCCGAGTGCCTGGGGAGGCGGAAAGTACAACGGCGTTTCCTAAATTGTTCCCACTCGAACGATGAGTGTAGGGCGGAAGACTATGAGGAAGTAAACTACGACGTACCCGTATCCTTCAGCGTCATGACCCATATACCGGTTACAAAATGTTTCTCGCTGGGAACAGGTGTGGCCTGTACTTTCCTGTCGAACTCCTTTCGCCATTCGCACTTCGGGATGACCGAAGGAGCAACGAGGCTTTATTACCTCGGTATCCCTGTCAACTTGTCCGGCGATTTACTAAAAGCCGGTAGATGGACGGCTTATTTATCTGTCGGAGGGACAGTAGAAAAAGGTTTACAAAAGGTACGACGGTTGACTACACGTTGCGGCAGCCGCCTAACTACCGTTACCCGCAAAACCGTCATTCCCGGTTTTGAATGGTCTTTGATGGCAACGGCAGGTCTTTCTTACCGTATGTTCGGTAAATGGCACTGTTACGTCGAACAGAAGCTGAACTATTATTTCGACACCGGACAACCTCTCAGTGCACATACGGACAGCCCTTTCCCACATACACTCGGTTTAGGAATTCGTTATTGTTTTTAACCTGTGGTGTAATGGGATAAGAAAAACGGTGATTTAGCACATAGATAAAAAGAAAAGAACTTACATTTGCCACTTTCTTTCAGGATAAAAGACAGGTATGCCGATATGGACAAAGTGAGTTACGCATTAGGGTTAAGTATAGGGAACAATTTCCTGCACTCCGGCATCAAGGAACTGCATCCGGAAGATTTCATTCGGGGAGTAAAAGAGGCCTTGAGTGAGTCGAAACCCGAAATTAGTTACGACGAAGCCAAGGAAGTAGTCAGTAGCCTCTTCGTCCGCTTGCAACAGGAGCAGACGGATTTGAATCGGAAGGCCGGTGAAGAGTTTCTTCGTATCAACAAACATAAGGCTGGCGTGCAGGAGTTGCCGAGCGGCTTGCAATATGAAGTGCTTCGGAAAGGAACAGGAGCGATACCGACGGTAAAAGATAATGTGAAGTGCCACTACCACGGGACGCTGATAGACGGGACGGTATTCGACAGTTCCGTAGATCGCGGCAAGTCGGCTGTCTTTGGTGTCTCACAAGTCATCAAAGGTTGGGTAGAAGCCTTGCAGCGGATGTCCGTCGGTTCTAAGTGGCGGCTTTTCATTCCTTCTCATCTGGCCTATGGTGAACAAGGAGCAGGTGAGCTTATCAAGCCCCACGCTACTTTGGTATTTGAAGTGGAACTATTAGGTATCCTCTAACCATTTTTCCTCATTACAGACGGATTTTTACACCTAACACATAAATAAAAATGAAAAAGGTAGTTTGTCTTTTGATGTCGGCCGGTGTGGCCACAGGTCTTTTTGCTTCTTCTTGCCAATCTAAAGGGCATGTAGTGCTGAAAACAGGCGCCGACAGTGCCTCTTATGCGATTGGGCTTTTAAACGGAGGCGGTTTTCGCCAAAACCTCTCTACGGTACCGGGTGATCCTTTGAGTACGGAAATTTTACTGAAAGCTTTCTCCATGGCACTTAATGGCGATTCTACTCACTTCCAGATGACCGTCGAAGAAGCTCAATCTTTCATGCAGGCTTACTTTACCGCCATTCAGGAGCATGAAGCCGAAAAAGCGAAAAGCGAAGGCACGAAGTTCCTGGAAGAAAACAAGGCTAAGGCAGGTGTGATCACCACCGAAAGCGGTTTACAGTATCAAGTGATCACCGAAGGAACAGGTAACAAGCCGACAGAATCCGACCGCGTTAAAGTACATTATACCGGCACGCTGATAGACGGGACGGTATTTGACAGTTCCGTAGACAGGGGCGAACCGGCTACTTTCGGCGTCAATCAGGTCATCAAGGGTTGGACGGAAGGGTTGCAAATTATGCCCGTCGGGTCAAAGTATATTTTCTGGATCCCCTCCGAGCTTGCTTATGGCGAACGCGGTGCAGGGCAGAATATCAAGCCCAACAGTGTACTGAAGTTTGAAGTTGAACTACTCGAAATCGTGAAGGAATGAAAGGAATAAGATCTCTTGACAGGTTAGACCGTAAAATTCTACGTATCATCACAGGGAACGCACGGATGCCGTTCAAAGAAGTGGCAGACGAGTGCGGTGTATCTCGTGCAGCCGTCCATCAACGTGTATTGCGGATGATAGACGCTAAAGCCGTTACAGGGTCGGGTTACCATGTCAATCCGGAGGCTTTGGGCTACAAATCCTGCACTTACGTCGGTATTAAACTTGAACGGGGATCTTTGTACAGGGATGTGATTCCGGAACTTGGAAAAATACCGGAAATAGTGGAATGTCACTATACCACAGGACCGTATACGTTGCTCGTTAAGCTTTATGCTCGTGATAACGATCACCTCATGGAACTCATCAATTCACGTATACAGGAAGTTCCCGGCGTGACTACCACCGAAACGATGATCTCCCTGCGTCAGGATATCAAGAGGGATATCCCCGTCCATGAAGAAATGGGAGAAATGGAAGAAGAATCGGAAGAAGATGAGGAAATAGAAGGCGATTTTTTGGACGAATAAGCTGTTTGCCTTTTCCTTTGTTCGTTTAACAGACCCCGGCGTGCAATTAGACAAGAGTGCGTCGGGGTTTCATATCTTGCCACATGCAAACCATACTTATTAAACACGTGCAATTGAACGGTGTTCCTTCGGATATTTATATAGAGGGAACATCTATCCGCTACATCATCCCCGCCGCCGAAGCCGTTCCTCTGAAAGCCGACTGTTATCTTGACGGACAAGGAAAAGCCGTCCTTCCCGGTTTTGTCAATACCCATACCCACGCTGCCATGACCCTCTTTCGAGGTTTTGCCGACGATATGACTTTGAATGCTTGGTTAGAGAAAAGGATCTGGCCTAACGAAGCGAGGATGACCGATGAAGATATCTATTGGGGCGCCAAGTTGGCGTGCCTGGAAATGATACGGAGCGGGACGACTACTTTCTTCGATATGTACCATAAACCTGAAGCGACGGCATTAGCAGCAAAAGAAATGGGCTTGCGCGCCTTTGTTTCCGGTGTCTGTTTCGACCGTTTCTCTCCCGAAATAGCTAAGGAAGTCCGGATGGAAACGCAGAGGCGGTTGGAGACTTGGCCTACTTTCGGCACACACATCCGTTTCTCACTTGGACCCCATGCCATTTACACCGTATCCGGAGAGATGTTGCAATGGATAAATCGTTTTGCACACGAAAACGACTGCCTCATCCAGCTCCATTTGGCTGAGACGCCCCATGAGGTAACCAATTCTATCCGGCAATTCGGTCTATCTCCCGTCCGTTACCTGCACCGTTTGGGTGTTTTGTCCCCTCGATTGCTTCTTGCGCATGCACTCTATGTAGACGATGAAGAGATCACCCTGCTGGCTGACAATGGTGTTAAGGTAGCGCATAACCCGGCCTCTAACATGAAGCTGGCGTCAGGATACCGTTTCAAATTCACCGAAATGCGCAAGGCTGGTATTACGGTGGGGCTGGGTACCGACGGATGTGCCTCGTCCAATAACCTGGATATGATTGAAGCTATGAAGTTGGCGGCCCTCATAGGCAAGGCTTGGCGTAATGACCCCGAGGCAGTCTCTGCCGATGAAGTATTCCACGCCGCTACGACTGCCGGTGCTGAAATAACAGGACTGAAGAAGGGATGCATTGCCGAAGGTTACTTAGCCGATCTTTGTCTCGTGAATTTGTGCAGCACAGCCTTTGTGCCGGACTTCAATTTCGTCTCCAACCTTGTCTATGCAGCTAACGGCAGTTGTATTGATACTGTGATTTGCGACGGAAAGATATTGATGGTAAACGGAAAGATAGACGGTGAGGACGTCATCCTGCAACAAGCCTGCGCCATCGCTCACCGTTTGGTTCAACGTAACTGAGCGGCCAACTTTTCTTCGAGCCTATTGCATATTTTTCTCATCACAGCCTCTATTTGCCGATCGTCAAGCGTTCGATTTTCGTCTTGCAGGTAAAAACTGACAGCGTAAGATTTCTTGCCTTCGGGGAGGCTCTTCCCTTCATAGACATCAAAGAGGTGGACATCTCTAAGCAGTTTACGTTCGCTTTCGTAAGCGATCTTTTCCACGTCGGCGAAAGGCACAGGTTTGTCTAACAGCAAAGAAAGATCTCGTTTGACGGCCGGATAACGGGGAATATCGGCAATCGTCAACTTTTGTTTCCCTTTCTCCTGCATCAACGACGCCCATTGCAATTCGGCGTAATACACTTTCGCCTCAATGTCGACTATCTTGCATAATCCGGCATCCACGATTCCCAGTGATCCCAGCGATTTCCCTGAAGGATGTGCTATATCCAACGAGGCTGAGTAGATATCATTTGCCGGACGGACAATCAAGCGATACTTTACTCCCAGGCGGGACAAGATGCCTTCCACATAAGCTTTCAGTTCGTAGAAAGAAGTCTCTTCATCGGCTTGCGCCCAATTATTTGCCGTCTTATGGCCGCACAGCCATAACCCTAACCATAACCCCTCCTTGAAAGGCAATTGTTTATCGTCTTGGGACGGAGATTCAATCGCCGCGCAATGTCCAAATTCAAAGAAACGAATACTTTCATTCTTCCGTTTTAGGTTATGGTCTATGCTTTCCAGGCCTCCAAACAACAATGTTTGGCGCATCACGTTCAAGTCAGCTGAAAGCGGATTCTTTAACATCACGCACCGGTCGGCTGGATAGGTAGTCAGTCCTTCATAGTAAATAGCTCGGGACAAGGAGTTATTCATAATCTCGTGAAACCCGCTACCACACAACTGTTCGGAGATAAGCGTTTGCATATCGTGACTTCGATCGGCTACTGTCCGGTAGCTTAGCGTTGAAGTTGGAGTAGTATCGGTTTGGATATGATTGTACCCGTAGACGCGGAGAATCTCTTCGATCACATCCACGTCACGCTGCACGTCTATTCGATACGTCGGCACGTCAAGCGTCAATTCTTCCTCCGTTTCTTTTTTCACTTCTATCTCCAAGCTATCCAGTATCGTCTTCACCGTTTCTTTAGGGATTTCTTGGCCTATTAAAGTATTTATTTTTTTGTAGGACAACGCTACGCAATAAGGTTCTATTACCTTCGGATACACATCCTCTATCTCTCCTGTTATCCTACCGCCCGCAAGTTCTTTGATCAGCAGTGCAGCGCGTTTAAGGGCATACAAGGTTGCATTGGCATCTAAACCTCGTTCATAACGGAAGGATGCATCTGTATTGAGGCCTAACCGGCGCGCTGTTTTACGTACCCGTATCGGATCAAAGGTTGCCGATTCTAAGAACACATCTGTCGTTTTCTCTGTCACTCCCGACTCTATTCCGCCGAAAACACCGGCTATACACATTGGAGCTTTCGTGTTACAGATCATAAGGTCTTCTTTCGTTAATATTCGTTCCACTCCGTCGAGGGTTACGAAGGGTGTTCCGTCTTCCATCGTCTTAACGATCACTTCGCCTCCCTGTATTTTATTGAGGTCAAAGGCGTGGAGGGGTTGGCCTATTTCGTGAAGAACGTAGTTAGTGACGTCAACGATATTGTTGATTGGCCTGAGGCCTATTGCTTTGAGGCGACGCTGCAACCATACCGGGCTTTCCGCTACTTTAACTCCGCGAAGGGTGACACCGGAATAGCGGAGGCATCCCTGTGTATCTTCCACACGGACTTTAACTGCTTGTGCTGATTTGTCGTCAATGGAGAAGGCGTCTACGGAGGGCCTTTGGAGTTGTACCCTTATGCCGTTACGCTTGAGGAGGGTTGAGAGGTCGCGTGCCACCCCGAAGTGAGAGGTGGCATCTACACGGTTGGGAGTCACGTCTACTTCCAGGACATAGTCGCTTTGGAGATGATAATATTCCTTTGCAGGCGTGCCCAGCGGTACTACGTCAGGCAGGACGATGATCCCTTCGTGATTCTCTCCTATTCCAATTTCATCTTCCGCACAGATCATTCCCTGAGATTCTATCCCGCGAATCCGGGATCGTTTGATGGTGAAGGATTGATCGCCCTGATAGAGGGTTGTGCCTATGAGGGCGACGATAACTTTTTGTCCTGCGGCGACATTGGGGGCTCCGCAAACGATCTGCAATTCTTCGTTCCCAGTGTTCACTCTCGTCACATGCAGATGGTCCGAATTAGGGTGAGGCTCACAGGTCAGCACTTCGGCTACAATCAACCCTTCCAGTCCTCCTCGTATAAATTGGAATTCTTGTATGTGGTCCGTTTCGAGACCGAGGGAAGTCAAAGCGGCAGCGACCTCTTGAGGGGGCAATTCGGTGGGGAGGAGTTCTTTCAGCCAATTGTAGGAAAGTATCATAGTCTTCTCTATTTACATAAGCGGAATGTGGTGCAAATGTAAAAAAAGAAGGGCGGCCGGACTATATGCCGACAGCCCCTCTGTCCGGGAAGCAACTCTCACGAGTCAATTAGTGCACGACAACCTTATGGGAAACGGTTCCTGCTTTCACGATATACAATCCCGCAGAGAGAGGGATCTCCTTCACGCCCTTCACGGTTACTTGTTGCACAAAGGTCCCCGCCGGAGTATAGATGCCTACCTCTTTTTTCGAATCGAATTCAACACGGATAGCGCCCTGCACCCCGTATACCTTGTCTGTCACAAGTACGGTCTCTACCGATAGAAGTCCTTTCCGTAAATCCGCCGACTCAACATCTCCTTTTTCCGGATCGGACACGTTGTTTCCGGATACGGAGAAGTTAGCGCCCAACTGCACGTCCTTGTAACCTCCTAACTCTACATCCAATGTCTGCGACGCGACCGTAGCTCCAGAATACACCGTCAGTTTCCCGCCACTCTGTATCACCAACGTGGTACTTGAGGTCAGCGTACCGTACACCTGAACATCACCTGTGGGAGTGATCAGAATGTTACCGGCAGCGAACAGTTCCCCCACACCAATGGTGATCGGCGAATTGAATGTAGCCCCCAGTTGAGACCGCGCACTACTTACGAACAGTAAGCAAACGCCCAACAGTACAACAATTCTTTTCATCACTTAAACACTGCTGTGAGGATACTTTTCTTGTCTTCTTCCGTGAGATTGTAGAGAGGCGCAACCTCATTGAGTATGGCTATAGCTTCTTCTTTCGTCAGCTTACCTGCACTAAGACGTACTGTAAGGTCTTTTATCACCTGTACCTTAAACTCTGCAGTAGAGGTTTCCGCTTTCACTTTCTCGGTAGTGGCCGGTTCGGCTTCAGCTTTTTCCTTTTCGGCGGCAGCTTTAGCCTCTGCCTCTGCAAGTGCCTTTTCGGCGGCTTTTCTTGCCTGATACTCTGCCTCCCTGGCTGCGATTTCCTCCGGTGTAGGTTCAGGTACCTTTCCTATAGCAATACTCCCATTCGAATAGGAGAAAACAGATTTTATGGCTGCCACGTCCGCACTCAATTGTTTTATACTTTCTAAGAGTATTACCGACAGGCCTGCGTAATCTACAGCCTTGCTACCATCTTCATTCACGCTCACCAGTTCAGGAAAAGACTTTTCCAAACTTTCCACGTCAAAGCCATATTTTACCAGCTCTGCTTCAGCTTGTCGTTTGCTGTTCGCCTGTTCGACAACCGTTATCCGTTCCGGAGGTAAATCAGCAGTAGAAATAGGTTGGTAAGGCGTCTTATAGCTGACACCTTTGACCGTACTTAGACGAGATAAGGGATCTGATAACTCCTGTTCTGCTTCACGAAGTTCACTCACTCCGATACTAATATTTGGTGCCTGTATACGTTTATAAAATAATACTTTGAATGTTGACCTCATAACTCAATGTTTTTTCTGGTTACAAAATTAGTTATCATTGAGTTACCGGACGGTATGCAAAACTACGCAAACCACTGAATAAAAACCGGTTAGCAGAAAATCTGCGTTTATTACCAAGTAACGGGATGGTAACGGAACTCCTGCCGTGTTCTGCTTAATTCTGTTTTTTCGCTTGTTACAATACCAAGCAAAACAGAGCGTAACGAACGCTCTTTCAGCTAATTCGCTACACTCTGCTTAATCTTGCTTTCTGCTAAGTTGTTTATTTTATGTGAAGAAAGGCAGTGAGAAACCAAACGGAAACCTGCCTTTGATGTGCCGTATTACAGTAGACGGCGAAGTTAAACAATTCAGCTGTAAAATGGATATCCCGCTCCGTTTGTGGGATGTGAAGAACAACCGCGCAGCGGGAAAGAGTGCCGAAGCGCACAAAATCAATGTCGCCATTGATAGAATCCGCGTGGATGTAAACCGCCGTTATCAGGAGCTGATGCAGACGGACGGTTATGTTACCGCCACCAAGTTAAAAAACGCCTATCTCGGCATCGGAGTAAAACAGGAAACACTTCTAAAGCTATTCGAACAGCACAACGCCGAGTTTGAGAAGAAAGTAGGTTATAGCCGGGCAGGGTACTTTCGTCCGATACCGTACCGTATGCAAGCACATACGGGAGTTTCTTCCCTCTACTTATCACAGGGAAGATATACCGCTGAAAGAGTTAAACCTGACGTTTATCAACGATTTCGAATACTTCCTGCGGGAAGAGAAGAAATGCCGTACCAATACCGTATGGGGATATATGATTGTATTGAAGCATATTATCTCCATTGCCCGCAATACAGGGTTATTGCCGTCCAACCCCTTTGCGGGATATATCAACAGCCCCGAGAGCGTGGATAGAGGCTATCTTACAGAAGAAGAAATCCAAACGCTAATAGAAGCCCCGATGAAAAACAAAACATACGAACTGGTGCGTGACCTCTTCGTTTTTTCTGTTTTCACCGGATTGTCGTATGCGGATGTAAAGAACCTTACCACCGATAACCTGCAAACATTCTTTGACAGTAATCTATGGATCATCACCCGCAGACGAAAGACCAACACCGATTCCAATATCCGGCTGTTAGATGTTCCCAAACGGATAATAGATAAATACAAAGGCTTTACGGGGGATAACCGTGTATTCCCTGTTCCGAGCAATAGCTGTTGCAACGAGAAACTCAAAAAGATAGGCAAACAGTGCGGTATTAAAACACGGCTGACCTACCATGTTTCGAGACACTCGGCGGCTACCACAATTTTGTTATCGCACGGCGTACCCATTGAAACCGTGAGCCGTATTCTCGGACACACGAACATAAAGACAACGCAGATATACGCCCGTATAACCAACCAGAAGATAAGCCGGGATATGGAATCCCTTTCGCAAAAGTTAGAGGGTATGGAGAAGAATATTTGCGAAGCTATCTAACCCGAACAAGGGCTACTATCGGAGTTTATCCGCGACCTGTCCGAGAGGGCTTTTCAAAAAGCCGTAGCTTATTAGGGCATTTTCTTAACGCATCCGTTTCACTACTGCTAAAAATGCCCCAATAAGCCAAAGGGTAAACCCCTCTGGACACCCCCGAAGCGGTCAAAGACCGCACCGCTGAAAGCGGTAATCACGGCAAATTATTCACCCTAAAATTTACCTTAAAATGGGCTTTGCAGTCTTACATATACAGAAGCCGAAAGGCAACGACAGCGGAACGACCGCCCACATAGAACGGACGGTCAGCCCCGCCAACGCCGATAAAGAGCGTACACCCCTGAATGAAAACCTGATTGAATACCCGGACGGTATCGAAACCCGCACCCAAGCCATACAGCACCGTATCGAAACCGCCGGGATAAAGCGCAAGATAAGCCATAACCAAGTCAGGGCGTTACAGGTCATGTTATCCGGCACACCTGAAGATATGCATCGCATACAGGCAGCGGGAAAGTTGGACGAATGGTGCGATGATAATATCAAATGGTTGCAGGATACGTTCGGAAAAGAGAACGTCGTATCAGCCGTTCTGCATCTGGACGAGAAAACACCCCATATCCACGCAACGGTAGTTCCCATCGTTACCGGTGAAAGAAGAAAAGCCGTAAAGAAGAAAGAGCAGGAGAACAAACAGGAACAGGACAAGCCCAATAAAAAGCAATATCGCAAGAAACCCGACGATACCGTCCGGCTATGCGCCGACGATATTATGACCCGCGAGAATCTGGAATACTTTCAGGACAGCTACAGCGAAGCGATGAATAAATACGGCCTACAGCGAGGCATAAGAGGCTCGGATGCCCGCCATATCTCCACTCCGCAATACTATCGTGATTTATATGCCAAGAACGAAGACCTTAAAGAAGATATAGAACAACTCCAAGACCAAAAACAAGAGGTATATGACAGCGTCCGCGACCTGTACGACCGTAAGGACGAAGCGCGGGATAAGTTTCTCGATATGCACGATTACGTCCGGAATAAGGAGAAAGAGATTTCCGGTATTGAATCCCGCCTGCAACAACTCAAACAGGAGTACGAGCCGTACAAAGCGCAGGAAGATATAAACCTGTTGTTTAGTGTATTTCCGCAATTAAATGAACGCTTGCGGATAGCGCAGCTATGCAAGGGCATTGGGTTGGCGGTAGACACCATTAAACAGCTATTTAAGGGCGAACCAATAACAGTTAATGGCAAACTCCATTCGACCGAACATGACCGGGATTTTGCGGTGCAGGACGCCAAATTGCAGCTATTTAAGGAGAAAGGCGACATACACAGACTCCGCCTGAACATCGACGGGCAAAACATCATCGATTGGTTCAAACAGAAATTCCAAGAGGTCAAACAGACCGTTAGACCCCATATCAAACCCGCTCCACCGAAACAGAATAAGGGGAGAGGGGTATAAACCCATACCAAAAGCCATAAAAAGGCAAAAGCACGGCATTAAAAGATAATTAATTGGCTGTATTAAACGTAGAATATCGAAATACATAATTTAATAAATATTTTTTAGACTTTCGTGGACTGTTATGGAAATAATAATTATCTTTGTTCCCAAGAATAATTAAATTAGAGAGCATGAAAACATTTAGCGAATGCAAAAACGAGTATAACTCTACTTATCAGAGTGTTGCTGAAATAGATTGCTTCTTGCCGATACACCTATCATATGGATTAAAAAAGCAAATAAAAAACAAGTCTGGATATCCAAATGAGGAGTTTTACAAATGGCAGTTTTTCTATTCACTTATACATTCGGGAATGTATGGAAAAGATTATATGGGTGCAGAAATTCAATTTCCAAAAGGGAATATCAGTTCCGATCCTATTAGGTTTGATGGAGCTATATTTGATGATAAAGATTGGATCGACCATTACACAAAGTTTCATACATCAAAAGATCAAAGTTCTTTAGATTGGCTTCGTAAACATTTAATCGCTGTTATTGAGTTCAAAAAAGAAAATGGGAAAAATACAGAGGCCGTATGGAATCAGCAATTAAAACCTGCTCTCAAAGAAAGCGAAAACGAGTTCTGTTTAGGGATACTATATGATACAGAAAGGCTCTTTCTGTTTAAGAAACAAGGCAACTATTTTTTAAGATTAGATGATGGATATAACCTTAAAAAAGAGCAGAGTAGCACAAAAGACTTATCTATCCATCTTACTGATGGCTATTACAAAATTCCTTTTTTCGAGCAATTAAAGCAACGGATATATAATCCTCCCATTGATCGAAGCAAGCGCACTATTAATGAGTTAGAGATTATTACGGGCGCATATAGTTCTCAATTATCAGATGGCATCTCCAATATCCTAAAAACAATGGATAAAGTGAGCCTGAAGAATCAACGAGGATATGAAATATTAATTCAGATATTAGCTTTAAAAATATTTGATGAAAAACGCAGTCAAAAAAATTACGCTTATTTAGAGTTCTACAAATCGGACGAAGAAAAGGCAAAATTAGATCTCCTTTTTTTTGTTACTCCGGAGGAACGTAATTATATTAATCTTTCGGACGATAAAATTATATCATTTGTAGATAGAATGAGAGCTCTATATAATGAGGCTTCCCAAGAATATCATTTTATATTAAATAGAGTTGATACACAGACGATAACATGGGAAAAAGAAGAGCATGTCAGGACTATTGCCGAAATCGTTGAGCAGTTCCAGGACTATAGCTTTGTAAAATCACATAAAACTGATTTATACCAGATCGTATTTTATAAGTTTGCAAGTGAATTTTCAAAAGCGGATAAAGGGCAATTTGTAACTCCTATTCCTTTGATTGATTTTCTTGTTCGTATTGTAAATCCCCGTAATGATGAAAGAGTAATTGACCCAACAGCAGGGATTGCTGATTTTCTATCGGTAGCATATGTTAATTCTCATTCAAAATTAGATGATAAAAATATCTATGGGTTAGATAACGATGAGCAGATGATCATGTTAGCTCAATTGAATATGTTATTGAATGGAGATGGTAACTCAATCTTAAAATACAAGCCGGACAAAGGCTCTATTGTTTGGAAATTTGGTGACCGTGACAACTTGGTTGAATTAAATCCCAAATTGCATAAAAACGGGAACTGGGATAATTGGAGAGATGGCACAAAACTTAAAAAATTTGATGTCGTACTAACTAATCCTCCATTTGGCAAGGGCCGTAAGTACATTCCTGCCTCTCAGCATGATAGGGATATTATTGAAATGTATGAATTGTGGGATGTTGCAAGAGGAGGTAATGGGATTGATTTGGGGCTCGTTTTTTTAGAAAATGCCTACCGCATATTAAAGGACAATGGACGTATGGGTATTGTTATTTCCAATTCAATAGCATCAATTGATGAATTTGAGAAGGCTCGTGAATGGTTATTATCTAAAATGAGAATTGTTGCTTGTTTTGATATGCCTGCCAATGTATTTGCCGAAACAGGAGTCATAACGACTATTATTGTTGCTTATAAGCCCAAACCTAAAGAGCTTGAAAAAATGATCAAACAAAACTATCAAATTTTCATGAAAGACATTACAAATGTCGGCTATAAAGTCAGCACAGATGATAGAGTAAAGCGATTCGACCCGATTTACAAAAGGAACATCGAGACACTCGACATTGAAATAGATGAAGAAGGCCAACCCGTATTAGATGAAGATTTTAATGATACAGTGCGAGATTTTAAGGCTTGGTGCTTAAGCCAAGAAGAAACTTTGAAAGACTTATTTATTAAAGAAAAATAAGCGACTATGTCATCATTCATTACAACAAAATATCAAAATGTGATTGATGGGAAATTTCAATTATCTCCTTCGATGCATAGAATATTCATTGCTCCTAATTCCAATACAAAAACTGTACGAGATTTCTTGAGCAGAGATTTACTTCGTACTGATTTAGGAACAGAAGTGGGCTCAATAAATTACGTGAAAGGTTCTTCAAAATATTTCATTAAGACTAAAGCACTTCAATCTCATACATATTTACCCCTTTTTTCTAATGAAAGCGTAGAGAGTATTCATCCAGCATCTTTCATTAATCATAATCTACGGACAGGAGATATTATCATATCAAAAGATAGTAATATTGGAGAGGTTATTATATTAGATAAAGACTATCCTAATCATATGCTTTCCGGCGCATTATACAAATTGCCCATAGTTACTAATAAACTCTATTTATTGGCATTTTTAAAGCATAAGTTTTTTAGAGAACAATTAGATGGCATTGTGCCCAAAGGGGTTACAATCAGGCATGCGGGTACAAAATTTTTAGATTGTAAGATCCCTCTACCAAACAAAAATATAGAAGAAACAACGAAACATGTAGAATCGTTAATGCAACTCATTATTGATTGTGAGATTGAAATTCTAAATAAATATGCAAAAATAAATAATTTAATTGAAGAAGAATTATTTGCAGGGCAATCAGACTCGATATTTAAATACCAATATCCCACTTATAATGACACCATTCAGAATAGACGGTTAGATACAGGAATGTATTCAGAGCAATTTCAAAGAATAGATTTTGCCATAAAAAATTATCGTCTTGGATATTATTATATCGAATCATCAAAATTAAAAAGTGGCAATACTCCTTTAGTTAGACATATTGGCAATGAAGAAACTTTAAAATATCGATGGATGACACCCACAAATTGTTCTGATGTTGGCTATATATTAATAGACGAGCGTATCAACATGCTTACAAAGAACAATATTAATGAAAATGCAATGCTTCTTATCAATAGAACATCAAGAGGTGGAGTTGGAGAATATGTAGGAATAGCAACATTCTATGATATTGCAGAACATGGGAAAGGTCATCACAATCAAGGCATATATAGAGTAACTGGGTATGAGAATAACGATCTAATCTTTATGACATGCTTTATGAATAGCCAGATTATGAGGAAATATTGTTCTTCAATCTGCGTAGGATCCAAAATGAAAGAAATAAAGCTAAATCAGTTTTTAAATATTCCTTTCCCGAGATTTAAGGAAGATACAAAGACCCAAGTGATAAAACTATTCATGAACGACGTTGAAATATCTGACTTCAATAATCTATTAAACATTAGTAAATCCTTATCTAATATAGGTGTTTATAAACTTCACTCTCTATTAGTTATACTTAAATCACAACTTGGCAAGAGGTTAGATATGATTGTAAATGATATTTACTAACTGAACATTTCCTACTGTTCATTGATAAATATGTAGGCAATATTTGGGCAGCTTCGCAGTTCCAATGAAACCCTGCCTATTTTTTGATATTACTAAGCATAATGAACTAATCTTCTATGTTATCTGAACACAAAGGTATATTCCAAAAGCGAAACGTCAACACCAAGCCCTGCGGGTTTTACGGAAAATCTCCACACCTGCGCTACGCTCCGGGTAGTATTTTCCGCAAAAGTGTTGCCTTATTCGCTCTTTCCATAAGAGGGGTGTTTATCAGATAAAGAAAGAGAAAAAATATGCGTGTTGTTTCAAAAATATTGCTTACTTTTGGCGTGAGTTATTTGACAGTATTGTACCGCAATTCGCTGAAATACGCACGGTTACTAACTCGTTACCTCAATAATCCGAAAACTCGACTAAAAGTTTATTCTTCAATCGGTTATGCCAAACCGATGAAAATCTAAAATATGAAATCACCATTGTACACATTTTCAGCCACCTTAGTTAGAGAAGTAATAGATGACGAGAATCCTTCGGTAAATACAGTACCCATATAACCATGTAAGTGTAGCTTGTAAGACCGATAAGTCAAACCATTATCATATTCTCCTACAAAAACATCCAAGAATTGGTATACCGTCTGACCAAAGGATAAACGCGACGGTGAACCCCACGAAGTCTTGGTATTAATTTGCAGCGAAGACAAGGACGACGAATCTGTACTAAAGAGATTCGGCCCTACTAGCACCTTCCCGTTAGGGAATACTTTCTCTTGTGCCTCTACCGGCACCACACTCAGCAGCACTGCCGCCGATGCGCTTAATAACGATAAAGCTCTTTTCATTTTGTGCGTTTGTTTGATGAAACATTTAAGTTACTTGTTGTATTGCAATACGCCACAAAGAAAAAACTTTTTTTCTATCGAATAAGAAAAAAGAAAGAATTTTACCCACACTACCATACAAATATACTATATTTATTGTATAAAGTAGCAATATGAAAGGAAATAGAGACAGGACGGAATTCGTCGGAATTTCCCCATATTTGCCCATAATAGAAAGTATATGAGAAAAAGCAATGTTCAACTCCTTGGAGAAGCCTTAAAGGAGTTTCTATCTGCCGACGATTGCCGGAAATTGCGCGAGAAGTTGCAGCAAACCGCTGTAACGGAAGCCTTGCAGGAATTACTTGGGGCGAAGGTTGTTTATGTACAGGGAATGTACCTGCGGGAACGTAAGGTATACATGTCGGTGACATCGTCGGCATTGCGGAGCGAGTTGGTGATGCAAAGGGCATCGTTGACAGAGCGGGTGAACGCAGCAGTAGGCGAACAGGTAATTGATGAGATAATAGTCAGGTAAATGAAGAAACTATTCATTGTAGCAATAGGATTATGGGCGGTAACGGTGATGTCCGTCGCCGGTAGGGAGAGATTCGTGACGGCATGGAATGAAGGCGTTGGTTCCTTAGAAGTAAACGGTAATGGTAAGGGAGGGGCCATATCCTGGATAGAGGAAAGGGGACATGTAGTAGTGGAGTTCGATCTGATAGAAGGATGGGGAGGAATATCAAGAGGAGGATGGGAGAGGGTGACTTACCGAATCGTGCATTGCGACGAAAACTGGGAGCAATCCCAACTGATGGAGTGGGAATACATGCGAGGTTTTCAGGATTTGGTTGTTACGGAGATGGAAAGTGGGAAAGGAACAACGGTATCGTATACACATTATAGCTTATCGTTGCCCGGCGAAGACGTAGAGCTACAAGTGTCGGGAAATTACGCCGTGCAGTTTTTCAGAGAAACAGGAGAATGGCTCGCCACATGTTGCTTCTGCCTCTGCGAAGACGGCGTAGCCATCACAGGAAGTGTAACAGGAAATACTTTGAAAGACACTTACTCCGGTAGCCAGCAACTGGATTTTTCTATTACAACCGGCAAACTGGGTCAGGGAGTGATGGAAAAAGCCCTGCAAGTAACAGTGTATAAGAACGGACGTCGTGATAATGCCGTAAGAAATGTAAAACCCTCCGCTATAGCTAATAATCGCTTTGATTACGTCAATCTGCGGGAATTGGTCTTTACAGCAGGTAATGAGTTCCGCCGCTGTGAGTTCCTCACTCCCCGAGGACAGGGAATGAGAGTGGAGGCAATCGGATTGTTCGAAGGGCTTTACCATGTTACGCTAACAAAAGATAAGCCTCGCCAGGTCTACCTGTATGACAGAGATATGAATGGCAGTTTCTTGATTAACTGCCTTTCTTGCCGCTTTCCTTCGGTGGAGGCGGATTATTTCTTCGTGCATTTCAGATTAGCTTCGCCTCTGCTGACAGCGGGCGATGTCTATCTCTCAGGGAGCTTCTCCGGCTATGCTTTTAACGAAACGAACAAGATGCATTATGATACGGAACAGGGCTGTTACGAACAGTATCTGCTTTTGAAGCAAGGACAGTATAATTATGAATACCTATATCTGCCCTGGGGAAACGACTACGCCTTAACCGCCCCCATAGAAGGCGACTTCCACCAAACGGAAAACGAATATTCAATATATGTCTACTACCGCCCCTTTGGAGAAAAGTATGACCGCCTGGTCGCCGTCCAAGTAATAAAGAAATGAAGAATAAATTAAACCGTTGCCGGACAAGTATAGGTATTATTAATGTTAGGCGGTACATTTGCCGTCTAAAATCCACTGCCATCCGTTATGTCGACAACTATAGGTTTATGTAGTGATCACGCGGGCTTCCTCATGAAAGAATGCGTACGTATCCGGCTTGACCAGGAAAATATCCCCTATAAAGATTTTGGAGCCTACAGCCCCGAAGCTTGTGACTACCCCGATTTTGCACATCCTTTAGCAAAAGCCGTCGAAAGTGGAGAGGTGCACCTCGGCATCGCCGTTTGCGGTACCGGCAACGGTATAGCCATGACCCTCAACAAGCATCAAGGCATCCGCGCCGCCCTGTGTTGGGAATCTGCCGTGGCGCATCTTTCCAGAGCACACAACGATGCCAACATCTTGGTGCTTCCCGGACGCTTCATCCCCGAAGAAACGGCCATGAAGGTGTTATCCGTCTTCCTGACCACCGAGTTTGAAGAAGGCAGGCATCGCAGGAGAGTTGATAAAATCGCCCTATGAAGCGAGTGTTAATCCTCTGCGACGTTTTTCCACCCGCCTTCGGCCCTCGAATGGGTTTTCTCTGCAAATATCTCCCTCTCTACGGCTGGGAAGCTACGGTAGTGGCAGAAAATACGTCCGATGAATATACCGCACCCTTCCCACCCCGCTTTGTGGAAACCAGATGGGTCAACTTCTATCCCCAATGCCCCCAATGGCTACGGAATATCCGGTGGTTGCTCACTTTCGCAGCCGATGTGTTGGTGGGATACAAAGACCTAAAAATGTACCATGAAGTAAAAAAAGTATGCCGCGCCCAACATTTCGATGCCCTCCTATGTAGTACCTTCCGTTCCTTCCCCCTGGTAGCAGCCTCACGGATAGCGCAACAATACAACCTGCCGATGATCGCCGACCTGAGGGATATTCTCGAACAATGTCCCCAAGAAAAAGGAGAATATACCGAACATAAGTTAAAGATGCCCCCTCTGATCCGGCAAGCCGTGTTGAAAAGCTTCCGGAAAATGCATCTCCGGCGCCGTAACAAAGCCTTGCGGCAGGCAGCAGCAGTCACTACCGTCTCTCCATGGCATGTGGAAACACTCTCCCGTTACAATCACCGCACGGAACTTATCTACAATGGCTATGACCCTGAACTGTTCTATCCCCAAACGATCCCTTCCCGCCGTTTCCTGATCACCTACACCGGACGACTTTTGAGTACCGCCGTGAATAACCCTGCTCTATTGATGCAAGCCCTGCGAAAGTTGACGGACGAGGGATTCCTTACCCCAGAAAGATGCAGGGTGCAATGGTATGTAGACGAGGCCTCTCGTCGAGTGGTGGAACAGGAAGCCTCTAAGGAAGGGGTTGAGGTTTATATGGACATCAACAGCTTTGTGCCTGCTGCGGAAGTGCCCCGCCTCCTGAACGGTAGTTCCGTATTGCTGCTGCTGACCAACTTGTCGTCCGACAGCGGGACGCATGGGATCATGACCACGAAGTTTTTCGAATACCTCGCCGTCGGTAAACCTATCCTCTGCGTTCGTAGCGACGAAGATTGCCTGGCAGCAGCCCTGAAAGAGGCTCAAGCAGGCTTGGCAGCAAGTACGTTGGAAGAAGTCTGTGATTTCCTTAAACAGCAGTACGCCCTTTGGCAGGACAAGGGGCAAACTTCAGTGACGGTGCCTCCCTGCATACTACAACGTTATTCCCGAAAAGAACAGGCCGAGAGATTTTCCTTGCTGCTGGAAGAGGTCAGCCTTTGATTTCGCCAATATCAACGAGCCTGTTCATGATGGCGTAGGCCGTCAAGCCACTGATGGAATGTATCTTGAGTTTATCGGCAATATTGCGCCGATGGGTATAGATAGTAAGTTCTGAAAGGAAAAGTTCTTGTGCAATCTGACGTGTGGTCATCCCTTTAGCGATACAAGCGATGACTTCCTCTTCACGCTGAGTGAGCGGTTGACGGTTGTCCTGTACTTGTTCCGGCAAATTTTCCTTTTCAAAAATAACCTTCTTGCAATACTTTTTCACCTTGTTCCGTATCTCTTCCTTCCCGTCATAGATACTCAGAAAAGTGTCGTAACCATAGAGAAGGTAAGGTTCGTGTACCTGATAAACGATCGCCAGCACAGCGGGAGAACCCCATTCCTCTTTCAGCTTCTTTACGGATTGACGTCCTACAAACGAAGGATTGACGAATACCAACGACAACTGCTCCTTCCGGAGGTTTATGGAAAAGTCATCCCCACTCCCTACAAAAATAATGTGCAAACCGGCGGCGAATATTTCCTGCAATATCGTTGCCAATCCCATCCGCACGATGGGCGAAGTATCTGCGATCAATATATTTATCATCTCCTTTCACTCATAACACTCAAAGCTGAAATCACCCTTTTCTTCCGACCGCGAAGGTAACCAATCCCCCGCACTCTCTTTTTTGCCTTACCTTGCGCCAATATGGAAAGAGTACGGATGAAGATGTGCAAAGTGATGGCTGCGACGCCGGATCTGCGACTGGCAGATCCGGTCGACTGGACTATCAGGGAAGGAGAACAATGGGCTATCGTCGGAGCAAACGGTGCGGGAAAAACTTTGCTGGCCGAAATGTTGCAAGGACGGATACGGCTCCTGTACGGGGAGATCGTCTGGGAACAATCGGTCACAGGGACAGTACGCTGTATCTCTTTCAAAGACATCTACTCATTAACCGACTGCCGTAACGCCTTTTACCAGCAACGATGGCATACTTCCGAAACAGATGACATGCCGACGGCGGAAGGAATGCTTCCGGAAAACGGTGAACTGACTTCTTCCGACCGAGAATTGTTGCACCGCTTAGGAGTACAGCCGTTACTCTCTAAAAAGATCGCCTGCCTTTCGGGAGGAGAGCTACGGCGTTTCCTAATCGTCAGGGCGTTGTTAGACCATCCTAAATTGTTGGTGCTGGATAATCCATTCATTGGACTTGATGCGGAAGGACGTGCGACCCTATTTGAGTTACTTCAGGAAATGACGGCCGTATACGGGTTACAGACAGTCTTATTACTTCCCTCAATAGAGGAAATACCTGATATGGTGACGCACGTACTGCCGGTATGCGAACGGCGATGCCTGCCGCCGCTCCTTCGGAAAGTTTTCCTGGAAGACGAAGACTTACACCGGAAGCTATTCCCTGCAAGATCTTCCTTCCGGATACCCGAAAAACAGTCGGCGGGGACACATGAAATCACACTCCGTATGGAGAAAGTGACGGTGAAGTACGGAAACCGGACTATACTTGACGGCGTAGACTGGGAAGTACGGAATCGAGAGAAATGGGCTTTACTGGGAGCTAACGGCTCAGGAAAATCTACTTTACTGAGCCTAATCTATGCCGATCATCCGCAGGCTTACGCAAACCGGCTGTACCTTTTCGACCGCCGTCGGGGAAGTGGGGAAAGCATCTGGGAAATCAAGGAACGCATCGGGTTTGTATCTCCTGAAATTCACCTTTATTATAATGAGAACGTGCCGGGATGGAAGATCGTAGGGTCAGGTTATTTCGATTCTATCGGTCTCTTCCGGAAATGTAACAGCCAACAGGAGGCCGGAGCGAAAGAATGGATGGAAACATTCGGCATCGGCGATCTCAAGGAACGGCTATTCTTGACCCTTTCCTCGGGTGAACAACGGATGCTCTTGATAGCACGTGCTTTCGTGAAAGATCCGGACCTGTTGATTCTTGATGAGCCGTTGCATGGGCTGGATACGGGGAACAAGCACAGGGTGACGGACATCATCGAAGACTTCTGCCGCCGGAATGGGAAGACTTTGATATACGTTACCCATTATCCCGAAGAATTGCCTCCCTGTATTCACAAAAGCCTCCGCCTCGATTAACCGGATATACCACGTTTGTGGTACAATAAAAGACTTTAGTTATTCAAAGGATGGGACATTGTATAGGAAAACGAAAATAATGAAGTTCGTACATTAGTCGTAGGGTATACGACATTTACCTTTGCGGAGTACGTAAAGAAAACGGGGATAGGCCATGAGAAGTGATAGTTTTAAGTTTGTAACCGTAACCGATATAGATAACAGCGTAGATGCCGTCTGTACAGATGCCGTAATGCTGGATGACAGCATGGATGCCGTAATGTTGGACGACCATGATATGAATATGTCGGAAGGAGAGGTTGGCGATTTTATCATGCTTGCAGAAGATGCTCCGTTACTCTCGGAAATAGATACGTGGGATGTGTCGCTGGCAGGTTGGGATATGGGAACAGACAATGACGTGTTGGTGATCGTATGATCCCTCTCCGGTGTCCGCACTGTGATGTAGGGTTGAAGGTAGATGAGCGGAAATTACCTGCTGGTATTCGTTCGTTCAAATGTCCGGCTTGCCGGAAAGAAGTGTCGGTATCTTTGTTGGAAAAACAGGCAGATTCTTCTGACACCGTGTTGGTGCGGAGAACGAAAAGAAAAGGGACAGGAAGCCTCACAGTAACGGCCAACGAAGATACCGCCGGACAAGTCCTCTTCCTGAAAGAAGGGAAGAACGTCATAGGAAGAAAGTCGGTAACCTCTCAAGCCACCCTGTCAATAGTTACGGAAGACTTGTCGATGAGTCGGGAGCATATCATTATTGAGGTAACGAAAGACGAAAAGGGAGGCTACAAACACTACTTATCGGATAATAAGAGCCGGAATCGAACGTTATATAAAGAAAACTACTTGGACGAAAGGGAAGTGGTCGTTCTGGACGATAACGACAAAATCCTCATCGGGCATACGATACTTCGTTTCCATGGGTGAGGCAATCCAAGAGGGATGAGGGTATACCGTTATGAGCACAGTGACAACAGTAGCAGATAAACCTTGCGCCATCAGCAACGCGGGTAGTCGGCTGAGTAATGAAGATGCTATCTATCCGCAACCGGAAACGCTCTCCCACCGTCAACGTTTGTTTATCGTTTGTGACGGCGTAGGGGGTTCCGAAAAAGGAGAGGTTGCCAGCGCCTTAGCCTGTGAAGCTATACAATCCTATTTCGCCGCCTTCCTTGAAGGAGACCCCACTCCGGAGTTTGTTCAAAAAGCCATTCGTTACACAGAGACACGTTTTGACGAGTACATCGCTTGTCATCCCGAAACACAGGGTATGTCTACTACACTGACGTTGCTGTATGTGGGCGATAGGTACGTGCTCGTAGCCCATGTGGGCGATAGTCGTATCTATCAGTTCAGGGAAGGATGTATCCAACACCGAACGGAAGACCATTCGTTAGTCAATTCATGGATAAAGTTGGGGAAGATAAGCTACGACGAAGCCCGTAATCATCCGCAGAGGAATATCATCCTAAAAGCTATCGGAAGCAGTGCCCGTCCGGTAGAAGCCGAAATAAACGTTCTCTACGATATACAGGAAGGTGACAGTTTTTTCCTTTGCACAGACGGCGTCCTGGAAGCTGTTACGGATGAATCACTGGCGGAACTATTCGACGGTAATCGTCCGGCAGATGTCATCAAGGACAGTCTTGTGGAAGTTTGCAGCCTCCGTTCACGCGATAATTATTCGTTTTATATCGTACCCATCCTTCGTTTTTCCAGTATGGGAGGAATGAAGCAAAATATTCTCCTTTTTCTCAATGTCCTCCTCTGAAAAACGATAAGGGCAGACCGTCACCGGCCCGCCCTCATCCTTCTGTCTATGGTAAGATGTATAAAGAGAAAGATCTTTGATCCGGATGCAAAGGTGAGGGTTGTTGCGTCGCTGTACAATACCTGCAATCTGGTATTTTACAGGATTTCGGGTACCTATTTCTCGGTATTTTTGGAGAGAAATATGCCCTGGCAGGTATCGCGGACGGTAAGGCGACGGTGGAGGAGAGTGGTGAATTGATAGTTCTTCAATCCCCATACGGGAAGGAGAAGCCGGTTGGGAGGGGATTGGGCGACAAACCTATCGAAAGCCACTCCTTGTGGGATACGTTCAAGAAAATCAATGACGAGATCAACATATTCATCAACCGTAAAGAGATGGAAATCGTCAGGATGGGTAATATATTCGGAAGCCATCGGAGTATGGCGGATCAGTTGAAGTTGGTGTAATTTGAGTGTCGTCAGCGGAAGAGCAGCAAGATGATCGGCATGGCGAAGAAAGTCGGTGTGAGATTCGCCGGGTAGTCCGAGTATAATGTGTGCGCCGGTGAGGATGTTTCGGGCGGCAGTACGGCGGATAGCGTCTTGAGCTTCATCCCATGTATGACAACGGTTGATGCGGCGGAGGGTATCGTCGGAGGTACTTTCAATGCCGAACTCTACGAGGAGGAAAGTACGGCGGGCTATGTCGGCCAAATAATCAAGGACGTCATCGGGAAGGCAGTCGGGACGCGTCCCGATGACCAACCCGACGACACCCGGATACGCCAGCGCCTCTTCGTATTTCGCACGAAGCACCGGTAAGGGCGCATGAGTATTGGTACGGGACTGGAAGTAGACAAGGTACTTCATATCGAGGTATTTGCGGGAAAAGAAGCTGATACCCTCTTCAATCGTCGTAGTTCCGGGACTGAATGTATCATTCCTGCAATAAGTACAACCGCCGAAACCCTTTGTTCCGTCACGATTAGGACAGCTGAAACCGGCATCGACGGTTATCTTCTGTACTTTGCAGGGGAAATACTGCCGCAAGAATTCCGGAAAGGTGAAGTACCTCACAAGACGTTGCGGAACCGACGGACGAATTCCTCAGCTTCTTTCAAGGTCAGACAGAGAGGTGGGAGAAGGCGGATGATATGCGTTCCCGACACGCCGGTAAAAACGTGCTGATCGAAAAGAAGTCGTTGCCGAATCTCTTTAACGGGTTCTTCCATTTCGACACCGATCATCAAACCTCGTCCACGCACTTCTTTAATGTGGGGCAATCTACTTAATTCCTGCATCAAGTAATCACCTACGAGATTTACGTTTATTAAAAGTTGTTCTTGCTCAATCACATCAAGCACGGACGAGGCGGCGGCACAAGCCAAGTGATTACCTCCAAAGGTTGTCCCCAACATGCCGTAAACAGGTTTAAATATCGGACTGATGAGAATGGCAGCCATGGGAAAACCGTTGGCGATCCCTTTTGCGGCAGTGATGATGTCTGGACGTATACCTGCGTACTGATGTGCAAAGAAGCGGCCGCTACGACCATAACCCGCCTGTATCTCGTCGAGAATAAGACAGGCGTCGTAACGGGTAGAAAGTTCTCTAAGTTGTTTAAGGAAATCGTCAGTGGCTATCCGTATACCTCCGACACCTTGTATGGCTTCGACAATGATGGAGGAAACGTCACCTCGGAGAAGTTCGTTCTCTACAGCCTGAGCATCGTTGAAGGGGAGATGGACGACGGAAAGTCCTTCGTTAACAGGCGCTACGATAGCTTGATTATCCGTCACCTTGACCGCTGCTGAGGTTCTTCCGTGAAAGCCTTTCCGAAAGGCGATGACACGGCGTTTCCCATTATGAAAAGAAGCCAGTTTCAGGGCATTCTCATTCGCCTCAGCACCGCTGTTGATGAGAAAGAGGGCATAGTCATCGTACCCCGATATCTTTCCAAGCTTGGTGGCGAAGTGTTGCTGGAGGCTATTGATCACGGAATTAGAGTAGAAGCCGAGTTTCTGTAACTGTCCGGTAACAGCTTCGATATAATGAGGGTGACTGTGACCGATAGAAATAACGGCATGCCCGCCGTAGAAGTCAAGATACTCTTTCCCTTCGCTATCCCATACTTTGGTTCCCTGCCCTTTGACGATCTCAATGTCGAAAAGCGGATAAACATCAAATAATTTCATCGCCTATCCTTCATACTATAGTTTCCCGCGAAGGTAGGCTTTTTACCATGTTTATTTTACGGGGAAATATTATCTTTGCACCAGTGTGATTTATAAGTTCATGAGAAGGGGTATCTCTGTTTTATTATGTGTCTTGTTGTGGTTTGCCTCTGGGCAGACAACGCTGGCCTTGCATTTCTGCGGCGGAGATCTACACTCAGTGACAATAGCTACCGGCAGTGGAAAGGCTTGTTGTGGGGGAGAGGAATCGGAAGAGAGGCCTTGTTGTACGGAGGAGTACGTAGAGACCGGTACGGACAGTTTTTATCCGGATCCGGCAACACAGAACGTCATAGGGGACAACGAGGTATTGCCACCGGTAGCCCTTCTCGCTGGGGAGTATGAGTTCTCTGTAAGAAAAATATCATCACATCTTTACAGCTATTCACCGCCTGACGAAGCTAAACTGTCGGGAGTGGAATGGCTGATCTACATCTGTATTTTTCGTATTTGATTTACACCGACCGGGTTTTGCACGGTTGCATTGAAGCAAGTCGGCGGTTACATCCTTAACCGGATGGGGGAAAGTTATGCCCGTTCCGGAAGGGAAATAATAATAATCAAAAATATGAATTAAGATGTTAGATAAGATAGTACAGTATTTTTTATACAACAGATTTATGGCTCTCCTGATGCTGGCGGTCACTATCGGCTGGGGAATCGCCGTAGCACCGTTCGATTGGCAGGGAGGCTGGTGGCCAAGCGATCCGGTAGCGGTAGACGCCATACCGGATATTGGTGAGAATCAACAAATAGTGGCTACCGAATGGCAGGGGCGCTCACCGAGGGATGTACAGGAACAAGTAACTTACCCGTTGACGACATCACTGCTGGGAATAGCAGGGGTGAAAACTGTCAGGAGCACTTCGATGTTCGGGATGTCATTCATCTACGTGATATTTGACGATGATGTGGAGTTCTACTGGAGCCGGTCGCGGATATTGGAGAAATTGAATTCGTTACCGGCAGGGACACTTCCCGTTGGGGTACAACCGACACTTGGTCCCGACGCCACATCACTCGGACAAGTGTTTTGGTATACTCTCGAAGGACGAGAGCCTGACACGGGGCAACCCACCGGAGGTTGGTCTCCCGAAGAATTACGTAGTGTCCAAGATTTCTACATCCGTTACGGCCTGATGGCTACCGAAGGGGTCTCCGAAGTGGCTTCAGTAGGAGGTTTCGTGAAGGAATATCAAGTGGAGGCTGATCCTGACGCAATGCGTGCCCGTAACGTCACTTTACCGGAACTAATGAAGGCTATACAACAGAGTAATCTAGACGTTGGGGCAGAAACGATCGAATTGAATCGGGTGGAGTATCTGGTCAGGGGATTGGGTTACATCCAAAGTATAACCGATTTGGAAGAGGCGGCCGTTGCCGTCCGGAACGGCGTTCCTGTCAGGGTATCCGATGTAGCCCGAGTGACACTGGGGCCAGCGACTCGTCGGGGAGGCCTGGATAAGGAAGGCATTGAGGCTGTCGGTGGTGTAGTCGTTGCCCGTTACGGGGCTAATCCGATGGCTGTCATCAAGGCTGTTAAAGCGAAAGTTGAAGAACTATCGGTCGGTTTACCACAAAAGACCTTGCCGGACGGTACGGTCTCACAAGTCACTCTCATCCCCTTCTACGACCGTTCGGGGTTAATCCGCGAAACTATCGGTACGCTCGAAACAGCTCTTCTACACGAGATATTGATCTGTATCCTCGTCGTCATTGTACTGATTCTGAACCTTAGGGCATCGCTTGTAATCTCTGCCTTACTACCAGTGGCTGTATTGGCGGCTTTCATCATGATGCGGTATACAGGAGTGGAAGCTAATATCGTAGCCTTGTCAGGAATCGCTATCGCTATCGGAGTGATGGTGGATGTGGGGGTAGTGATTGTGGAAAGTATCGTACGGCGGTTACAGGAACAAGGCGAAGACTTCGTACGGCAGGGAAAAGCCTTTGCCGACCTCATTCGCGAGAGTGTTTGTGAGGTCTCTTCAGCACTGACTACGGGCATGTGCACTACGGTGATCAGTTTCCTACCTGTCTTTGCCATGCAGGCGCAGGAGGGTAAACTCTTTATTCCCCTGGCATGGACAAAGTCTTTCGCGTTGGTAGCGGCTTTCGTACTGGGTTTTACCCTCTTGCCTACCCTTGCTTACTACCTTCTCCGATGGCATGTTCCTCATCTACCGAAACATTGTAGGCTCCTATGTACAGCAACGGCGATCGTTACCGTCATTTGTCTTCTCACGGCCGACTGGTTACCGATGGGTACGGAAGCAGGGTATCTCCTCAACCTCCTTTTCGTCATCGTCGCCGTCGGAGTAATACTCGCCTCCCTTTATACCCTCGTTATCTTCTACGAGCCGGTACTCCGCTGGTGCTTAGCTAATCGCTATAAGTTCCTCTTCCTTCCATTGGTTATTCTGGCTTTCGGAGTATGGATATGGCGGGGAATGGGGAAGGAATTTATGCCTAACCTTGACGAAGGTTCCTTTCTACTCATGCCCACAAGTATGCCGCACACGGGAATCACGCAGAACCGTGAACTCATTGCCACCATTGACCAGCGCCTTACTACCATTCCCGAAATAGAATCCGCTGTCGGTAAATGGGGACGTGTCAATTCCGCCCTTGACCCTGCGCCGACACAAATGTTCGAGCATACTATTAATTATCGCTCTGAATACACCCTTGACGCAAACGGACGCCGACGACGTTTCAAGACTGATGGCGACGGCGCTTTTATACTTCGTACCGGTGGCGTTTACGATCCCGACGAAGGATTTCGCCTTATCCCTGCCGACAGTCTCGTCGACGATTTTCGGGGGAACTATTTCCGTCAGTGGCGCCCTCATATCCGTTCCACGGACGATATCTGGCAGGAAATCCTCCATGCCACCGACTTACCCGGCCTTACTTCCGCTCCACGACTGCAACCTATCGAAGCGCGGCTTGTCATGCTTTCAACAGGGCTACGTGCGCCGATGGGTCTCAAAATCTCCGCACCAACACTTGACGAGATTGAGATCGCCGGTAATGCCATTGAATCTACCCTCAAAGAAGTTCCTTCCATTCTTCCCGCAAGTGTCTTTTATGACCGTTCACTTGCCGCTCCCTATATTGAACTTCACCTTGACCGCCATGCCATGGCGAGATATGGTGTTACTGTGTCCGGACTTCAGGAAATCATTCAGTCAGTCATCGGTGGGATGCCACTTACCATCACTGTGGAAGGACGTGAACGTTACCCTGTTCGTCTCCGTTATCCACGCGAACTCCGTGACAGTCCCGAAGCACTCGCCGACATCCTCATACCTACTGCAAACGACGTACCCATACCCTTGGGAGAACTTGCCGGGATCACTTATGCCAAAGGTCCGCAGATGATACAAAGCGAAAATACCTTCCTGACAGGATATATCCTCTTTGACAAGCAACCCGGCATTGCCGAAGTAGATGTGGTCAATCAGGTTGCCGCATATCTCCGAACAAAGATAACTGATGGGAGTCTCGTCCTTCCTCCAGGAACGGTCTATACCTTTGTCGGCAACTACGAACAGCAGCAACGCGCCGCCTACCGCCTGCTCTTCATCATCCCTCTTTGCCTTTTTGCCATCCTACTACTACTTTACATCCGTTTCCGCACCTTGACGGCCACCGCCATTCATTTCTCCGGAGTCTTTGTAGCCCTTGCCGGCGGTTTCATCATCCTCTGGTTCTATGGGCAACCGTGGTTCATGGATATAGAATTCGGCGGCATAAATCTGCGAGAACTCTTTCAGATACACCCCGTCAACCTTAGTATCGCGGTCTGGGTAGGCTTCATCGCCCTTTTCGGCATTGCCACCGACGACGGCGTCCTGATGGGTACCTTTATCCACGAGACCTTTCAACGCCTCCAACCGCGCAGTATCGAAGAGATCCGCCAGGCTGTTGTCCAAGCCGGTCTCCGCCGTGTCCGTCCCGCCGCTATGACCACCGCTACCACCCTCATTGCCCTCCTTCCCGTCCTTACCTCCACAGGCAAAGGTGCAGATATTATGATCCCTATGGCTATCCCTACATTTGGCGGGATGTTTATCCAAAGTATCACCATGTTTATCGTCCCTGTTCTTCAAAGCTGGTGGCGTGAATCACGTATAGACACAGGAATATCCGAAAAAAGGCGATGGAAGATAACTCGTTACCTGCCGAAACGTTTTCATCGGAAAGTGATCTGTTTTTGCATAGTCTCCGGTTGGTGTATACTGCCGTCAAGCGCCATATGGAATCCTTCAGTAGAGGAAGAAATCGCCCAAGCGATCCATAGGCACCCAAGTGTCCAAGCTGCCAACCTGTCTTATAAAGCTGCTTTGGAACGAATACCTCAAGCCGAAGCCTGGCAAAATCCGACCCTTGAGATCGGTCTCTACCCTCAACTCTTCACATTTCCTGAAATCCGCTTGATGCAGATGCTGCCCCAATTTAGCGTCCGGCAGGCTGCCCGTACCGAAGCAAAATATATGGCCAACGTGAACGAGAGTCGTTTCTATGAAACTATGACCAGTGTCACCCTTACCCTGCGTACTCAATGGGAGCTTCTCCTAAAATTGAGACAGGAAGAGGTAATCCGTCAAACCGACCGCCTTCTTCTGACTTCTTTGCAGGCGCTTGCTTCCAAAGGCCTTTCTTCAGGAAACAACCTTCCGGCAGTCCTGCGTCTGCAACTTGAAACGGACGAGGCAGACACCTACCTTACCGATCTGGCCGACAGGATCCAAACCGAGATCCGCCGTTTCAACCACTTCCTTGATCGAGCTCCCGAAACTCCGGTCGACCTCCCCGACACTATCCTTCTCCATCCTCTTCCAATGGATGAAGACGAGGCGCTCCGTCAATTACGGTTCCATAACCCTACTTTAGCCATGCAGACCCATGAAGCCTCAGCCCTTGAAGCCCGCAGAGTGATGGAGCGTCGTAAAAGTTATCCGATGATCGGTCTCGGACTGCAATACACCTTCATGGCTCCTGCAACAATGTCTGCCAGCACCGCTAAGATGAACCCAAAGGGTATGGTAATGCCTATGTTCAGCCTTACCTTGCCTGTTCACAGGGGTAAATACCGTGCCGCCGAACGAGAAAATAACCTTCTGAAGAATGAAGCTATCCATCAGCGTCAAACTATCGAACACGAACTCGCCGCCGAACTTATCCTACTGTATGCTAACTACCGCCGTAGCCTTCGTCAAGCTGAACAGTTTCGCCAGCAGCAACAGACCCTTGAGACTACTTTCAACCTCCTCCTTCATAATCTCTCTACGGGAACTGCTACCCTTGATGACCTCCTTAATCTCCGTCGGCTCCTTCTCAACAACCGCCTACAGTTCACAGACACTGTCGCCGAGGCTAATCTCTCTATCGCTCAAATCCGGAAACTCACAGATAATCCACAGTTACAAGTTGTACATTAACATTCCATCATGAAAAAGAAAAACCTTATTTACGTAGCCATTGGAATCACGCTCGTCAGCCTTAGCTTTCTGACAAGACGTCTTTTTGATAATTCTCAATCTACTGAGACGCAGATTTTCGTCTCTAAACAATCCTGGACTTGTTCCATGCATCCGCAGATTCGTCTTGACAAGCCCGGTCAGTGTCCTATCTGCGGTATGGCGCTTGTACCCATTAAATCCGACGAGGTACCGGCTGACGCCGATGCGCTGATACTCTCCGATGAAGCTGCCGCCTTAGCCCATATCCGGACAAGCATCCTCCAAGCCGGCACTCCGCGACGAATACTCCGTCTCTACGGAAGTATTCAACCTGACGAAACTCGCCGCCGTACGCTTGTTACTCAAGTCGGCGGCCGTATTGAACGCCTTGCTGTGAACTATGTGGGACAAACTATTACCGAAGGAGAGCCTCTCGCCAATATCTATTCGCCTGAACTTTATAATGCTCAGCAGGAACTTCTTGAAGCCCGACGTCTCAGTGGTGACTCATCAGTCCTCACAGAAGCCGTTCGACAACGTCTCCACCACCTCAAGCTGACTGATGTCCAGATAGCAAGTATTGAGGCTGAAAGAAGTAACCCTACCTATACTTACTTCGCTCCATACGGAGGGACGGTACTTACCAAACAGGTTACTGTCGGCGATTACGTGGTAGCCGGTACTCCACTTTTTGACGTGGCTGACCTTTCGAGCGTGTGGGCGGTGTTCGAGGCTTACGAAAAAGATCTTCCTTTCCTTCACACCGGCGATCCGGTCAATTACCGTGTCTCGTCTCTTCCCGATGAACGGTTTAGCGGACATATAGCTTTTATCTCTCCATTGGTTGATACCGAGAATCGTACCGTTCAGGTACGCCTCCG
Source organism: Tannerellaceae bacterium (assembly GCA_031288175.1). GTDB lineage: Bacteria > Bacteroidota > Bacteroidia > Bacteroidales > Tannerellaceae > JAITAD01. The sequence continues at coordinate 50,624 of JAITRW010000040.1, forward strand.
CACGGATAATTCTCATCGGAAACTCAAACCGGGAATGTATATCGTTGCCGAGGTTTCCGCCAAAGCACATTCCACAGATGAGAACATCTTGATCGTACCTCGTAGCGCTGTACTTTGGACGGGCACCCGTTCCATTGTCTACGTCAAAGAAGGCGGCGGATTTAAGCTCCGTGAAGTCGAACTTGGCACAGCTACTGACGAAGGTTACGTTTTAATTTCCGGACTTAAAGGCGACGACGAGATCGTCACCGAAGGCTCTTTTGCCGTAGATGCCGCCTCTCAGCTTTCTTCCCTTCCTTCTATGATGTCTCCCTCTCCTACCCTATCGCCTGTGAATAAAACCGATAAGCACAATCACCACCATTTTCATTGACAGGAAGAAATAACATAATATAATAAAGAAAGGGCGTCCCAAAAAGGGCGCCCTTTCTTTATTATTTATCAAGGAAGAAATTTCTTATATACCAGCTTGAGCACCGCGAATTTCGCCGGATTCGATGGCAAGAAGTTGATTAGCCCATTGGGCAGACCATTCGCGGAGGGCGTCGATGTCTAAGGGGGCAGGTACTTTTGATTCGGTGTGTTCAATAATCTTGCGTGCCAGGCTGCGGTAGATATCGGCTTGTACGGATTCGGGCTGGGCCTCAATGGCGGTCTTGCCTCCCAGTTCGGACTGGGTAACGGTAATGGAACGGGGAACGTATTCGACGACCTGCGTAGCGGTGTGGGTAGCAAAGTCATCAATAATAGAACGTTGGTAAGTATTGTTAATGGAATTGGCGATGATGCCCCCGAAGAGTGCACCGCCGGTATTAGAATACTTTTGGATGCCCTTCATGAGGTTGTTTGCAGCGTAAATGGCCATAAAGTCGGAGGAAGAGACCGTAAAGACGTGGCGTGCAATACCTTCACGGATGGGTACGGCAAAACCCCCGCAAACGACGTCCCCAAGTACATCGTAAATGACGATGTCAATATCAAGTTCGTGGAAAATATTTTGCTGTTTGAGAAGCTCAACGGCGGTGATAATACCTCGTCCGGCGCAGCCTACACCGGGCGCGGGGCCTCCCGCTTCTACGCAATAGACTCCCTTGAAACCCCTGAAAATAGCTTCGTGGGCATCAACCTTGGGTTTGGCCCGCAGTAAGTCAAGCACCGTAGGGATGTACTTCCCATCACGTAAGGTGTTGGTAGAATCGCTTTTAGGATCGCATCCGAATTGGAGTACGGTATATCCCGCTTCCACTAAGGCGGCACTAATATTGGAGGTGGTGGTGGATTTGCCGATACCTCCTTTTCCGTAAATTGCAATCTGTTTGAACTTCCTCGCCATGTCTGTTTGTGTTTGTATACTTTACTGACCAGCAAAGATTTGTCAATCCCGTTTCCCAACAAATACCACATATATGGTATTTTATGGCAATCGCTTATTATGTGTGATGCGGCAATGTTATCTTTCCCTACGGACAAGGGCAATGAGAAAACCAAGTGCAAGGAAAGCTCCCGGAGCAAGGACGAAAATCAATGCACCGTAGGTTTCAGGGAAAAGAGTGAAAGCGAAGATTTTACCTGTTCCGAGTAGTTCTCGCAACGCCCCCAGAAGCGTTAAGGCAAAAGTAAAGCCAAGTCCCATGCCCAGACCGTCAAGTGCAGCGGCGGCAGGAGCATGTTTGGAGGCAAAGGATTCAGCACGTCCAAGTACGATACAGTTTACTACAATGAGGGGAATAAAGATACCGAGTGCAGCGTAAAGGGCAGGTAACCATGCTTGTATAGCCATCTGGAGAAGGGTGACGAAGGTGGCAATGATAACGATGTATCCCGGTATGCGAATAAGATCCGGAATGAATCGCTTGACAGCAGAAATGGCGACATTGGTACAGAGGAGGACGAAAGTAGTAGCCAGTCCCATTCCAAGTCCATTGGCGGCGGAAGAAGTAGTACCCAGTGTGGGGCACATGCCGAGCAAGAGCACAAAAGTCGGATTCTCTCGGATAATTCCGTTGAGCAGTATCTTTTTCATGAGGTAATATTATCAATTAGGGGTACGATAGGCGTGATAAGCGCGATTGATACTATGCAGGAAGGCTCGGCTAGTAATGGTAGAGGCGGTAATGGCATCCACATCGCCGCCGTCTTTGGTAACAGCAAGCTTCCCCGCTTTCCGCCCAAGTATATTCCGGCGGGCTATGTCCATACGGAACCATTCCTGCATCTTAGCGCCAAGGCCGGGAGTCTCGGCATGTTCCAAGACAGAATAGTTGATGATCGTTCCTTCGGTATCGAAACCGACAAGGATACGTATCTCTCCGGAGAAACCGTTACGGCTGGATGTCTCAACAGCAACCCCGACGAAATCATCCCCTCTCCGTGCAGGGTAGATACGGAGAGAATCGCCTTCGGGAGAGGAGACAAAGAAAGCTTCGGCGATGGGATCATTGTCGTAGGCAGGACTTACCTCCTTGAGCGCATTTTCCAAAGCAATGATTTTTGCTTTGGCAATGGGAATGGCAGTATAATGGTTTGCCACCGCTAAAAGAGCGCCTGCGCAAGCGCCTATGAGGGTCAGTGACAAGCACATATTCGGGAAGGTGGATTTAAGTTTTTCCATGATTCAGCATCCTCCGAAGTGTTTAGGTTTTGTGTAAGTGTTAATGAGAGGGGTACAAGCATTCATAATGAGGATAGCAAAGGCCATACCTTCGGGATACGCGCCGAAGAGACGAATAATCGCTGTCAGCAATCCAATACCTGCGCCGTAGACTAACATTCCAACGGGAGTCATAGGAGAAGTGACATAGTCTGTGGCCATGAAAATGGCACCCAAAAGCAATCCCCCTGAAAAGAGATGGATGAGGGGGGATATGTATTGCGTGGGGTCGACGGCATGCATAACACCTGTGAAAAGGATAGTGGAGGCCATGACGGAAAGGGGGATATGCCAAGTGATGGTTTTCCGCACCAGCATGTAACACAAACCCCCGATCATTGCCACGCCACCGGCTAATCCAAGACTTCCGCCCATATCTCCCGACAATAGGCTGCCTACACCTTGCGGCAAAGCTGTTGCGCCGCCTGACTGCAAGACCGTCAAGAGCGTCGCGCCTGTCTCTGCATCGGTATAGTCCATAGGGAAGAACCCGGGGACAGGCCAAGTGGTCATTTGCGCCGGAAAAGATATCAACAGGAAAATACGCCCTACCAAAGCAGGGTTGAAGATGTTGTTCCCCAATCCTCCGAAGGGCATCTTACCGATACCTATGGCGGCGATCGCTCCGACGATGACTATCCACACAGGAAGGTTGGACGGTAGATTCAAGGCCAGCAGAACACCGGTCAAGATAGCGGATCCGTCATTGATAGTCGAAGTTTTTCGCATCAAGTATTTCTGTATCGCCCACTCAACGGCTACGCAGGAGACGACCGATACCGTCGTTACCATCAGCATCCCCAATCCATAATAATACAAGGCTACTATACAGGCGGGGATGAGCGCCACAAGTACGCTTAGCATGTTTTTGCTTACGGTGTCTCCACTATGGATGTGGGGAGAAGAGGAAACGTACCACATAGTGCTGCGATTAGTATTTATACATTGGTTGCCTTGCGGGCACGAATAATGCCCATCACTTTGTTTTTGCCTTGCCGGATATGGTCTAACAAGGGACGAGCGGCAGGACAAGTGTAACTGCATGAACCACACTCAATACAGTCTACGATGTAGTTTTTTTCCGCCATTTCCCACTGAGTAAACTCTGCTGCTGTGGACAACAAGGTTGGATTGAGTCCCATGGGGCAAGCGTTGATACATTTGGCGCAACGGATACAATTACTTTCTTCCTGTCGGACAGATTCTTTTCTCGTCAGTAGTAGAATACCGGATGTACCTTTTGTCACCGGAACATCGGTACTGATCAAAGCCTTTCCCATCATGGGACCTCCACCGATGATTTTTCCCGTGTCTTTGGGCAAACCACCTGCGGCTTCAATCAATGCGACGACAGGTGTCCCGATACGTACCCTGAAATTAGACGGTTTCGCCAAGGTTTTACCTGTTACGGTGACAATTCTCTCAATAAGGGGTTTGTTTTTCTGTACAGCCTCATAGACGGCAAAAGCTGTCCCTATATTTTGCACTACGGCTCCGACAGAAATAGGCAATGCCCCGCTTTTGATTTGACGGCGAAGCACGGCATCAATCAATTGTTTCTCTCCTCCCTGTGGATATTGCACTTTGAGGGGTATCACCTCTATTCCTTCGAAACGTTTTATCAACTCGCTCAAAAGATTGATAGCATCCGGCTTATTCTTTTCAATTCCTATGACGGCTCGCCGTACTTTCACTGCCTGCATCAACAAAGAGATGCCGATCAAAATTTCTTCTCCTTTGGACAACATCAATGCGTGATCTGCCGTCAGGTACGGCTCACACTCCACGGCGTTAATGATCAGTATTTCAGCACAGGTTGCAAGTGGCGGCGAAAGGGATAATTTTACGTGAGTAGGGAACGTTGCGCCTCCCATTCCTACGATGCCGGCGGTGGCAATTTTCCTGATAATCTGTTCGGGCGTGAGGGTACAGTTACGGACTATTGCTATACTGTGGTCTATGTTCTCTTCCCATTCATCGCCTTCCACCTCTATATGTATAGCCGGACGCTTATAACCACTTGCATCGATCACTGTGTCAATCTTTTCTACCGTCCCCGATACGGGCGAGTGTACACCAGCCGAAATGAAACCTGCGGCTTCACCCAATAAGGTTCCTACTTTTACTCTCGTCCCTTTCTGTACAAGGGGATTTGCAGGAGTCCCTATGTGTTGCCACATGGGAACAACTACCCGTGCCGGTATCCCCAAAGGGATTATCCCTTGCCCTGCCGATAGTTTACTTTCCGGCGGGTGAATGCCTCCTATTCGAAACGTTTTTGTCATAGTCACATTCTTTATATCCCCGTCTACACTTAAATTACGGTTATTCCTCTCATCCCTTCATAAGAGATCGCTTACGCACGTAAGGATTCCGCTTCTTTCGTGTCTTCCTTCTTTCGAGCAGGGAAGTTTATTTCCCTGATAATTCCCTGTGGGCACACTTCAACACATTTACGGCAGAGCTTACATTTCGTGTGGTCAATACGAGCAAGGTTATTGTCTACCACGATAGCTTCAAAACGACATTCTTTCGCGCACCTGCCACAACCTATACAAGCCCGTCCACAAACCTTTCGGCAGGTAGCACCCTTTTCTTCGTTACTACAGGGTATGATCACCCGTCGATTTTTCGGTCCTTTTTTCCGTAATTCAATGATACCTTTCGGGCAGACTTTCACACAAGCTCCGCAGGCCGTACAACGTTCTTCATCTACTTCGGCAAGCCCCGTTTCACTATTCACGACAATGGCCCCGAAAGAACAAGCCTCCGCGCAATCGCCATAACCCAGACAACCAAAGGTACATCTTGTTTCTCCTCCATACAAGCCCGAAACTATACTGCACTGTTGTACTCCATTGTAAGTGTTTGTCTTGCTACGTACATTTCGTTCACCTCCGCATCGTACCACGGCAACCAAAGGTTCCACTCCTTCACTCAACCCTGCTATTCCTAATATTCCGCCAATCTTTTCCATGACTGCTTTTCCCCCGACAGGACACAACAATCCATCCAATGTCTTCACTCCTACACAAGCAGCCGCAAAACCACCACAACCGGCGTAACCACAGCCGCCGCAATTTGCACTCGGCAAGGCTTCCAAAACCAACTCTATACGCGGATCCTCCTCAACCTCAAACTTTTTCGACACTACATACAGTAACGTCGCACCCACTGCACCGATCATTCCTAACGATAGAGTGGCCGTTACAATCATAACGGATACTGTTTTTGCACCGTTAACTCGAAACGTTTCTCCATACTACCACGCCATATATATAAACTACCGAAGTAAACCCCTGCAAACAAAAGGCCTCCCAAAGCGCTCACCGCTTCTCCCCATCCTAATGCCAATCCTCCTGCCGTTACGACCAATATTCCCAGCATCGGCCATACAAAAGCAATAAACACTGCCTGTATCCCCTGAGAAGCCCGTCCGCTTACCAAGACTGTTTCCCCTTCCGTAAACTTTTCCCCTTTTTTAATGCTCAACTCTATCTTTTTTTCATTCCCTTCCTCACTGCACATCGCCCCTGCAACGCACCCTCCACAAGCCGATTCACAAGGCACGCGTACTATCATTTTGTCACCAACCACCCGCTCCACTACGGCGTACTTTCGCATTTCTCCTTTCATTTTGCCATTACTTCCTTAGGCTGAAACGCAGACAAACGTACACAAAATCGGAGAACTCACAAGATCTCCAGCCTATGGAGGTTATACTCCATTGATTACAAAAAGACTTCATCCGTTTCGGTTACCGGATCGGAATTGTCGACAGGTGTCTCATTTCCATCGGATTCAGGGGGTTCGGCAGGGATTCTATCAGGACGGAAGATAAAAGAAGAAGTAGCGCTACCATACTCTGTGGTGACAGTGACAGCGCCTTGCTGAGTACCCATGGGAACACGAACTATCAAACTATCACGTTCTACACTGAGAACTTCGGCATCAAGTTCAGGAGAAAAGATGACGACCGGCGGATTACCCTGCACGTCGGCATAGAAATGTGCACCATAAAGGGTTACTTCAACACTATCGGCCGCCTGTAAATCGGAGATAGCCCTGATATAAGGTACCGGAAGTTCGACGAAAAAGGGAGAATAGACGAAAAAAAGGCCATCAGAGGTACGCAGATATATACTGTGTGTGATCACGTTGGGAATTTCATTGGGGATAGAGACGATAAAAGTAGTTGGAGTTACAAACACGGGATTTAATGTTGCCTCTATGTCGTTGAAAGTGACCCCACAGATCTTTTCTAATCCTTCACCTACGAAGGCTATCGTACTGCCTCTTGGCGCTCGCGATATTGGGACAATATTCGTGGGATCAGTGAAACGTATATAATGGACGATGACTTTCCTTTCCGGATCTTCCTCGTTGTCACAAGAGGAGAAGGAGACAATAGGGAGGAAAGCTATAAAAAGCAGCAGTTTGTTTGTATACAACATCTTCATCTTCTCAGAATTTTAGTAAGAAGGTTGCAGTTAGAAGCGAACGTGCAAGGCAAGCGTGGCACCGCGGTAAGGAGGATAACCAAAGACATTTGTTTCGGGATCAAAACCGCCACCGGTAGTGAAAACATACGGGTTCTGTACAGAGGCTTGTATTTTAAGGGCGCCAATAGAGAGGGATTTTATGAGGCTGACAGGGAAGGAGTATCCAATAGCGATATTATGGATACGGATAAAAGCATCAGGTTCAGAACTATATACAGCGACATGCATACTCCCCTCTTCTTCAAAATAATCGGAAATAATGTAATTTCGGGAACTGTTGGTACCGGTTAGGGAAAGGATCGCTTCCCATCCCCGAAAAGTCGCCGTATTGTGAAAGCCGAATACCATACCGGAGTAAGAGGAGGCATTTAACGCCGATACCCAACGGAAATTCGGGAGATCAATATTGACGCTTCGTACCGACAAGTCAAATCCACGATGGAGGTGATCACCGGAAACATGATCGGGAAAGTCGGGGTTATACTCAAGATCACTGTCATAGAACCGCGTGTAGGTGTCAAAAGTCAGCGCAAAACGGTCTTCCAGGAAGGCGATATCTATCCCTGTATTCTCTCCACGGCCAAAAATACCGGCGCGAAGTTTTAAGGTAGAAAGATAGGGGTTGCCACGCAGGAACGGTTCGTCGGCAATCGACCATGCCAAAGAAAGTCCAGGCATTAGATCGGCGTTGTTGCCGGAAAAGAGGGGCCTATTGTCAGCACGCAGAGTTAAAGCGACGTGGTAACGCTTATCGTATTCATAACGGAAGTTTCCATAGACAGCCTGACCGTTGTCATCGTAGAAAAAAGCCATTGCCTCGAAGCCTGCAAGAAAGGCAATACGGTGACGTCCCTTAGTATGTGTATAAGACAACCTGTTTTTCCATCGCCAACAGGACTGCCCGTAATCAGGCTCACCATTAAAATAATTTCTGTTTTCTTGAAAGCCGTATTCACTACGCAGGGAGAAACCCTTGAAGGGAGTAAGCTCGGCATAGAGTATACCTGCGATGTACTCCTTATCATAATACTTTCCCTGTGTGAGCGCATTCCAAACGGGATGCTTCCCTCCCCAACTTCCATCAAAATTATATACCGGTATATCAGGCGGTGTACGGAGAAGCGTAGCAAAGAGGGCTTCGTTGACGCTCGTCTTTTCTGTCTGCGCAAAAGACAGGGAAGCGCCGACGGCAAGCCATCTGGTCACATCGGCATCCACTCTTGCGCGTGCATGGAAACGAGAGAAATCCGAACCGATAACCGTCCCTTCCTGCTCTAACCATCCGGACGAGGCTACCAGCTTTAAGCGCTCTGTACCACCCTGAAGACTAACTTGGTGTGTCTGCATCAACCCTTGACGGAATACCTCTTTCTGCCAATCCGTCCCCTCACCAAGCAACGAAGGGTCCAGAAATTCTGCCGACACCCGCTGCCAATGTTCCTTGATATAGGTTGCATATTCACGCAAGTTCATATGAGGTATGATACGTCCTGTTTCCTGCAACGACAAACCGCCGTCGTAAGTAATCGTTGTAGCTCCCGCTTTCCCACCACGCGTGGTAATAAGGATAATCTCTTCACTCCCCTCTTTCCCATAGAGGGCTATGTCGGCAGCTTCTTTGACCACTTCTATATTCACGATATCCGACGGCGACAAAGCCTCAATATCGTTACTGTTCCAAGGTATCCCATCTACCACATACAGAGGTTCTCCCCGCGCACCAGATACACTCACAGTACCAATCGCTCCGGGTGCCCAAGAGTTACGGAACACCTGTACCCCCGTTATCTTCGTCTGTAATATTTCATCTAAGGTGACGGTTGTAGGTTCCCAAAGACGTTCTTCAGGCGCCATTTCTTCCGTATGGAGACGTATACGGTAAAGGGTTTGCCCCGTTTTAAGAGTTACCGTTTGCCGACTATACCCTGTTGACGAAACTAAAATATTACTCCCCGAAGGTGCTGTCAGCAGGAATTCTCCCAAACGGTCTGTCATCGTTTCATTACCAGTTCCTTCCTGTACAACCGTTGCTCCCACAACCGGTTGTCCATCGGTTACTGAGGTTACGACACCCCGCACCGTCACTCCAGGCTGTTGCTGAGCGGCGACACCCCAAGCCATACAAAGGCAGAAACACCCTATCCACTTTTTTCCTCGCATATCACATTTGTTCCCCACGATTCCCTTTTTACGGCGACAAAGATATACCTTTGCTGTGTAATCTGGCGTAACAGTCTACTCTTATGACCGATATCAAGCAATACGTGAAGGACGCGGAAGCCAAAATGGCACAAGCGGTAAATCACTTGGATGAACTGCTGGGACGTATCCGCGCAGGAAAGGCCAGCCCTAAAATATTGGATGGGGTGAAGGTGTCTTATTATGGTAATAATGTTCCCCTTTCCAGCGTGGCATCCGTAAATACACCCGATGCCAAGACCATCCTTATCACTCCATGGGAAAAGGCCCTCATCAAGGAAATAGAGAAGGCTATCCTCAATTCGGAAGTAGGGATCACCCCTGACAATAATGGGGAAACGATACGACTGAATATCCCGCCGCTGACCGAAGAACGCCGCCGTCAACTTGTCAAACAGGCTAAGCAGGAGGCTGAATCGGCTAAGGTCGGTGTCCGTAACGCTCGTCGTGAAGCCATTGACCTCATCAAGAAGTCTATCAAGGAAGGTATCCCCGAAGACCTCGGAAAGGATACCGAAATGGATGTACAGAAACTACATGACAAGTATATCAAAAGTCTTGACGAACTCACTGCGTCCAAAGAGAAGGAAATCATGACCGTCTGATGGAGCTGCAAGGCCTCGTCACTCGTAATACGGGTTCCCGATACGATGTCCGTACCTATGAAGGGAAAACTTTCACGTGCACGCTGTCTAATGCTTACCGCCTTCGAGAGATTCGGACGACTAATCCTGTTGCTATCGGTGACATTGTTACTCTAAGTTTTTTGAACGATGCTACCGCTATTATCACTGCCATCGCACCACGGCGCAACTACATCATCCGGCGTTCTACTAATCTTTCGAAAGAGGCGCATATCCTTGCTGCCAATATTGACCGTGCTCTCCTACTCGCCAACCTTAACCATCCTCCAACGACTACAATCTTCATTGATCGTTTTCTTGCCACCGCTACTGCCTACAACATCCCTGTCATTCTCGCTTTCAATAAGTCTGACCGTTATACTGCCAGCGAACGTACTGAATCCCTGCGTCTTATCGAATTATACGGAAGCATCGGCTATCCGTCGCATCTCATTTCCACATACAGTGGTGAAGGGATGGACGATCTAAGAACCGATCTTACCGAGGGATTGACTCTCCTTTCCGGACATTCCGGCGTAGGTAAAACATCCCTTATCAATTACCTTGTACCTCATGCCAAATTACCTGTGGGAGAGTTTTCCGAACATCATCACCGCGGTACCCATACCACCACAATTTCACTTGTCGTCCCTTATTTTCAAGGCACTTATCTCATTGATAGTCCGGGAATAAAAGGTTTTGCTACCATTGATATAGGTTCACAAGAAGTCACTCATTATTTTCCCGATCTCTTTCGCATAGCGCAGGAATGTCGTTTCGATAATTGTACGCACCGACATGAACCCGGATGTGCCGTTCTTGAGGCTCTCCATGACGGGCGGATCTATCCGTCGCGCTATAAATCATACCTGAATATTTTTGAAGATGTACTGCATCCCAATCGTTACCGCCCTCCTCATTAAACAAGAATGTATACAAGTATAACTTTAACCGGTTCAAAATATGGTAGACAAATACAAAGTACTTATTGAGAAAGAATACCGGACTTTCTATGAGAATGATTTACAAGATGCAAAAGGGTACCATCGTTCCGCTAACCAGTTTTTTACTCGTGGAGAAAAATATGCGGCTCTTACCTATCATATTGCATCGTTGGCACTTGAACGGTATCTTGTAGCACTTTGTCATTTACATTGCGAGGAGCCGGGTAACCATAACTTCGTAGCCCTCATGCAGACAGTGGAGCGATTTGTGGACATTCCGCGGGAACTGTCACAGCAGATCCGTGCTCTTGACCACCGGTTCGGACTTTGTTCCTTGGATACTATCGCCACAGACAAGCCTCTTACTTCTTTGGATGCCAGTCATCTCCTCCGTATCCTCTCCACGATTGCGAAAATGGTGCGTTAAGTAAAGAAAAGAATATAAGAAAACTTCTTGCGTTTGTATAAATAGTACTTTTGGCGGTCGTTTTTTAGGTGATCATGGTGCGATATTATGGCAGAAGAAGAACAGAGAGAGAGACTTTTTTCTGAGTTTCCTCCCATTTCTACGGCGGAGTGGATGGAGAAAATAACGGCAGACCTCAAAGGGGTGCCATTTGAGAAGAAATTAGTCTGGAGGACAAACGAAGGGTTTAATGTCAACCCTTTCTATCGTCGTGAAGACATTGAAGATCTGAAGAGTGTTACTTCCTTACCGGGTGAATTTCCATTCGTCAGGGGAACAAAAAAAGGAAATGAATGGAAAGTTCGACAGGACATTGTTGTTGCTGATTTCAAAGCCGCCAATGCCAAGTCTCTGGATATATTGCAAAAGGGTGTTACTTCTTTGGGGTTCCTCATAGAGGGTGACGGGGTGACGAAAGAAAATATCGCTTGCTTGCTTGACGGTATCTATCCGGACTGTGTGGAGCTTAACTTCACTACTTGCAACAGCAAAGTAGCCGGATTACTTCAGATATTGACCGATTACTTCAAAGATAAGTCTGTAAACTTGTCGAAGTGTTACGGGTCGGTAAACTATAACTCTTTCAAAGGTCCGTTGGTACAGGGGACAACTGCCGATGATTGGGTAAAAGAAACTGCTAAGGTATTGATCGCTTCAAAAGCGCTTCCTAATTACCGCGTCCTTTCTGTCAACGCTCACCTTTTCAACGATGCAGGATCGTATATCACTCAAGAGTTAGGTTACGCACTGGCTTGGGGTAATGAGTTAATCGCCCACTTGTCCGACGAAGGTTTGCAACCTGGTGACGTCGCAGATAAAATCCGGTTTAACTATGGAATAAGTTCTAATTATTTCATGGAGATTGCCAAGTTTCGAGCGGCACGCTGGTTGTGGGCAGAAATAGTGGATGCCTACAAACCCGAGAGCCGGTACAGCAGTAAGGCTCATATCCATGCACAAACGTCGGCATGGAATATGACGCTGTACGATGCACACGTCAATTTGCTCCGTTCCCAGACAGAAGCTATGTCGGCTGCTATTGCCGGAGTAGATAGTATCACCGTCGTCCCCTTTGATTACATTTACAAAACACCTGACGATTTTTCCGAACGGATAGCTCGTAACCAACAGTTGCTCCTCCGTGAAGAATGTCATTTTGATAAAGTGGTCGACCCCGCTGCCGGATCTTATTACATCGAAGTCCTGACACACTCTATTGCCGAACAGGCATGGAAACTTTTCCTGGATATTGAAGAAAAAGGTGGTTTTTATGCTACGCTGAAAATCGGTGAGATACAAACAGCCGTCAATGCTTCCGCCTCTGCGCGTCGTAAAGCAGTAGCTACCCGTCGAGAAACCTTGCTCGGTACAAACCAGTTTCCTAACTTCACCGAGACGGTTATTTCCAAGATTGAACAGGGACGTGAAAAGGATTACCCTCATTCCAACGACAATTGTCAGTGTCCGGAAGGAGAATCCTTGTCGGCCCTCAATTTCTTGCGCGGATCTTCTGAATTTGAGACCTTGCGTCTGACGACGGAGCGAAGCGGTCGCATACCAAAGGTCTTTATGTTGACTATCGGTAATCTGGCAATGCGTTTGGCGCGTTCACAGTTTTCAGGCAACTTTTTCGCTTGTGCAGGCTATAAGGTGATTGACAACCTTGGCTTTGCAACAGTAGAAGAGGGGATAGAAGCTGCCGTCAAAGCAGAAGCAGACATCGTAGTTATCTGTTCTTCCGACGATGAATATGCCGAGTTAGCACCGGCAGCTTTCAAAGCGTTGAACAGCCGTGCCGCTTTCGTGGTGGCAGGAGCGCCCGCTTGTTCCGAAGACCTTAAAGCACAAGGTATTACCGATTTCGTGAACATTAAAAGCAATGTATTGGAGACGTTGAAAGAATTTAATAAGAGGTTGAATTTATGAGGCCTGATTTCAAAAGCATAGATATACGTACTGCCGGTTTTATTTCGTTGAACGAAACGGAATGGGAGCAAGCGAATCTTATACAAGCCGAATGGAAAACGCCCGAGCATATTCCTGTTAAGTCAATATACACGCGGAAAGATCTCGAAGGGATGGAGCATCTTAACTACGCCTCGGGATTGCCTCCTTATTTGCGTGGCCCTTATTCCGGTATGTATGCCATGCGTCCTTGGACTATCCGTCAATATGCAGGGTTTTCTACGGCGGAAGAATCCAACGCTTTTTATCGTCGTAACCTCGCCTCAGGGCAGAAAGGTCTGTCCGTAGCTTTCGACCTTGCTACCCATAGGGGTTATGATGCTGAGCACGAACGTGTTATCGGAGATGTAGGAAAAGCCGGCGTTTCAATCTGTTCTTTGGAGAACATGAAAGTGCTCTTCGACGGCATTCCTCTCAACAAGATGTCCGTCTCCATGACGATGAACGGAGCTGTCCTCCCAGTCCTTGCTTTTTATATCAATGCAGGATTGGAACAAGGCGCCAAGTTGGAGGAAATGTCCGGTACGATACAGAATGATATCCTCAAAGAATTCATGGTGCGAAACACCTATATCTATCCGCCGGAATTCTCCATGAAAATCATTGCAGACATCTTCGAGTATACCTCTCAAAAGATGCCGAAGTTCAACTCTATCTCCATTTCCGGCTACCACATGCAGGAAGCGGGAGCAACAGCCGACATTGAAATGGCTTACACTCTTTGCGACGGTATGGAATATCTCCGCGCCGGAATCAATGCGGGAATAGATGTGGATGCGTTTGCCCCACGTCTTTCTTTCTTCTGGGCTATCGGGATGAATCATTTCATGGAAATAGCCAAGATGAGAGCGGCACGGATGCTCTGGGCGAAAATTGTAAGGAGTTTTGGAGCAAAGAATCCGAAGTCGCTTGCCTTGCGGACGCACAGCCAGACATCGGGATGGTCTCTTACCGAACAAGATCCTTTTAACAATGTCGGTCGTACTTGTATTGAAGCAATGGCTGCCGCTCTGGGGCATACACAATCCCTTCACACCAATGCCCTGGATGAAGCAATCGCACTCCCGACAGACTTCTCTGCCCGTATTGCACGTAATACGCAAATCTACATCCAAGAGGAAACGCAAGTTTGTCGGGAAATAGATCCGTGGGCAGGTTCTTATTACGTAGAAACTCTAACCGACGAATTGATACACAGAGGTTGGACTTTGATCCAAGAAATTGAGGAAATGGGAGGAATGGCAAAAGCCATTGAAACAGGCCTTCCCAAAATGCGCATTGAGGAAGCAGCCGCACGTACACAGGCGCGTATAGATTCCGGTGCACAGACAATTATCGGAGTAAACAAGTACAGGTTGGAGCAGGAGGATGCTATCGATATTCTCGAAATAGACAACACCGTTGTGCGTGAGGAGCAACTACATCATCTACACAGATTGCGCATACATCGCAACGAATCTGCTGTTCGCCGTGCATTAGCTGATATTACAGAGTGTGCAAGGACGAAAAAAGGGAACTTGTTGGATTTAGCCGTCAAAGCCGCAGGCCTTAGAGCTACTCTCGGCGAAATCTCCGACGCTTGCGAAACGGTTGTAGGACGTTACAAAGCAATCATCAGAACTATATCAGGTGTGTATTCATCAGAAACAGGAAAGGATGCGGATTTCCTTCGAGCCACTGAATTGGCCGCCGAATTCGCCCGCCGTGAAGGACGGCAACCGAGAATAATGATAGCTAAGATGGGACAGGACGGGCACGACCGAGGCGCTAAGGTGGTAGCTACGGGCTACGCGGACTGTGGTTTCGATGTAGATATGGGTCCACTGTTTCAGACACCGGCCGAAGCTGCAAGGCAAGCGGTGGAAAACGATGTCCACGTCTTAGGTGTCTCTTCATTGGCAGCAGGTCATAAAACACTCATTCCGCAGGTGATTCAGGAACTTGCGGCGCTGGGGAGGGAAGATATTATCGTGATAGCGGGAGGGGTGATTCCTGCGCAGGACTACGATTTCCTCTACAAGGCAGGAGTAGCCGCTATCTTCGGGCCGGGCACCTCGGTGGCAAAAGCGGCCGTCCGTATGTTGGAGATATTGATGAAATAGCCGGAAGAAACTAAAAAAGGCCGACCATGCAACGCACAGCCGACCTTCTTCGTCGCCACTCTAATCTCTCCGACTATTTCTTGTAACGGTTACCGTAACGGTTCATAAACTTATCCACACGTCCGGCAGAGTCAACGAGCTTAGATTTCCCTGTATAGAACGGATGCGATGTATTTGAGATTTCAACTTTTACTAACGGATAAGAAGTACCGTCTATTTCTATAGTCTCCCTCGTTTGAATGGTTGAACGGCTGATGAATACATCCTCATTGGACATATCTTTGAAAGCTACAGGACGATAGTTTTCAGGGTGAATACCTTTTTTCATGATGCTTACTCTCTATGTGTTAATATTTCTTTACATTACTATCATGGAAGACGACGCAAAAATAATCTTTTTCTAAACACGTATCCGGAAAAATAATACCTTTGGGTGTTCTTAAATAGAAAGTAATGTCTAAATCTAAAAAACAATGGTAAGTTACAAGGAGTTGGGCTTGGTGAATACTAAAGAGATGTTCAAGAAAGCGATGGCCGGTAAATATGCAGTGCCTGCTTTCAACTTCAACAACCTCGAACAAATGCAAGCAATCATTCAAGCGGTTGCCGAAACAAATTCTCCCGTCATTCTGCAAGTCTCCAGTGGAGCGCGTAAGTACGCCAACCAGACACTGCTTCGCTATCTCGCCGAGGGGGCTGTAGCCTATGCTAAGGAGTTGGGTTGTCAACATCCGCAGATCGTTCTTCACCTTGATCACGGTGATACGTTTGAGCTGTGTAAAAGCTGTGTAGACATGGGATTCTCGTCCGTAATGATTGACGGATCACATCTCTCCTACGAAGAAAACGTAGCCCTGACAAAGAAAGTAGTAGAATATGCACACAAGTTCGATGTAACCGTCGAAGGGGAACTTGGTGTCCTCGCTGGTGTCGAAGATGAAGTCAGCGCCGAGCATCACACTTATACGGAACCCGACGATGTAGTTGATTTCGTTACAAAGACAGGTTGTGATTCCCTTGCCATATCTATTGGTACCTCGCACGGCGCCAATAAGTTTACACCTGCACAGTGTACCCGTGACGCGAAAGGACAGCTCGTTCCTCCTCCCCTCCGTTTCGATATCCTTGAAGAAATCGAACGTCGTATACCCGGTTTCCCCATTGTGCTGCATGGCGCCTCCTCTGTCCCCCAAGAAGAAGTGGCAACTATCAACAAATATGGAGGTGCTTTGAAAGATGCTATCGGTATTCCTGAAGAGCAACTCCGTAAAGCTGCTGCCTCAGCGGTATGTAAGATCAACATTGACTCCGATAGCCGCCTGGCGATGACGGCCGCCATCCGCGAAGTCTTCGTACAGAAACCCGCTGAGTTTGACCCCCGTAAATATCTCGGCCCTGCACGAGATAATGCCAAGAAACTTTACAAGCACAAAATAGAAAACGTGCTTGGTTCAGCCGGAAAGATCTAAAATACCCGTCCTTGTCCGGACTGCCGATGGAAGTCCGACGCTTTTTGCTCCGGAAGTAGGGGAACATTACCATTCCCTGCATGGAGCAGTTCAGGAATCAGAACATATTTTCATCCGTTCTGGTTTCCGGATGTGGGAAGCCTCCGCCTCGCATATCCTCGAAGTAGGGTTAGGAACAGGATTAAATGCCTTTCTGACGCTTCGGGATTGCGAGTGTCAGGGGCTTTGCACATATTACTATGCTATCGAACGGTATCCGCTGGATCCTTCTTTGGCCCTCTCGTTGCATTATGCCACGCAAGTTTGGGCAGAAGGCGCTCCTCTTTTCGAGGCGTTGCATACCGCTCCGTGGGGGCAGCCTGTGGAGATCACGCCTCGTTTCACCTTGCATAAGGTCATGGCCGATGCCACGGCTTGCGCTTTTCCACCTTGCGATGTAATCTATTTTGATGCTTTTTCACCCGAACGGCAACCGGAGTTATGGGAACCAGGTATTTTCCGTCGACTGGCAGAGGTGGCTTCACAGGGAGCGATCCTCGTTACCTATTGCGCTAAAGGCGAGGTGCGGCGAAGGATACAGGCTGCAGGCTTTGATGTCCGACGCCTGCCCGGCCCTCCGGGTAAACGGCATATCCTGCTTGCGAAATATGACAATCAGAACTTTATCTTGTGAAAAATCTTTATGTACGTATTCTATTTCCGGATTCAGGGATAATTTAATCTCCAAGTATCCCTCGTTACGAAGCCAAATAACAGATATAGTATCCAGCAGGTTATGAAACAAGGGTTAATTACATTGTGTATCTTCATATTCCTCTCCTGTACCCATAGGGAAAAATGGTCGGTTACTTTGCATAAGTCGTTGATTAATGAAACAAATACAGACTTATATTATGAGGTACACACAGACACGGGAACAAACGGTGTATTTGTCAGCGCCTTCAATAGTGCAAATATGGTGTTTTATCAAGAAGATATTGTTGAGTCTTCAATATTACTTTCTACTGTTTTGCAAGATAGGATAAAGATAGAAAAAGAAAGCCTGTTTAATCTCACGGATACAAGTAAATATGTATATAATCTTGCCTACGAAATTATTCCCAAGCAAGGAAAAACAGAAGAGGAAAAAAATTTTTGCTCGACATCTTAACTGGGTACTTGGGTCTGGTTCTACCGACAAAAACACCGTAATCATTATCAAATTAAATGCAACGGATTCTATCGTCGATATCATGCAAAAAGATTACACCCTATTGGATAAGTTCAAGGAGTATTATGCGAGATAGCGCCTACCTTACTTATCGGAGGGGTGTACAAGGAATGCTTGTTTGAAGTGGCGGACGATACCATCCTTGTGGTACACTTCGGCGTAAAAGATGTAGACGCCATAGGGCAGGCGCTCGCCTTTCTCATTACAACCGTCCCATATCTCCTCACCCTGTAAGTTCCATAAGCTGAAGATAGGAAGGATAGCCCATTGGTGACCTTCCACATCGTAGACGACAAACTTGCATTTGTATCCCGAACGGTCCACGTGATAGGGGATGAGGTAGAGCTTTCTTGCGTGGTCATAGGTTGGGGGGAGGATGGAAATGGTCTGGTCCGGCTTTTCATTTGAGAAAGAGGTGTCAATGGAGGTAGGTGGTTCCGTATTAGAAGGAAGGACAGGCACTTTCTCACCCTTAGGTAAGGAGTTGGGAGCGCCTGGCGTTCCCCCTTTGCTGTCGGAAGAGAGGTGCCACCACTCTCCTTCCCGCTCCCACGACCGTCCTGCCTTGGCCTCATGGTACCAAACGCTGTCTATCACATGACCCTCTGCGTCAAGAATTGACAAAACTTCTCCCGTATTGACTAACTGAGCAGGGAATTTCGCCAGAGGCCGTTCGATACCTCCTTCGTCTATCGTTATATTTTTCCCCGACCGATATAATACCATGTAACTACCTCCATCCAGCGTCCCTCCGCCTAAATCCACTTTCATTTTGTCGTAATTAAAAGAACATCCTGTCAATATGAGGGGATTATCCGTCAAGTTCCACAATTCTACATACTCTGTCTCTGCCAAACCGGATACCCCTTTCGGGTCAGCCATCACCTCACTGATAATTAACATCCCTGCCTCAGGAGGAACAGGTTCTCTTTCAGGTTCTTCCGGAAAAACAGGCTCCTCAGGAACGGAAGGAAGGACAGGAAATCGCTCACCCTCGGATACAGAGTTAATTGACCCTGGCGTGCCTCCCCTGATGTCGGAAGAGAGGTACCACCACTCCCCTTCCCGCTCCCACGATCGTCCTGCCTTGGCCTCATGGTACCAAATGCTGTCTATCACATGACCCTCCGCGTCAAGAATTGACAAAACTTCTCCCGCATCAGCTAACTGCGCAGGGAAGTCCGCCAGAGGCCGTCTGATACCTCCTTCGTCTATCGTTATATTTTTCCCCGACCGATATAATACCATGTAACTACCTCCATCCAGCGTCCCTCCGCCTAAATCCACCTTCCTTCCACCGTAATTAAAAGAACATCCTGTCAATATGAGGGGATTATCCGTCAAGTTCCACAATTCTACATACTCTGTCTCTGTCAAGCCGGATACTACTTTCGGAGCAGCCATCACCTCGCTGATAATTAACATCCCTGCCTCAGGAAAAACAGGCTCCCTTTCAGGTTCCTCCTTCGTTGGCTGAAATTGTACAATCGTCACGTCATCCACAAACTTATCTTGACCATGATTAGCGCTGTACTTCATCTCAATCATAAAATAACCAATTTCATCCGGCAGAGTCAGATTGGTAACACCTTCCTGTACAAACCGGCTCTCTCCCGCCACCTTACTATACAACACAAAATGCCCGTTTTCCGTCACCTCTACCTTTACTTCCACTTCCTGAGGTCCCTCAAACAGACTTCTTCCTTCTATCAGCACATCTATTTTCCCTGTCTCTTTCCTCCAACAGAGGCTGATATTCTTTTTCGTATATCCCAAGCGAACATATACCGCCTCTTTTTTTTCTTCTGCCGAGAGGCTCCATAGATAAACACACACATAATTTGCCGTCGTCCCCCCATATTCGTTCCTTACCATGAACGACCAAGCATTTTCTCTACACGACACACCATAGAGGGAAAGTAAGGCTTCTCCTTTCTCTGCCTCCCACAATTGTAATTCTCCATCGTTTATTCGAAATTTCCCCGTATCTCCTTCCCACGGATAATTTTCTCTCACCGATACCCCTCCAAAGGTCTCCTGCATCTGTGCATGGCTTGCAAACAAAAACAACAGTCCCTGTAATACTAAACCCCATCTTCTCATAGAGAGGAAAATTGAGAGTGTATGGAAGCGGCAGCTCGGCGGCCGTCGCCCATAGCAAGGATAACTGTGGCGCCACCACGCACGATATCTCCACCGGCATAAACCTGGGGAAGGGAAGAAAGAAGGGTATCTGCTTGAACCGTAATAGTTCCGCGGCGGCTTATCTCTAATCCATGAAAAGACTTGGGAATAAGCGGATTGGGAGACACACCCACACTGACGATGACAACATCGGCGTCAATCGTTTCTATAGCTCCTTCAATAGGGATGGGGGAACGACGGCCGGAAGCATCAGGATCGCCAAGACACATCCGTTGGATACGTACCTGACTGACTACTCCCTGTTCATCGCCCAAATACTCCACCGGATTACAAAGAGTTAAGAATTCAACACCTTCCTCTTTGGCATGACGAATTTCTTCACGGCGGGCGGGCATCTCTTCTTCACTACGACGGTATATTATCATTGCTCGTTCTGCTCCCAGGCGAAGGGCGGTACGTACGGAATCCATCGCAGTATTCCCACCTCCGACAACAGCCACACGCTTACCCATACGTACAGGTGTATCACTTTCCGGATTGGCCGCATCCATTAAATTGACTCGCGTCAGGTATTCATTGGAAGACATTACACCGACAAGATTCTCTCCCGGAATATTCATAAAATTAGGAAACCCTGCTCCTCCGGCTACGAAAATCCCTTGATATCCTTCCGCAAGAAGTTCCTCATAACCAAGTGTTTTACCGACAACGCAGTTCGTCACAAAGTGCACCCCGAGGCGCCGTAACCCTTCAATCTCCACTTCTACGATACGGTTAGGGAGTCGAAACTCCGGAATACCATACTTCAAAACGCCGCCAATCTCGTGCAGTGCCTCAAATACCGTCACGTTATACCCCCATTTAGACATATCTCCGGCAAAAGACAAACCAGCTGGCCCCGAACCGGCCACAGCTACCTTAATTCCGTTCGAAGGCATCCTCTCCGGCAAGATCGTCTGGCCGCTTTCCCGCTCATAATCGGCCGCAAAACGTTCCAAATAACCAATAGCGACCGGTTCCTTGTTCATCTTCGTATGAATACAGCGGCTTTCACACTGCTTCTCCTGGGGGCAGACTCGTCCGCAGACAGCCGGCAAAGCACTGGTCTCCCGTAACGTACGGGCGGCATCAAGAAAGCGCCTCTCTTCAATGTATTTGATAAAGACAGGTATCTGTATCCCCACAGGACAACCTTCCACACAACTTGGCTTCACACAACCAAGACAGCGTTGCGCCTCTCGTTGCGCCTCCTCAACAGTAAGACCACAATTAACTTCTTCGGTACGAACACGACGGCGGTAATCGGCCGACAATTCGGTCATGTGGACACGAGGTAATTCTATACGCTCTTTATTTGTCATAACTTCCTGCGTGAATCGTAAAATGATGTAACAGATCAGGGTATCATTTTCTCAATAGGCAAAACCAAAATACCCTCTGCCCCTAATTTTTTCAATTGTCCGACAATAGCCCAGAATTCTTTATCGGTAATCACCGACTGCACGGAAAACCAATTTCCGTCGGCCAGGGGCGTCACCGTAGGGCTTTTCACGCCTGGCAAAAGACGGGTAATCTCCGTCAGCTTTTCCTTGGGAGCATTGAGCAAGACATATTTTTTGCCCTGTGCCCGCTGCACCGATTCGATACGAAACAGCAACTCGTTGAGAACCGCCTCCTTGTCCGGCGTCAGCACATGGCCGGCCAACAGCAAAGCCTCACTCGGGAGTACCGTCTGTACTTCCTTTAGACGGTTACTAACCAGTGTACTTCCCGAGCTGACTATATCGAAAATTGCATCCGCCAATCCTATGCCGGGCGCTATCTCCACCGAGCCGCTGATCACATGTAGATCTGCTCGTACACCCCGTTCTCGTAAATACTCTGAAAGGATAACAGGATAAGAAGTAGCTATCTTTTTCCCTTCGAACCATGACAATCCTTGATAGTCCTCATTTTTAGGAATAGCCAGCGAAAGACGGCAGCGGCTAAAACCAAGCCGTTTGACCAAACGTGCTTTCCTTCCTTTTTCTACGTACTCATTTTCTCCAACAATTCCCGCATCAGCGATACCGTCTGCCACCGATTGAGGAATATCGTCATCTCTCAAAAAAAGCAATTCTATAGGGAAACCGTCCGCCGGTATTAATAAGATACGTTTACCTTCGTTTACCTTTATTCCCGCCTCACGAAGCAGACACATCGTCTCTTCATACAAGCGTCCCTTCGATTGTATAGCAACACGCAACATCTTTCTATATTATATTTTGAACATCTATTTCACACAAGCTGTGTTGGTATCCTGTTCCCATGAAAAGTCTCAAAGGTGAGAAAAATATTTCAATAGAAGGAAGACGTGAAACGGGGAATTTATCCTACCTTTGCCGACGTTATCAAGATCAGGAGGGGACAGGGGCGTCCCCTCTCTTGGTGTATGCGGGTTATGTATTTAAAGACTACAACATAGAAATGGCTAAAAGAGCGGAAACGGTCAGTATGGTTGAGACCTTGGCGGAATTCAAGGATCTCAAAAATATTAACGAGGAAACCATGATCAAAGTCTTGGAAGAATCGTTTAGGAGTAGTATAGCCAAAATGTTCGGTACGGACGAAAATTATGATATCATAGTAAACCCAAAGAAGGGAGATGTTGAAATATGGCGTAATCGCGTCGTCGTGGAAAAAGGAGCTCTGACCGATCCGAATTTGGAATTGACTATTGATGAAGCTCGTAAAATTGATTCTGATTGTGAAGTAGGAGAAGAAGTAACCGACAAGGTATTTTTTGAATCTTTTGGACGTCGTGCTATCCTGAGCCTGCGTCAGACCTTAGCCATGAAAATACTGGACTTGCAAAAGGAGGCATTATTGGCTACTTACCGCGAACGCCTCACTGGGCTGATTGTCGCCGACGTTTATCAGGTGTGGAAAAAGGAAGTGCTCCTGCTTGATGATGACGGTAACGAATTGATACTCCCTAAACAGGAACAGATTCCCGCCGATTTCTACCATAAGGGGGATACCGTACGTGCCGTCATCAAGGAAGTAGAATTGGTGAATAATGCTCCACGTATCGTGCTCTCTCGTACCGACAACAACTTCCTCAAGCGTCTTTTCGAATTAGAAGTACCCGAAATAAATGACGGACTGATCACCATCAAAGCCGTTGCCCGCATCCCTGGTGAACGGGCAAAAATAGCCGTTGAATCTTACGACGACCGAATTGATCCCGTAGGCGCTTGTGTCGGGATGAAAGGTTCCCGTATACATGGAGTAGTTCGCGAATTGAAAAATGAAAATATTGATGTCATTATCTATACTGTCAACACCGCTCTTTTTATCCAACGTGCTTTAAGTCCTGCCAAAGTATCCTCTATCAAACTGTACGAAGAAGAGCAACGTGCCGAAGTTTACATGCGCCCCGAAGAAGTTTCTCTGGCTATAGGACGTTCCGGACAGAATATTAAGTTAGCCTGTATGTTGACAGGGCATACCATTGACGTCATCCGTGACATTGAAGGCGCCGAAGAAGAAGACATTTACCTTGACGAGTTCGCTGATGAGATTGATACTTGGGTTATTGACGCCCTTAAAGGCATTGGATGTTATACGGCCAAGTCTGTCCTGAACAAGGATAGGAGTGAAGTGATTGAACTCTCCGACTTGGAAGAACAGACGGTAGATGAAGTCTTGCGTATCTTGCAGAGCGAATTTGAAGAGGACGAAGAACTTGTACCGGAAAACGACGAGGAGACGCAAGTAGAATAAAAGATCGGTATGGCGGTTAAGCTGAACAAGATAGCAAGAGAATCGAATATAGGCGTCGGTACTCTTGGAAACACTTTACGTGCAATGGGGCTTGACATTGAGGACAACCCCAATGCTCGGGTTCCTGACGAGTTAATCTCGCCACTCATTGATGAGTGTGCCAAAAATCTCTCGCAACAGGAACGCGCTAACCTTGTCGCTCGGCTTCTTCCGCAAACCGTCGTACAACAGCCAAAAGAAGAAGAACCTCTCCCTGTCCTCAAACCACTGGTTGTGGAAGAAACGGAAATAAAAACCGTCATCCCCGAAGAGGTCAAACCTAAACTCACCATTATCGGACATACCGATAATATCGCCACAAACAGCCGTCCGAAAAAGAAATCCAAGCCTAAGTCTTCCGAAAAACCTGTCTCCCCAGAGAAAGAGAAAAAGAAAGAGAGTAAGACTAATGTAAAAAAGGAGATCCCTAAAGAGACCCCTCCGACCATTCCGGTCATCTCTCCCGTTGACGTCCCGCCGATACCTGATCCGGAACCCGCCCCTCAACTTGTCGAAGAAGATAAATCTCCTCAACCTGTACTTGTACCTGAATATGACATTGAATCTGCTTTACCCCTTGTTTCTTCCGCATTGGAACCGGCCAAAGAAGATACTCCTTTCCGGTTGGAACGGAAATCGGACATTGAGTTTAAAGTCGTAGACAAAATAAACCTTGACGCTATCCCCCAACAAAACAGGTCTCGACGCAAGGGAGGAAAAGACGAACAGACTCCGGCCGCCGCTACCCCTACAACGGCCACCGCCGCCAACGAGCCTAAGAAGAAAAGGAAACGCATCAAAAAAGATCGTGTAGATATCCACAATACCCCTGGTACCAATGTCCGTCCTTCATCCGTACAACAACGGCCTCAACAAGACAATACCCCTAGACGCAAGCTTAAAAAACCCGTCAAGCAAGACACCACAAGTGAAGATATCCAGCGGCAAGTAAAAGAAACTCTCGCCCAGCTCACCGCCAAAGGTAAAAGTAAAGCCTCCAAGCATCGTCGTGATAAGCGTGAAGCCGCTGCTATCCGCGACACTAGTCGGCAAGCGCAGGCAGCGCAGGAAAGCCGTGTGCTCAAACTCACCGAGTTCGTCACCGCCAATGACCTCGCCAATATGATGGATGTCCCCGTCACTCAGGTAATCGCCACCTGTATGTCTATTGGTATTATGGTCTCCATCAACCAACGCCTTGACGCCGAGACTATCAATATTGTGGCCGACGAGTTTGGTTTCCGTACCGAGTATGTCAGTGCCGAAGTCGTCGAAGCTATCAAGTCTGATAACGAAGAAGTCTCTTCCGAAAATTATGCCACCCGTCCTCCTATCGTGACCGTCATGGGACACGTAGACCACGGTAAAACATCCCTCCTTGATAATATCCGTAGTGCCAACGTCATTGCTGGTGAAGCAGGAGGTATTACTCAACACATCGGCGCCTATAACGTAGCCCTCCCTAACGGACGGCATATCACTTTCCTGGACACTCCAGGCCACGAAGCCTTCACTGCCATGCGTGCCCGCGGCGCAAAGGCAACGGATATTGTCATCATCATTGTTGCCGCCGATGATAGTGTCATGCCCCAAACCATTGAAGCCATCAATCACGCTTCCGCCGCCGGTGTTCCCATTGTGTTCGCTATCAACAAGATTGACAAACCCGGAGCTAATCCCGACAAGATCAAGGAAGAACTGGCCAACATGAATTATCTCCTCGAAGAGTGGGGCGGCAAATACCAAAGTCATGATATCTCCGCAAAGAAAGGTATTGGTATTGAGGAATTGCTCGAAAAGGTACTGCTCGAAGCTGACCTCCTAGAACTCAAAGCCAACCCTAAACGGCGTGCCATTGGTACCATCATTGAATCGACTCTTGATAAGGGGCGTGGTTTCGTCGCTACCGTACTTGTCAGCAACGGTACCCTTAAAATAGGTGATATCGTATTGGCCGGTACCCAATATGGCCGTATCAAGGCTATGTTCAATGAACGTAACCAACGCGTCACCGCCGCTGCTCCTTCCGAACCCGTACTCATCCTTGGCTTAAACGGTGCACCTCAAGCCGGTGATACCTTTAATGTACTTGAAACCGAACAGGAAGCCCGGGAAATAGCAGGTCGACGCGAACAACTCCAGCGTGAGTTAGGGTTACGTACTCAAAAGATGCTTACCCTTGATGATATCGGACGCCGCATTGCCATTGGTCGTTTCCAAGAACTCAACGTGATTGTCAAGGGGGACGTTGACGGTTCTGTCGAAGCCCTTTCCGATTCTTTTATCCGCCTTTCCACCGAAGAAATACAGGTCAATGTCATTCACAAGGCCGTCGGACAGATCTCCGAATCCGACGTCACTCTTGCGGCTACATCGAATGCCATTATCATTGGCTTTCAAGTACGTCCTGCTCAGGCAGCGCGGCGAGCCGCAGAAAAAGAAGGTGTGGAAATCCGTCTCTATTCGGTCATTTATGATGCCATTGAAGAAGTCCGTTCCGCTATGGAAGGCATGCTCTCTCCCGAAATCAAGGAAGAGATCACTGCCAGTGTGGAAATTCAGCAGGTATTCAAAATCACCAAGGTTGGAATAATTGCCGGTTGTATAGTGAAAGAAGGAAGACTCAAACGCACAAACAAAATACGCCTTATTCGCGACGGTATCGTTATCCACACCGGCCTTCTGGGTTCTCTCAAACGGTTTAAAGATGATGCCCGTGAAGTGAGCGCAGGACAAGACTGTGGCCTCAACATTCAGAACTTTAACGACATTCAAGTCGGCGACGTGATCGAAGCCTACGAAGAAACAGAAGTCAAGAAAACTCTTTGAATCCGGTTCTGGTTTCGGAAAAAGATGATGCAGTTGAAGGACGAGTACAGGGAACGATGGAGACAGTTACAGGAAGGGATGGCAACAGCAGGGGCGGATGGTTGCCTGGTGTCGACGGTCGTCAATTGGTTCTACCTCACAGGAAGGGTGATGAGTGGTTTCGCTTACCTACCCGCAGAAGGTGAGCCTTGGTTTTTCATCAAGCGACCGGTAAATGAACAAGGCGAGCATATCCGTTACATTCGCAAACCGGAGGACATTCCGGCATTGATACGGGAAGTAGGTATTCCCTTGCCGGAAACGTTACTCCTTGAAGCAGACGAGTTACCGTATAGAGAATATGTCCGTCTCGAAGGAATATTTCATCCCAAAGCCACAGGTAATGCCACAACCCTTTTCCATGCCGCTCGACGTATCAAGACTGACTATGAATTAACTCTTTTCCGTCTTGGAGGAAAGGCTCATACGTTAGCCTACCAGTCTATACCTGATCTTTTCACACCAGGTATGAAGGAGACGGAATTGCAATGGGAAATAGAGCGGGTTATGCGCCGTTGTGGTTGTATGGGGCTTATTCGCACGTTCGGTACTTCGATGGAGATTTTCATGGGGAGCGTCTTGGCGGGAGATAATGCAGAGGCACCCTCTCCCTACGATTTTGCACTCGGTGGTGGTGGTGTTGACTTTTCCCTTCCCATAGGGGGAAATGGGACAAACATTGAGAAAGGGATGACCGTCATGGTAGACATCGGTGGGACGGTGACACCTTATATTACGGATATGACACGGGTTTTTTCCTACGGACGCTTGCCGGAAGAAGCTTATCGGGCACATCAGGTTTCCATTGATATACAATCCGTTGTCTCCGAATTAGCTATACCGGGCGCAGTTTGTTCGGAGTTATATGATGTAGCCGTTCGTATAGCCTCCAAGGAAGGTCTGGAGGATTTCTTCATGGGAACAAAACAGAAAGCGCAGTTCATAGGACACGGCATAGGCTTGCAACTGAACGAAGGCCCTATTCTTTCGCACCGTTCAAAAGATATTTTGGAGAAAGGTATGGTATTTGCTCTTGAACCGAAATTCGTTCTTCCGGAAATCGGTGCTGTAGGAATAGAAAACAGTTTCATTGTCCATGAACACGGCCTTGAAAAGATCACCACTGCCGAAGAGCAGATACTGCCCTTCCTCGAAACTTGATTTACCTTGATTACCCTACTCGGATTAGGTTCCAACCTCGGTAACCGCCGTGCTTTTCTAGTACGTGCCGCCGCAAGATTGGCAGAATATGGTGGAGATGTCCTTATTCTCTCTTCTTTCTATGAAACGGCGCCTTGGGGCTACGACTCGGAGAAACATTTCCTCAATGCTGCCCTCCTCCTCGAAACGCCATTTTCTCCCGAAGAATTGCTTGATGTTATCCATCAGATCGAAGATGAACTTGGGCGACAACGGCTCAATGCTTCTTATACCGATCGTACTATTGACATTGACATCCTCCTTTACGATCATATCGTTCTCAATACGCCGACGCTAACTATACCGCATCCCCTGATGCACCTCCGCCAATTCACCCTCGAACCCCTCGTCGAAATTGCTCCCGACTATGTACATCCCGTCCTGCAACAGACGCTCCGACAACTCCGCGAAACATTACTTTCAGAGGAGGAACGAAAAAATTATCCCGTATTTAGTCGTCCCTATCAAAAAAAGACTTTACTTTGCCCCCGATAAGTATTGATTTTGTATCATCTAAAAAGAATTCGCCTATTGCACATCATTACTCCGTTTCACCAGAGATCAGAGAGGTAATGAGTATACTCAAGCAAATGAATGACGAAGATTTAGTCGTTCTCTATGTAAAAGGCGACAATGACGCTTTTGATGTTTTATTGGACCGCTTGAAAGTAGGTTTATTTACGTATATCTCCTATCATGTCCGTAATCATGATGTAGCGGAAGACATCTTCCAGGAGACTTTTGTAAAAGTAATCTCTACCGTCCGGCAAGGTAGGTATACCGAAACAGGTAAGTTCAAAGCTTGGGTGACACGCATCGCCCATAACCTTATCATTGACCATTTCCGCCAAGAACGTAATGAAAATCACGTATCCAATGATGACTCCGAGAGCGATCTCTTCAATAACGCCAAGCTCTGCGACGGTACCATTGAAGATCAATTGGTCTTCTCCCAAGTCATGACCGACCTCCGGAAACTCATCCGTTTCCTCCCCGATAATCAACGCGAAGTCTTGGAGATGCGCTATTACCTCAACCTCTCCTTCAAAGAAATAGCCGAACAAACCGATGTAAGTATCAATACCGCCTTAGGGAGGATGCGGTATGCCATTCTCAACATGCGCCGTATGGCCGCCGAACATAATATAGAGTTATCCCTCCCTAAATAGCCCTACCTTGATATGAAAACGATAAAGACAGTTAATTCGATACATTGTTTAACGCAGGTTATTCGATGTGAGAAAAAGTTAGTTTATGTTAGACGCACGCGCCCCTTACTAATAGCCCTCACCCTCCTCCTCGGCACCCTGTGTATGGCCTCAGCCGAAAAGTTTATTGACGTGGAATTATCAGATCCCTCCGGCAAAAAGCACAAGCTCTCCGAGTATGTCGGCCACGGTAAGCCCGTCCTTCTTGATTTCTGGGCTTCTTGGTGCATGCCCTGTCGGAGGGAAATGCCCGAAATGGTAGAACTGTATGCCACATACAAGGGGAAATTTGAAATTGTCGGAATATCCCTTGACAGGTCGGTAGACGCCTGGCAGAAAGCCATCGCCGACTTACATATCACCTGGCCGCAACTCTCCGACTTGAAGCTCTGGAACAATGAAGCGGCCGTTCTTTACAAGGTACGCAGCATCCCGCACTTCATCCTCGTCGGAGCGGATGGAACGATACTCGCTGCCGGTATTCACGGTGAAAAACTTCGGGCAAAGATCGCCGAAGCCCTCAAACAGCCGGTAGTTCCCAAGGAATGAAACTGCACCTGCCGGTCATACTGGCGATTGTCGGCTGGGCAGTAGTTGGTTGTGAGGGTTTTGAAGAAAAATATGCCTTTGGTGCCGGTTACCGTTTGTCTTTCTCTGCCGATACACTTTCTTTCGATACATTATTCAGTAACGTCGCTTCCACTACCCGCGCCTTAATGGTGTACAATCGTTACGGCCGCTCGCTTGACATCGCCTCCATTCGCCTTGAAGGAGCGGGAAGAACCGGTTTCCGTATCAACGTGGATGGGCGTAAGGGTACTCATTTCGAGCATGTAAGTCTCCACTCCGGCGATAGCCTTTACATTCTTGTCGAGGTAACTCTTCCTCCAAACGACTCTCCCCTACCCCAACTTACTGCCGACCAGCTCAGCTTTGCCCTCAACGGGCAGAGACAGTCTATCCGCCTCGAAGCCTGGGGGCAAGATGTCACGTTCTTTCGTGGCGGATATATTTTTCATTCCGATACAACACTTATTGCCGAACGCCCTTTCGTGGTCTACGACAGCCTTGTAGTCGCTACCGGTGCAACGCTTCATCTCGCCGCTGGAACTACGTTGTACCTGCATGACCGTGCCAACCTCGTTGTACAAGGAACGCTCATTGCCGAAGGTACCGCCGAAGCCCCCGTTACCTTGCGCGGCGATCGCCTCGACCATGTCCTTGATACCGTCCTTCATTACGACAGCGAACCTGCTCAATGGGGAGGTATCACCTTTCATCGGACAAGTAGCAACAATGTTCTCCGTCACACGCTTATCCGTAACAGCTCTTCTGGACTTACTTTCCTGTCCTCCTCTCCCGAAGCATCAGACCTGACACTCTCCCACTGTCAGCTGACTAACACCGACGGTAATCTGTTGGACGCCGTCAATTGGAAAATGGATATCGCCGATACGGAGCTGACCAATGCCGCCGGAACCGTCGTCCGTCTTGTTGGGGGAGACTACCGCTTCATCCATTGTACCATCGCTAATCACTTCCTTTTCGGTAGGAACGATACCGCCTCTTACGTCTTAGCGCTGTCCAACAAACAGGCTCCGCTTTCCGTCGCTTTTGACAATTGCCTGATTGACGGAAGCCGTAGCGCAGGTTACGAATTTTCTTTCGAGGAAAGTAAAGGGAACTTCTTTGATTACCGCTTCGACTATTGTGTCATCAAGGCAGACGCCGATAGCCTCTCCGCCCATCAATCCGATTGCATCTTTATCACCGAGAGTCCGCTTTACCGCAAGAGAGGGCGTACGGAAGACAAGTATACCTTCGACTTCCGTTTAGACACCCTCACCGCCCCCGGCATCGGTAAGGCTAATCCCGACATCTCGGCACTATATCCCGTAGACCGTTACGGCGTCAGTCGCCTTGAAGGAGAACACGGTCCAACCATCGGCGCTTACGAATTTTGATTTTTAGACAGCCTGCTCTACATTCCAGACGAAGGCGCGTAATCCTTGCGCTTCGGTGGCCGCATCCAGTTCGTGCAGCTCTTCGAGGAAAGGGGGAACTCGTTCGGTATCAATCACTGCAAGGATTGCCGAGTTCAGTGTAGGCCATGCATGACTGCCGAAGTGGGGTTCACCGTTGTGAGAGCCGCGCCCTTGCACGACATCCCATCGTGTAAAGCCACGTATATAGTTTCGTTTCATGACATCAAGAATAGCCTCGTAGTACGCCTGGTTGAAGGTGATAAATACTGATTTCATATTCGCGTCTTATAATAATGGTTATATGATTGTTTGGCCAACTTGCGGCGACGGCGCTTGATACCGTTGGCTGCAAAGACAGTATAGAGCGTAGGCACAATAATAAGGGTAATAAGAGTGGAGACGGCCAGCCCCCAAGCTACTGTCATGCCCATGGGTCGCCACATTTCGGCGCCTTCACCGGTACCTATGGCCATGGGTACCATACCTAAGATCGTAGTGAGGGAAGTCATCAGCACGGGGCGTAATCGAGCCTTACCGGCAGCTGTAGCCGCCTTGATAACCGTCATACCACGTTCACGGCAGAGAATAATATGGTCTACCAACACGATCCCGTTCTTCACCACAATCCCGATTAACATAATCACCCCGATTAGCGCCATCACACCCAGCGGCGTATGGGTCAGTCTCAATCCCAGCAGCACCCCCGTGAAGGCAAAGGGTATTGAGAACATAATCACAAAGGGATCTACCAGTGACTCAAACTGCGACGCCATCACGATAAACACCAGGATGATTATCAGCCCCATCAACAGTCCCAAGTCCCCAAAGGTATCCTGCTGATCTTCGTACGTCCCTCCTAACTGCCAACTAATCTCCGATGGTATATCCATCTGACGCATCTCTTTATTGGCCGCGCTCACTATATCACTGAGCACCGCCCCCGGCCCTGCTACCGCCGACACCGTAATCACCCTCTCCCTGTTTTTACGTTCAATCGTCGGCGGCACCAGCCGTTCCACCACCTTACCTACTTCGCCGATACGCACGCCCTTACCTTCCGCATTGTACACAAGGATATTCTCCATATCCTCCACCGACTGCCTGAATTGGGGCGCAAGGCTAACGCGAATATCGTACTCGTCTCCATCCTCCCTATACAACGACGCCGTCTGTCCGTTTACCCTGTTGCGCAGGAATGTAGAGGCGGTAGATATATTCAGCCCATTCAGCGCTAGTTTCTCTCTATCGAAATCTACTTGGTATTCAGGGATATAATCCTTTCGACTGATATTCACCTGCGAGATACCCTCGTACGTCTTCAGCCGCTCACTTATATCCGCCGCCACTCTGTCCGTCATCCCAAAATCAAATCCATAGATCTCCACATCTACCGCCGCTTCTCCTCCCATCAAACTCATCCCTCCTCCGGCAAGAACCTCATACGTCTTTATCTCCGTATATTTCTCCAGGTCTTTCCGCATTTCCTCGCAAATCTCCGTCAGACCGCGTACCTTCCCCTTCTCTATCTCAGGTCTCTTTTTTACATTATACAGCCTTATATCGTATTCTATAAAGTGCGTACCATTATCCGACAACTGCGCCCAGCTATTATCCGTGTCCGCCATCCCTTCGCTAAAGCTAATCATTTCTATCTCAGGGTATTTCTTTACAAATTCATCGTGAATCAGCATCCCCAGTTCTCTCGTAATCTCTTGGCGCGTCCCTATCGGCAATTCTACATTGATCGCTATCCGCGAGTTGTCGTTGGTAGGCAGGAACTCCGTCTTGATGCCCGGCAACAGCAGCATACTCCCAAAGAACAATGCCAACGCCGACCCAAGTATTATCTTCCTATGCCGCACACACCAGTTCACTAGCCGCGAGTAGGCCTCATCCAACCCGTCGAAGGCATTCTCTATCGGCGTGAGTATCGTCTCCTGAAACCTGCCTTTCTTCGGATTCAGCCGCATCATCTGTGAGCACAGCATCGGGGTCAACGTCAATGCCGCCAGTAACGATATGATGATCGTGATACTGATTATCCACCCCAATTGACGGAACATGATCCCTGCCATCCCGCTAATCATCGTCAACGGCAGGAATACCGCCAGTATCGTCAGCGTCGACGCCATTACTGCCACGCCCACTTCGTTCGTCCCATGGATAGCCGCCTGTTTGGGGGCGCTACCTCGCTCTATATGCGTCGTGATATTCTCCAGCACCACAATCGCATCGTCCACCACCATCCCGATAGCTATCGACAGTGAGCTTAGCGAAATGATATTCAACGTATTCCCACTCCCGTACAAATATGCAAACGCCGCTATCAACGAGATCGGTATCGTCAACGCAATGATAAACGTCGCCCGCCACCTCTGCAAAAAGACATATACCACTATCATCACAATCACTAACGCCAATAACACCGTTTCCACTAACGTATTAACCGTGTTCAGGATGTTCTCCGACGTATCCATCATGATTGACAGCTTCACGTCCCTGGGCAGCGACTCCTCTATCTCCGGTAGCTGCTCCTTTATCTCCTTGACTATGTTTACACTGTTCGCCCCCGATTGTTTTTGCACGATAATCAATCCCCCTCTTTCCCTGTTAATATAACTTTCCTGGGCACGCTCTTCGGTAGCATCCTCTACCGTGGCTACATCACGCAGATACACCGTCTTGCCGTTCCTCGACCCTATCACCAGATTCAGCATCTCTTTGGCTTCCGTAAACTCCCCCTGCACGCGTAGCGAATACGTGTTGCTCCCTATATCTATCCGTCCTCCTGGCGTATTCCTGTTCTCCTGGGCAATCACCGCCGATATCCCTTCTATCGTCAGCGTATACGCCTCCAGCTTATCCCTGTCGCAATAGACCTGCAGCTCTCTAATTGGCGTCCCCGCTATCGACACTGCGCCTACTCCTTTTACCCGTGCCAATGTATTGGCCACCTTATCATCCAATATTTTGTAGAGTCCGTTCGTGCTCTCTTTTGCACTCACCGCCAACATCATAATTGGGATATCATCCGTCCCGAACTTGAACAGTATCGGATTCTGCGCATTATCCGGAAGGGCTGCTTCCACCATATCCAATTTATCCCGGACATCATTCGTGGCCACATCAATATCTGTTCCATACTCAAACTCCAGCGTGATGATTGATATGTTCTCCCGCGATTGCGAGATGATCTCCTTCAGATCACTTACGCTATTGAGTACATTTTCCAGGGGCTTGGTCAAATTCATTTCGATATCCGATGCGCTGGCACCCTGGTACGCCGTCATCACTAAAATCACATTCGCGTCTATCTTCGGCATCAAGTCTACGCTTAGCCTTGACAATGAAAACAAACCCATCACTATCACCCCCACAAACACCAGAGCCGTAGTTATCGGCTTCCGCACCGCTCCGCTATACAAGCTCATCTCTTCGTATTTATATATCTAGTTCCTGTATATCCACATTCGTAAATCACTACCGTGCATCAATTACCGCCACTTCAACGCCGTCATTCAGTCGATTTAGACTCGTAACCGCCACTTGATCGTTGTCGGACAATCCTTCCAGTATCTCATATCGGTCGCCTGTCCTGCGCCCCAGTTTTACTTGCTGGTAAACCACCTTACCTGCTTTCAAAACATACACAAATCGTTCTCCAGACCCCGGCTGCTTGATGATCGCCCGATCCGGCACCGTCACGCGCTCCTGTGTCCCGAACGAAAGCGTCACCCGTGCAAACATACCCGGCCGCACTCGCCTGTCTTTATTCTCTATCTTGATCTCCACCGCAAATGTACGCGTCCCCTCATCTATCGTAGGATATATCAATCCTACCTTTCCTTCGAAAACTTCCTCCGGATAGACATCGCACCGTATGGCAGCGCTCATCCCCTTCTTTACTCGCGCAAAAAAACGCTCCGATACATTCACATTCATCTTTACAGGACTAATTTCTTCCACCACATAGACCGGCAATGCCCCGTTATACATGTCTCCTTGATCATAATTACGCACTGTCACGATTCCTGCAATCGGACTCAGCAGACGATTGTTATCCAACAGGTTTTTATAAGTCGTCCGGCTCACCTCTAACGTCGTATACTGCGCATCTCTTACCGAACGCGATACTCCGCCGACCTTATACAGTTCGTCAATCCTGAGAAATTCCTGCTCTACGTGATCCAGCTGCACCTTAGCCTGGTTCAATGCCGTGGCATCCGTCATGGCCAACAATTGCCCTTCCTTCACCGCATCGCCTACTTCCACCAACAGCTTTTCTATCCGCACCGGCGCCTGAGGTGCTATCTTATTCGTCACATTCGCCGTCACATTCGCCGTCAACTCCGATAATTGCTCCACCTCTTGCCTATAAACCGTCTCCACGCGCACCTTCACCCGCGTATCTGACGCCTCTTCCCTCCCCTCAGCCTGCTTATCCTTTTCCCCACAGCCCGATAACAACGCCAGCACAACCAAAAATCTTTTCATCACGCTTGTTTTTTATATTTATAAATCCGAAAGCACCCCTCTTGTCTTCTCAAGCTCCGCCTGAGTAACTACAAAGTCATAGATAGCCTGGTTAAAGTTTAACTTTGCCTGCGTCAATGCCAACTCAGCATCATTAAGCTCCAACAGTGCGCCGGCTCCCGTTTCATACCGCTTCCTGGCAATGACTCGTCCCTTCTCAGCCTGTTCCACTCCATGCTGCGCCGCCTGATAACGCTTCACGCACGTTTCCATATTGTCCTTGTACTGTTTAATAGCCAGTGCCAAGTTTCGTACCAGATTAATCCGCTGTATCTCCAGCTGCTGTACCGATATTCGTGTCTGCCTAAGCTTCTGTACTCTCCCTCCTCCTTGAAATAAAGGGAAAGAAAGCGATACCGCAACCGTAGAGAACGGGTTCCAGAGATAGTCCTTAAACTTAAAGTCGTTATTCATCGCGCTCCAATTATATGCCCCGCTTAACGCAAGCGTCGGTAGGAAATCCGCCTTTTGCATAGATAACGTACGTCTAAGCATTTTCCCCTGCTTATCCAACTGCCGCAACGAAGAATTGTTCTCCATTGATGTATCCACAGCCAACAGGCATCCTTCAAACAATCCTTCCTCATAATCTGTCAACTGTCCCTGACACTCTACTTTCAATTCCAACTCTAATCCAAGCAAAACCTTCAACTGCCACTTCGCCAACACCACTGCATTTTCCGCCTGCAATACGTTAGGCTCCACATTTCGCACTGCCACGTCCGCCCGTATCTTATCATATTCGGCCACCAATCCCTGTTCATACTTACGCACTACATCGTCGTAATTCGCCTTCGCATGATCAAGGCTCTCTTTCAGCACCTTGTACGAATCCTTCGCCAACATCACCCCATAAAATGCACGCTTCACCTGATTCGCCAGCTCTATCCTCGAAGAACGTGCCTGTTCAACCGCCAGCTCCACATCTGCCGCCGTAATAGACAAGCTTTTCCACAACGCCACATTTACTAACGGCATACCCCCCGTAAAACCGAAGCTCCAATTGTTATCCCTGCCCACACTGATTCCTTCATTGCCCGAATCCTCTACCACAGGCGTCGCCTCCTTGATATTCTGCAATAACGTTCCTTCCTGATAACCCGGTGACACACCCTGAAAAGTCTTATCTATCCCATTAAAGGTTGGCATCATCATAGCCGTCATGTCGAACGCCCCATCCATATACATCACTTGCTTTTTCAACGTCCGGCTGTAATCCGCGCCGAAGTTCAACTGAGGGAAAAGCACCGCATATGCTCCCTTATGCGCGTAACGCTTCTTTTCCACTTCCTTATCTGCCACTTTCACCGTTGGGTTCTCGCTCATCCCTATCCGCAACGCATCTGCAAGGGTCAATACAACAAGGTCCGAATCATTATCTTTTACCTCCGCAAGACCGACCAGGGGACGTAGCACGCAAATGGCTGTTATCAATAACGCCAAAAAACTACGGCCTACTTGTCGCTTCATTTTCCTATTCATTTCCATATCAAATAGTTTAGGATTGCCTTTTTCTCTGAGACATCGCAAAGGTACATCTCAACAAGCTTTTTCAAAAAATCAAAATCGTTGGATTAGGATTTTCTCCCGATGAACAAGGATTTTTTCCCGACCAAACCCTAATATAACCCCTAGTCCGAAAAAATAAAACAGGCCTATTCTTTATAGAAACGAAATACCTGCTGATAAACACAGAGGATATAAATACCAGAAGGAAGGGAAGATACATTAAGAATATCGTCGGTTTTCTGTAACAAGCGGATACGTCCCGTCATGTCAAGGAGACGGACAAGGACAGATTCTTCCAATCCACCGATATGAAGCACATCCTGCGCCGGAAGCGGATAGAGGAAAAGTCCTGCGCCGGAAGGCCCTGACAACGCGGTAGAGCCTTTCCTATAGAAGAAGATCGCATCCATGTCAATAGCTGTCCGGGGTATGCCTGTAGAAACAAACGTAAGGATATTGACATCGCCGGTAAAAGGCTGGTCGTAGGTCACCCCCTGTTGATTGAGCAAGGACAGAGGTACTTCTATCTCATGCCACAAACCGTCGCGTGGGAAATCATAATCGGGAGAACGTCCTTCAATCGATTCATTGCCAATGAGGAGACGAGCTTCCTGCCGTGAGTCAGAGAACGTGAAGAGATAGAAGGTAGAAGTCTTCCGGCTACGCAGAGCGATATGGAACACAAAGTCGGAGGGCGTCTCTGCTATTGGGGTCATATCCACCTGTCCAAAAGCCTCTTTCAAGTTGTAAGCACCGCCTGACCAACCTATGGATACCTCCGGTACGGCCAGACTTGTCCAGCTTTCCCGAGTACCATAACTATTGATCCCCGTCGAATGTCCTACTTCAAAGCTATTTCCCCAAACTTGAAGTTGCGAAGTAATGTTGTTGGGACGGAAATCTTTCGCTACCTTACTCCGTATCACCTCAAAAGGAGCCTCTGCGAGGGAGATTACGTAATAATCGTCTCCCTGTAACGAAGGATAAGTAGTCGGCGCCGGTGGCTCAGTGATGACGGTAACCATACAAGTATCGGCAACGTCTCCGCAGGAAACTTCAATCAATGTGACGCCTTCCTTCACTGCCTTAACCATTCCCGTAGTGCTGACAGTGGCTATGACAGGGTTATCCGAACGCCATGTATTTCCCCCTGTGCCTTTGAAAGCCGACCGGTCAACCGTCAATACTTCTTCCATTCCTGGGGAAAGGAGCAGGTCTGTCTTATTCAAACGGATAATAGAAGGCTTGTATACGGTAACTACGCACGTAGCGCTATACTGGCCTGTGTGAGCGACGATAGTAGCCGTCCCTTCTTTTATTCCCTTCACTACGCCTTTATTGTCTACCGTGACGAACTCTTCCTGTTCACTTCCCCACGTGATATCGCCTGCAAAAGCGTGCGGCGGTGTAAGGACAGGCTTTAAGGTAAGGGTTTGCCCCAAAGGAAGCTCGACAGTGGTTTTGTCCAAACCGATACCTGTGGTGTATGCCGGATGACGATAGAAAAATACGGCATCCATATTGAGGAGGTCGCCTTCTTTTCCTCCTGCGGAGAAAGCCATCACGTCAGTTCTTCCGCCCGATATGGAACCAGTACGGCTATCAAACAACGGATCAAAGATGGGGTGATTCAACGGGACATCTATCTCGTGCCATTGTCCATCACGAGCAAAATCGAAGAGGGGAAGCACGCCGTTCTCTCCTGCACGGTTACCGATGACAAGACGGATGGTATCGGCACAGTCAGTGAAGGTAAAGGTATAAGCGCTCGTTGCCTGCGAACTCTTCAAGGCGATATGGAACGAATACTCCTGCCTGTTCTGCATGGAAGTCCAGTCCGGCATATAGCGGTTGGAAGGTACGTTGAAAGAGCTTCCCGACCAGCCTTTACCGGTTACTTTCATCTGCAACCACTCGTCAAGATGACCGTAACTATTCGCACCACTTCCGTTCCCTGCGTCGAAAGTTCCTTCCCAAATATAGAGTTCGTTATCATCCTTACCCGGACGTAAGTCTACCACGTTGAGGGCGCTAGATATCGCTTCAAAAGCACCCGTCCCCATCATCAGCACAACGTAGTTGCTGCCATGCAAACTATTGACAGTACCAAGACCCGTAACCGTTACTTCACATGTCTTCGTAATGCCGTTACATGTGGCTGTTATCTGTACCTTCCCTTCGTTAATCCCTGTCACGAAAGCATCGTTCACCGTCGCTATTGACGGATTAGATGACGTCCACAGAACAGATGACGTGGCTGCATCGGTAGGAACAGTCCCTACAGTGAGCCGACGTACCGACTGTTTAGGAAGGGAGAGAATTTGGTCGCTTAACACTATATCCGTAAGCGTTACGGGACGTTTGTAGAAGAACAGCGCATCCATATCTAATACCGTTCCCTGCGTACCTCCGGCAGAGAAAGCGATGACATTCACCGTGGAAGTAGTGATCACAGATTCGTAGAGTGCATTGAACTCCGGCAAGGATAAAGGGATGTTAATCTCATGCCACTTTCCATCGCGCACAAAGTCGTAACGCGGAGAAATATCGTCCCCGTCCGGACAATTACCGATAACGATCTTGGCCACATCTGCCCCATCGGAGAAAGTGAAGGTGTAGGCACTCTCGGCCTGTGTACTTTTCAGGGCGACGTGGAAGAAATATTTATCCCGTTCGTCGTAGAGGCGGCACAGGTTAAGCTCATTACCGGCAAGCGATGTGACGTAAGCACTTCCCGACCAGCCTTGATCCAATACGACCATGCGTACCCAATTGTCGCTATTACCGTAACTATCAACCGTAGTACCTGCCTGACCGGCAAAAGTGGCTGACCACACTTGCAATTCGTTATTTGTCCCATTGGGACGGAAATCGTATACTACCTTATCTTTGATTTGCGCAAGGGCCTTTTCACCTAACTGTACCACGAAGTAGTTACTTCCAAGAAGACTGTTAATGGCTTCCGTAGCTGTTACCGTAACAAGGCAACTTGCGCTGTAATTGCCATAGGAAGCGGTAATGGTCGTCGTTCCGACGTTAAAAGCCGATACCATTCCTCTATTCACCGTTGCTACGGCAGGATCAGACGATTGCCAGGAGACCCAGGAAGCGACGCCTTCCGGCAGAAGTTTGAGATCCAGCTTCCGTACCGTCTGTTGCGGCAAATTCAGCGTAGGGGTGGTAAAATACATGCCGACCATTTCTACACGCTCGTAGAGGAATACGGCATCCATGTCCAAGATCGTTCCTTTCTCCCCACCAGCGGAAAAGGCCAGGAGACTGACACCTGTGAGCGATTCTACTCCTCCGAAAGGTTTATTAAAAATGGCATCAAATTCAGGTTCACTCAACGGAATATTAAATTCTTTCCAGTGTCCGTCACGTATGAAATTATATTTGGGAGCAACGCCATCCATATTGGCTTTCGGTCCAACGACAATGACAGCTTCTTCGCTACCGTCAGAGAAGGTAAAGGTGAAGACGGCATCGGATTGCGTACTCTTAAGCGTGACATGGAAAGCGTAATCGCTACGTTTAGTACGGATACGTTGCATGTCTATCATGCCAAATTCCGGCGATACATGGAAAGCTCCACCCGACCAACCTTTGTCGCCAACCATCAAGCTTACCCACGGTTCCTGCACACCGTAACTATTCGCCCCTACGGTAGGAGAAGCCGTAAAGGTGGATTCCCATACCATCAAACTCGTCGGCAAATTCACTCCCTTCGGTCGGAAATCGTAAACTATTCCGTTAGCGATCTCTTTCACGAGGCTTTCTCCTAATGAGAAGACGAAAAAGCCGACACCCGACAAGCCACCAGCCGACGGACAAGGTACTACCGTTACAAGACAAGTGTCACTGAGACTACCTACCTGGGCGATGATACGCGCTGTCCCTGCCCTGAGGGCCGAAACAAAACCATTGGCTACCGTCGCGACATCTTTATTCAAAGATCTCCAAACTATTCTACCGGAAGCACCTATCGGCACATTCGTCGTCAAACGGACAACCTGTTGTTCCTCCACTTGAAGCGTCTCTTTCGACAAAATGACACTTGTCACCTCTTCAGCCTTTGCATAGAAAAACACCGCATCTATATCCAGCGTAGATCCCTCTACACCTCCTGCCGAGAAGGTCAGCAGATTGACTTGCTCCCCATTGAAATTCGATTCGTAAAAACCGGCAAACTTGGGATGAGTAAGCGGAATCTCTATTTCGTGCCATTTTCCGTCACGCACAAAGTTATACGACGGATCAATACCTTCCCCGTTGAGATCGTTACCAATTACAAAAGAGGTCGTATGAATCCCATCGGTAAAGCCCAAGGTGTAGACTGTCTGCTGCGTACTTTTCAAGGCGATGTGGAAATAGTATTTTTCTCGCTCAGCGACGATAGCTTTCAAATCTATGTCGCTTGCCACCTTGAAACTAGCTCCTGACCAACCTTTATCGGCTACGGCCAAAGTTACCCAAGACTCTTTTAATCCGAAACTGTTTGCTCCTCCCAGCAGGGTCGCAACCTCAAAGGTGTTGTCCCATACCTGTAACTCGCCACCTTTCGCTAATCCCAAACGCCAATTCTTTACTATCGTCCGATTCGTTCCCAACAGTGTACCGTAAGATGAGGCATCCAGAGATAACAGATAATAGTAATCTCCCTGCAAGCTTTTTGTATCGGGGGTTGCTTCTACCGTCACCGAACAAGTCACTTCCTGCGAACCACGTTTCGCTGTGATGGTCGCCTGACCTGCGCTAACACCTGTTATAAAACCTTTGTTCACTGCCGCAATAGTAACATTCGATGACGACCATACCACCTCCCCATATACCCCTTCGGGTAATAACCGGACTACCTCCTGTTCCTTTATTGTCACAGTCTGCGGCAACTCAATACCTATCGCTTTCTCTCCTGCTTTATAGAAGAAAGCAGCATCCATATTTAACGTCGTCCCCACATCGCCTCCTGCCGAGAAGGTTACAAGATTTACGCTACCCTGCGTTCCGCCGAAAGGTTCTTTATATAAGTTGTCGAACTCCGGCAGACTTAGCGGTATTTGTATTTCATGCCAAAGGCCATCCCTTGTAAAATTATACTTCGGCATCAGCCCATTTACATTTTTCCGGTTACCTACCGCTATCTGCACCGTATCTTTTCCCCCGTCTGTGAAAGAGAACGTGTACACCGATACCGGCTGCATACTTTTTAAAGAGATATGAAAACAATACTTGCCTCTGTCGGAACGTACCTGAGTCAGGTCTATGTGACCCGTTATGGCAAAGGCACCGCCCGACCAACCTTTATCACTTACCGTCAGGCCAATCCAAGGATCTGCTATACCGTAACTGTTTACTTCATTTGAAGTGGATGAAGCATTGAAAGTGCTTGTCCATATTTGTAAATCACTGTTCGCACGCCAATCGGTCACCACTCTATTTTGTATGGACTTGAAGGAGTTTTCCCCCAGAGACAATACATGGTAATTACTACCGTACAAACTCTGCTCCCACTTGCTTGTATTGACTTTTATGTAACAAGTATCAGTACGGCCACTTCCATACACAACAATAGGTATTGCCTCACCTTTGGCCTTGAAGCCCGTCACAAATCCTTCATTTACCCCGACAGAAGCCGGATCAAGCGACTTCCAGTCTAACTCCACAAAGACTCCCTCCGGTTCCACTTCTACATCCAGCAGTACTACATCCTGCTCTTCTATGGTCATCTTTTTTGTCGACAATTTCAGTTGCTCCAATGGCAACTGACGTTTGTAAAAGAAGGCGGCATCTATATCCAAAGTCGTCCTTTCCACTCCTCCGGCGGAAAATGCCAAAATCGCCACTTGTTTTGATGTTGAGCCAAAGGGTGCGGCGTACATCCCATCAAACTCCGGCAAGCCCATCGGAATATTTATCTCGTGCCACTGCCCGTCACGAACAAAATCGTACTTCGGTAAGATATTTTTCTCACCCGGACAGTTTCCCACTACAATTTCAGCCGTATCGGTTCCATCGGTAAACGTGAATGTATAAGATGACACTTTCTGTGTACTTTTCAAGGCAACATGGAAATAATAGTCGTCACGAGCCTTGGAAATAGCCTGCAAATTCATCTCACCAGTCACTGCGAAGGCGCCACCCGACCATTCTTTACCGGTCACTTCCAAACCAATCCAAGGTTCTTCCTTTCCGTAGCTGTTCGCTCCTGTCTGTTCTGAGGCTTTGAAAGTAGCCTCCCAGACCTGTAATTCGTTACCGGAAATTGCTCCCGGACGCCAATCCGCCATGATGATTCTCTCGGTAGCCAACAGGGAATTGAAGGTATTTTCTCCCATTGACAATACGTAGTAATGGCTTCCCTGCAAACTATTTTGTTTTGCTTTCGCCAAAACTTTCACCGTACAGGAGGCTTGCATCTTGTTGCAAGTCGCAGTGATGACTGTTTCTCCTCCTTTGAAACCCGATACCAGATTGTCATTCACCGTCGCTATGGAAGCATCTTGCGACACCCATGAAATCTTACCATAAGCACTGGGGGGATCGTAGGTCACCGGTACATACGTTACGGCACCTTCCTCTACAACAATAACGGTCGGCAGACTAATCCCTTTCGCCGCTTCCTCACCTCTGTAGAAGAACACCGCATCCATATCCAATATATCTCCTTCTATA
This sequence comes from Tannerellaceae bacterium, assembly GCA_031288175.1. GTDB lineage: Bacteria > Bacteroidota > Bacteroidia > Bacteroidales > Tannerellaceae > JAITAD01. Next base: position 94,678 of record JAITRW010000040.1, read on the forward strand.
CCGCCTGCTGAGAAAGCTACGATACTCGCGACCTTTTGCACACTGCCGAAGGTTTCATCGTACAAGTTTGCAAACTCCGGTAAAGACAATGGGATATTCAATTCATGCCACTGTCCGTCACGCTTGAAATTGTACCTCGGCGGCGTCAAATTGTCTCCCAGGCGATCTCCCACAACAATCCGCGCCGTATCTTTTCCATCAATAAAGGTAAAGGTGTATACCTGTTCCGGTTTTGTACTTTTCAAAGCCACATGGAAAAAGTACTTGTCCCGCAGTGTACGTACATCGCGCAGGTCTACTTCCCCTACTATTGTAAAGGCGCCGCCCGACCAGCCTTTATCAGTCACAATCCATTGCAGCCAGGGTTCTTCCACTCCGTAACTATTCCAACCTGCTGCTGTTCCCGCCGTGAAGGTCTGCTCCCATATCATCAGATTGTTGGCAGGGCTTATTCCCGGACGCCAATCTTTCTCCACTATCCTATTAGTTCCGAGAAGCGAATTAAACGCGTACTCACCAGACAATAACAGATAATAGTGACTACCTAGTAAACTGTTCGCCTTCGTTGCCGCTTCTATCGTCACTTGGCACGATCCTATCACCTTCCCTTTATAAATCGCTTCGATAGTAGTTTTACCTACGTTCATTCCCGATACAAAGCCATCATTCACTGTAGCGATATGAGTATCAGTCGACCGCCACTGCAAGGTATCAAACGCATCTTCGGGCACAAACGTACCTTTCATCAATACTACATCCTGTTCCTTTATCGTTACATCCGGCAATAGATAAGCTGTCGGGGCAGGCACTTCTTTATAGTAAAAGACCGCATCCATCTCCAACACCGCCCCTTTTTCACCCCCCGCCGAGAAAGCCACAAGATTTGATATCGTTCCACCGTAAAGCTGATCGAACAAATGATCGAACTCCGGCAAAGAAAGAGGAATCTCTATTTCATGCCATAGCCCGTCGCGTTTGAAATTATATCTGGGGAATATACCAGCCTCTGCACTATCTCCAATAGCAATCTGCACTGTATCTTTATCATCGGAGAACGTAAAAGTATAGACCGTTTTCGGTTGCGTACTCTTCAAAGCCACATGGAAATGGACTCTCTCACGTTCCCTGTACAATTCTCGAAGATCTATAACCTCACCTGTCACAAAGGCGCCGCCTGACCAACCTTTGTCGGTAACCGTCATTCGTATCCATTGTCCAAGATTTCCATAACTATCAGTCCCGCTTTCCGGTTGGGCGTTGAACGTACCTTCCCAGATATGCAAATCGTTTCCCTCACCTGTATTGGGTCGCCAATCTTTCACACGTATCCGTTCTTGCTGCAAAAGAAAACTAAAGACATCCGTACCTAGCAGCATCACGTAGTAACTGCTACCTGACAGATTATTAGGACGTATCTTTGGCATGACAGTGATCCTACACGTATCTGTGAGCCATTGCGTATCCGATAAACCTTTACAGTAAACGACAACCTCTGCTTTCCCTTGACCGACTGCCGACACAACACCTTCGCGTACAGTAACGACATCCGTATTTAACGACTTCCATTCATATATTACATATGTCTCTTCGGGAGACGGCGTCACCGTCAATTTTATTACGTCTTGCTCTAACAAGGTTACCGACTTCTTGTTTACTTGCAGACCGGAGAGTCTCGTTGAGTTTTTATAGAAAAATACCGCATCCATATTGAGCGGAGTACCTTGTACACTACCCGCTGAAAAAGCTACGATATTGTTTGTCGTTCTGTCCAGTTCTTTGTCAAAAAGGCCGGAAAATTTCGGATTGTTCAACGGTATATTCAATTCGTGCCATTTCCCATCACGTACAAAGTTGTATGACGGTAAACTTCCATCTTCTGTCGGCCGGTCACCGATAATGACCTGTATCGTATCTTCGCTATCCGTAAAGGTAAAAGTGTACAAATGGTCTGTCTGACTTCGTAGCGCAACGTGGAAATAGTAATCTTGCCTTTCGGCATGAATACTCCTCAAATCTACGTTACCTTGTACCACAAAAGCACCACCCGACCATCCTTTATTGTTTACCGACCATCCTATCCAAGGATCTTCATGACCATAACTGTTTGGACCTGTAGCTGCCCCTGTGATGAATGTCTCTTCCCATATATTCAGCTTGTTCAGTGATTTTACTCCCGGACGGAAGTCTGCCAGAATACTTCTTTCTTTAAGTAATAAGGTATCAATAGCCTTCGCTCCCATGAACAACAGGTGATAATGACTACCAAGGAGGCTATTTCTTGATTCCCCCGGTTCTACCGTTACTTGACAAGTATCACTCACTCCATCTACAGAAACTTCAATTTCAGCTTTTCCCGGCGCGATTGCCCAAATGACTCCTTGTCGCGCTGTAGCCACAAGGGGATTCAACGAACGCCAAACCGGCTCTCTTTTTGCAGTTTCAGGTTTCATTACGGTGGACAAGTATACCGTTTCACCTGCCTGCATTGTCAAGGAGGATTGTATCTGGATAGATTCTGCCAAGACCTCCTGTTTATATAAGAACACCGCATCCATGTGTAATTCATCACCTGTCACCCCGCCTGCCGAGAAGGCCATCAGGTTCGCCGGAGATACTTCACTACCGAACAAAAACTCATACATACCATCGAACTCCGGTAAACTCAGCGGTATATTCAATTCTTGCCATTGTCCGTTGCGTATGAAGTTATACTTCGGCCCCACACCACTGGCATTTACTTCATTTCCTACCACAATCTGCGCTGCATGGCTACCGTCCGAGAACGTAAAGGTGTAAGTTGTCTGCCGTGTACTCTTTAAAGCGATATGGAAAAAGTGATTATTCCTCTCTTCTATAACTCTCCGCCAGTCCACAGATTTTAACACGGCAAAAGCACCGCCTGACCAGCCTTTGTCAGTTACACTGAGCCGTATCCACTCTTCATGCTGTCCAAGACTATTCGTATCCGTGGCTGACAGACCTATAAAAGTATTTTCCCATATCTGCAGTTCTTTTTCCCGCTGTAGTACCTCAGGCGGATCAGGCCGGAAATCCTGTATCACCGCTCCACGCTCGTTCAGTTTATCGAAAGTGGAGTTACCAAGCAAAAGCGGGTAATAACTGAGACCTTTCAACGCATTGATTTTCTCCTTCGGTAAAACCGTTACATCAACCGTTGTATCGGTTTGCCCCGCACTTATCCACACCTTGGCTGTTCCTGCACGTAATCCGGATACCCAACCATCGCGCACAGTGAAAATGGATTCATCCAACGATTTCCATTGCAAGGGGGCATAAGCACCTTCCGGCAGTAAAAGCACCGACAGTTTCTTTACCTCCTGCTCTTTCAGCGTCAGTGATTCGGGGACCAGCTGTGTAGGCGGTATCCGTTTGTAAAAGAACATTGCATCTATTTCCAGCGCAGTTCCTGCCACACCGCCTGCTGAGAATTCCACGAGATTTAACGGTTTATTCGGACCGGTGAAAGCGACTTTATACAACAAGTCAAATTCCGGCAAACTCAGCGGTATGTCCACTTCGTGCCACTTCCCGTCGCGTGCAAAGTCATATTTCGGCTGCTGCCCCGATAACCCTTCTCCATTACCTATGACTATATGGGCTTTATTCCCCCCATCTTCATCGGTATCAACGAAAGTAAACGTATAGGCTGATGCCGGTTGCGTACTCTTCAAAGCAATATGGAAAAACCAATTTTCCCGTTCTGTACGAATCTCCTGCAAGTCTACTCCATCCTCGACGACAAAAGCACCACCCGACCAACCTTTATTACTTACTTCCAACCCTACCCATCTCTCGTACTGGTTAAAACTATTCGGTCCTGATGTGTAAAGTTCACTGAGAGTCCCACTCCATAACTCTAACCTATTGTTGTTAACACCCGGACGCATATCTTGTACGATATTGCCCATGTCCTTTAATCTCTTTGCCGTGATACTGTCCAAAGACAGAAGATAATAGCGTGTACCGAAGAGGGGATATATTTCTTCTTTTGGGGACACTTTCACGGAAACCGTCCTCACAATCGTACCTACTTGCGCCTCCAGCACTGTGGTTCCTTCTTTCAGTGCGGAAACAAAACCATTGCGCACGGTAGCTATTTCCTCATTGCGCGACCGCCATACTACCGTTGCATAAGAACCAACCGGCAACATCTTCACCGAGAGTTTCTTTACTTCCTGCTCTCTCATTTCCAACAGCGAAGGCGATACTTCTATATCCTCCGGCGCCATAAGTTCCCTATAGAAGAACAGCGCATCCATGTCCAACACTGTTCCTTTTTCTTTTCCTGCCGAAAAGGCCACGAAGCTCAATTTCTTGCCATACTCTCCAAACGGTTGGTCATACAGCCCGTTAAATTCCGGTAGGTTAAGCGGAATATCTATTTCCTGCCATACTCCGTTACGTTTGAAATCGTATTTCGGCAGTATTCCGTCGTCATTCGGCTTATTACCAATCACAATCCGCGCCGTATCTTCCGATCCATCCGTAAAAGTGAAGGTATAAGCCGATACATCCTGCCTACTTTTCAAAGCAACATGGAAATTATGAATCACCCGTGTAACGGCAATAGGCATCAAATTTACCATATTCCCTATCGTAAAGGCTGCTCCCGACCAACCTTTGTTACCCACTTCCAATCGTATCCATGGAGACAACCGTCCATAGCTATTCGTTTCTCCCGTTTCTGAAAGAACATTAAAACTTCCCTCCCATATATCCATCGCATAGCCGTCTGCTATGTTCGGACGCATATCTTCTTGCACTACACCTCTTCCAGTCAATCCGCTCAATGTGGTTTCATCCATTGAGATAACATAATAACGGCTACCATTCAATCCCGCCGTCTGTCGTTTCGGCAGTACCTCAATAGGGATCTGTGTCAAAGCATTACCGGCTTGTACCTCAATAGAAGTTGTACCTATTCCGATAGCCGAGACTATACCGTCGTGCACGGTAGCAACAGATTCATTTTTCGATAGCCAGGTCACTTTTCCGTAAGCACCTTCCGGTAGTAATTTCGTCGTCACTACCGTCACCGTCTGTTCTTCTACACGTATCGATGTAGGTGTGACGGCAACTGCTGCCGGTTCCTCCATCGTTTTGTAGAAAAACACCGCATCTATATCCAATGTTGTCCCTTGAATACCACCTGCCGAGAAAGCCAGCACATCTATTGACTGACCTACTGTACCGAAAGGACCGGTATATAATCCGTTAAATACCTGATCACTCAACGGAATATCCAATTCATGCCATCTACCGTCACGAGGAAAGTCATACGTTTCTCCGTCACCAATGATTATTTGTGCAGAACTTGCCCCATTGGAAAAAGTAAATGTATACGGCAAATTATGTTCACATTTCAAAGCGATGTGGAAGAAATATTTGTCTCGCACTTCCTCCTTAACAATAGGACGTAGATCAATTCCTTGCGGGTCGCTCACTACGAAGGAGGCATCCGACCAACCCTTATCCGTTACTGCCAAACTGACCCAGTTAGTATTAAGATACCCGTAACTGTCTGCGCCTACCCGTCCCGTAGCGTTAAAAGAAGCGCCTACCACATTCAAACGGCACCCTTCCGACTTACCTGGACGCCAATCTTTAATCACCATCCTGTCGGCCAGATTTGCGAAAACAGCATCCCCCATTGATAATACGTAATAATGGCTACCTGTTAGGCTACCGATTATTTCCGGAATGCTTTGTATTCCTACGTAGCAAGTGTCTTTGAAGTTACCAAACTTCGCCTCTACACCTACATACACCGAAGAAGCGACCTTCGCTAGTAACCAATTATCTTCTTCTATCGTCAGCAAATCGGTATTTAATGAACGCCATGTTATCGGCTCTCCGCTAAAAGCGTCTACGGGCAAGAAATCCGTTTGCAATTTAAACGCTTCACCCTCATACACCCACACCGTATCCTTACGCATTCGGAATCCTTCCACAGGTATGGGACGTTTATAGAAAAAGATCGCATCCATACCCAATTCATTACCTGCGCCGGAAAGGATGAAAGCAAAAAAATCGACGGAGGTAGAAGCAGCTATCACGTCATCAAAGAAACCATCGAACAAGGGGGAATCCAGATGGATGTCTATTTCATGCCATTGTCCATCACGAGCGAAGTCATAGATTGGCAAGAGTCCACCCTCCCCCCATTGGTTACCGATGACGAAACGTGCCGTATCTCCATGTCCATTTGCCAACTGAAATGTATAAGAGGAGAATGGTTTCGTACTACGAAGCGCCATGTGCAAACTATACTCATTCCTCGCCAGGGCAACATGCTTCATGTCAATACCATTACCCAGCGGCTTTATACGGAAGGCACCGCCCGACCACGTCTCGCCCCGTTTTGTCGCCATCCGCAACCAATCTTTCTCCAACCCATAACTATTCGTTCCCTGCTCTAAGGAAGGGAGAAAGTCCAGCTGGCCTTTCCAATTATCAAGATCACAGACATTCGTACCCGGACGAAGATCACGCTCCAAACGCTCCCCAAAATAGGCAAAAGTCGTCTCATCTACGAAGAAAGTATGATAGTGAGAACCATAACGGCTATTCACTATCTCTTCTTTCGTCACATGCACCACACACCTCTTTTCCAGGCCTTCTAACGACGCTACAATTGTAGCATCGCCCGCTTTCAACCCTGTTACGAAACCTTCGCTCGCCACCGTAGCTACTTCAGGGTTCAGAGACTGCCATTTCACCTGATGTACCTTAATTGCAGGAGTTGTCACCGCATTAAGCTTGACAGATCCCTGCACTTTCATATTTACTTCCTGACGATCTACAGAAAGGCTCAACTGTTGCTCGGCCACGTCATAGAAAAAGAGCGCATCCATGTCCAGTGTAGTCCATGGTTCTCCACCGGCCAAGAATGTCAGGAAATTCAAACCGGTTCCTTCCACATGTATCGGATTCTCAAACATATCGTCGAATTCCGGAAGACTTAGTGGAATATTTATCTCATGCCATGCTCCATCACGGGCAAAATCATATTTCGGTGCAATTCCTCCTTCACCTTCCTTATTCCCTATCACAATAGAAGCCGATTTTATTCCATCACTGAAAGTGAAGGTATAGGCAGATCTCTCGTCTTTACTTCTCAAGGCCATGTGAAAGAAGAATAAACCTCTGCGTGCCGCTGTGGATAACGCCGTCAAGTCCACATCAGCCGTACCCACAGGGAGGAAAAAAGCGCCACCCGACCAACCTCTACTTCCCACTTGTAATCCTATGTTGCCGCCATCTGTTTTTCCATAGCTATCCGTATCGTTCTCTACAAGTTCTCTCTTAGAGAAAGAACTCTCCCATAGTTGAAGGGCAAGTTCCCCCCGCAAATCACGTTTGATTACACTGGAAGGAAGAGTATCCATCATTGCATTCCCAAATGAGAGTACAGTGTAATCCACGCCTTCCAAACTGGGTATCGTTGCACGCGGCAACACTGTAATGGTACAGGTATCCGAGATGAACGGCTGAGAAGGCGTTGCCTGCGGTTTCTGATACACCCTGACGTAATCCACCAGAAATTCCCGCGGCCATATATCTGCGGAAGGCGTACCACCCAAGTAACCTCCTACGGCTTGATTGAGGATAAGATAGAAATTTTCATCAAACGGCCATTGCGTATAGTTAACATTCGCAGTTTTGTCAAAAGAAAAGAAAGGTATAGCTCTATCATCTATATACCATTTTATACTATCCTCATTCCATATCAGCGTGACCTTATGCGGCTCCATTTCGGCGTCCGGTAACACATTATACGTTCCCGAAGGGCCTGTTTCACCGGAAGCTCCCGCCATGTGTACAGTTCCCATAATAGATGTCGGCAACCGTCCCACATGTTCCATAATGTCAATCTCACCACTGGCAGGCCACGCTCCGTATACATTATTTACGGGTAACATCCATACGGCCGGCCATGTACCGAATCCAGAAGATAACTTAAAAGATACCTCCACTTTCCCATATTTCCAACCCTGTTTCGAACGTAAACGCGCCGAAGTATACTCGGAATCAAAGAAATTCTCTTTTTTCGCAGTAATTACCAGATGGCCGTCACGCATTCGGGCGTTTTCTTTATTAGCAGTATAATATTGCAATTCTCCGTTTCCCCAGCCACCTTCTCCGGTACCTATGTCATAACCCCAACGCCACTTGTCGGGAAGCGCATCGTTAGCGCCATCGAACTCATCCGACCATACTAATACGTACTCGTCGTCATTCATCGACGGATCTTCTACCTGTTCATCCCCATAGGAAACAACCAATTTGGTGGAGCCCTGTTTCAATCCACTCACGAAACCTTCATTAGTCGCAGTAGCCGTTGTATTGTTTAACGTTTTCCATCGCAGTAAGCCATGAATATCCTCCGAGATGGCTTCCGCTTGTATTACTTCCCCTTCAGGCACCACTATTTCATTCGGTAGCGTAATATTTGTGATCGGACGATACCGGCGATAGAAAAAGACGGCGTCTACACAAAGATCTGTCGGCGCAATATCACCTGGGTTTCGCGTCGTCACAAAACTCACTATATTCAAACCTCCTTCCGGCACAATGATAGGGCTATTGAAAAAATCTTTAAATATCGGATGGGTTAAAGGTATCTCCAATTCGTACCATTTTCCATCGGAAGGGAAGTTCCGTATAGGTATCTCATTTTTAGCTATCGGAGATGTATTGTCCATCCAAATCCGGTTTCCGATGATGAAACCACGTTCTTCCCTACCGTTCGAGAGGATAAAACGATACCCAGCATCCACCGTTTTCCTTCTCATCGCAACGTGGAATACATACTCTTCGGGTTTTTCAGCTAACTCCGTCAGATCTATCTTGGCACCACTACCCGGCAAACGAAAGGCGCCACCACCCCAATTCGATTCTTCTGACACTCGGAAATTCAGGAAAGCTATTTCGTTCGGACCACCCGCTCCATAACTGTTTACCGGTTTTTCTATACCATCTTTGAGCGTAAGGCTTTCGTTGTCATCCAACCAAATCTGTATTTCCGGGGTACCCGCTACTCCAGGCACACCGGTACGCAGATCGCTCACGGTACGCTTTTCGATAGTGGTGAAATTATACCTGTCCATGAAAACCACATGGTAACGCGATCCTAAAAGACTGTGTCGGAAAGGCGATTCTCCCACCGTCACATTAAATTTTACTTTCTGTGAAATATCCGGTACAGAAAACTCTACTTGTGCTTCTCCTTCTTGGTACGCTGTCAATACACTGCCGCGCACGGCTACCACCGGTTGTTGTCCTACATTCGTTTCCGACGTCACTGTCCACGTCCATTTGTTATCCGGTACATAACCGGCATATGGTTTGAAAGAGGGAATCACCTGTATCGCTTCCAAGGGTAATAACAAGGTATCCGCAAAGGCGAATGTCACGGCCGTCGGTATCTTTCTTGGGCAATAGAAGAAAATAGCATCCATTTCCATCTTGTTCCCCGGCTCGCCCAGACGGAGGAAAGAGAGCAGATCGAAGCCCATTTCACTGTTCATCACCTCGCTGTACAGGTTTTCACCTCCGGGCAGCAACAACAATTCGGAAAGGGGGATTTCTAATTCATGCCAAGTTCCGTCGTGCGGGAAGTCACGGATGGGGAACAACTCTTCGTACCACGTATTTCCTATCGCAAAATGACACGTATGTACCCCATCGGTAAGTGAAAACTTGTAGGAAACAATCGGTTCTGTCGTTTTCAAGGCGATATGGAAGACATAATCTTCTTTATGAGCGACCATTTCCCTCAAATCAATGGGGATACCTTTTCCTGTGGAGAAAGCACCTCCGCCCCACCCTTTGTCCGTTAAGGCGAGACCGACATAGCTATCCTCCATTCCATAGCTATTCTTTGTACCTGCGGGAATATCGGCCGTTTCCATGGTTGACGCCCAGATTTGGAGTGAAGAGAGACCGGCGGTACCCCTCACGTCAGGCCCCCAGAAATCATCCAGACGATAGTGTACCGAAGCACGCAAGGTTTCCATCGTCTTTGCACCCGCCATGAAGATACGGTAGTGGGTTCCCTCCAGGCTGGTAGCACCCGCCGCCTTGACAAAAGAAGAAGGTTTTACCGTGACTGTGCAACTATTCTTTATTGCAGGATAACCGGGCAAATGAACTGAAATAGTTACCGTCCCCTCTTTAAGGGCCGTCACTATACCGCTCTGCACCACTGCGACAGCCGGGTCACTCGTTTCCCAAATCATATCGCCTGGAGGACAGTAAGCCTCAGTCGGTACAATGTTGGCGATTTCCAATAAACTCGTATACCCTACCTCCAGCGTCAATTCTCCATGGTTCAATGTGATCGAAGTGGGAGGAGCACCTCCCACAGTATAGAAAAGGGCAGCGTCAAAATCCAGTGTCTGCCCCTTATCAAAGTCGGCAAAGGTGGTAAAGGTAAAATACGGCGTACCGCTGTCTGCTTCCAAGACATTCTGCCCGTTCTTAAACAATTTATTAAAGAGCGTATCCGTAAGGGGAATCCGCACGCTATGCCATTTCCCATCATGGGGGAAGGTCCGGTATGGCTCCACTCCATCGGGATTCGGACAGTTTCCGATCACAAAGGGTGCGGTCTGGTTTACCCCGTCATGCAGGCGGAAGGTATAGGAAGAGAGCGGCTGTTCACTTTTCAGGGCGATATGGAAGCAACTTATTGAACGATACGGTTCAATACCAAAGGGGAAACGATGCCGTTCAAGCGTGGTATTGACGATGGCGCCGCCTGCCCAGTTCCTGGTGTCGGGCATCTGTAAGCTGAGCCATGAGAGATTTTTTTCGAAACTGTTACGTTCCTCCGTTTCTTTGTCGCGAGGGGTAAAGGATTCGTCCCATATCTCTATGATGCGATGGACGTCATTGGGGCGAAGGTCATCAACCATCCTACCGCCACCGAGGGAGGAAGCGGTCTGCGGGTCCATCAACAGCAATGCGTAGTTGAATCCTTTATCGGCAGGCTGGAAGGGGAACAAAGAAGGATGTACGGTAATCTCTACTGTTGATTTCACCACGGGGGAAGAGCCAAGGTAACGAGCCGTTATTGTTCCTTTACCTGATTGTTCGGCACAGAGATAGCTGTTTTCCCCTGTGAGCCATTCTTTGTCACTCGTCCATTCTAAGTCTTCGGGAAGTACCTCTCCCAAAAAATCAGGGATTGATCTGACCTTTATCTTACCTGTTTCACCGACACGGATACCATCGACAGGCGGCGTCAGGCTAAGACCTTCCAAAGTAGGAAGTCCATTGTGGAAAAAGAAAGCGGCATCAACAGCAATAGCTGCAGAGTCTATTCCTTCAACCGTTATGGAGAGGATATTCAACTCACCCGTAGTAGGCAGTTTTTTTTCGAAAAGGGTCGTGACTTTACCGGAGGGATCTGTCACATCGAACAGATCGTCCGAGAGAGGGATACATAGTCCATACCATTCTCCGTCCCGCGGGAAGTCATATTTCGTAGGCATTCCGTTATTGCCATCCCTTCCCAGAGGTATCCGTATCGTATCCGTACCGTCGGTAAACCGCAAGGTAACCAGTGAAGGTTCTTCATCTTCTTTAGCGCGCAGGGCAATATGGAAATAATACTTGTTCCGCGCATAAGGAATACGGCGCAGATCCTTTTGAGTGTCCTTCTCAAGGTCTACACGGAGAGCTATCCCTGCCCAGTCTCCGCTATCTTTTTTCAAGAGCACGCCTCTACTATATTTTCCGTAATATCCCGGCAAGGTCTCACCGGCGGCGGTGGTGTCGGGGGAAAGCGCCCCGCGCCAGAGGTCAAGCAAGCGGCTTTCATCGTTCGGACGAAGATCGTCGGCGATATACTTGTTTGCGAACATACCGGCGGTAGTCGCCTCGTGCCCGAAATCGGCGTCAAATAGAAGAGGATAAAAACTTCGACCTGTCGATGGTTTTACCTGTGTAGCGGATACCACTGTGACGGCAGCAAAGCCGGTCACGGTATCTATTGAATAGTCGGAAGCACTCACCAAATGGAAGTTCCCGTCGTTCAGTGAATGCGTAGGCCACCAGGAGGTATACTCTATCTGTACCGGTTGTGCGGTGGGTGCTACCCCGTAAATGCGGCCTAAGTTATCTACCCGTATATGGGACTTAGAGCCGTCTTTCACCTTTAGGCGCATCGGGTAATTCGGCGTACCGACAGGGTAACATACTACTCCCGCTGTCTGTGTGCCGACAGGAAGGGTCAAAGCCTTTCCCTTCACACAGACAGAATCGGGTATCGGCATGCGGTAGAGATAGACGGCATCGAGGTGAACCTCTGCGGCGGTATCGACGACGTAGTACTTTTCCTTGGTATTTTCAAAGGAGCGGGAGGGTCCTGTGGAGAAAGTCAGGAAGTTATATCCCCCTGCTTCACCGCCTGCGGTGGAGGCTCCGGCAAAGGGCACGGGCATCCCCGTTTGTTTGAGGGGGATACTCATCTCGTACCATTCGCCATCGGGCGAATACCCTCGCAGGACACGGTAGCCTTCATATTCCACAACCTCGCCTTCCTTCTCGTATTTGATGGGGGTGATCGCTATTTTGTAGGAAGAATCTTTGCCGTCGGCGGTTTTCCAGGAGAAGGTGAATTTGGTGATGTCCCCTGTTTTTCCGGGCGGGACGCGTGCGGCTACATGGAGGTAATAGTCGCCGACATTCTCTTTGATTTTCGAGACATCAAGAGGTTGCGTTGCTCCCATACGGAAGGCGGCGCCTGTCCAGAAGGGGTTATTACGCTTGAAAGAGATCCATTTCTGGCCGGGATGGTCGAAACTATTAAGCTCCTCATCGGGTGTAACCACAGCCCGATAGGTGTTATCCCAGACATCTAAGGTATTCTTACCGCCGTCCGTACCGGGGCGCAGGTCATAAGCCACACGCCCTCCGGCATTGAGCCGAGAGGCGACGCTTTCGTCAATCGACATCAGGTAATAGTCAAGCCCTCCATGATATTCCGGTCCCAGGATGGAACGGACGACATCCGAGTACTCCTCTTTTTGGCGCTCAACCACATGTACATCGCATGAGGCTGTCTTCGTTACGCGATTTGTGGATACGCCCGTGACGGTCACTGTGCCGGTGATGCCCGACTTAAGGCCTGTGACGACGCCGTCGGAGCTGACCTGTATGAGAGGATGGTCGGATTCCCAGCGAATGCTGTGCATGTAACAATCTGCCGGGTCATAGGTAAGCTTCAAGGCCTGTGGAATGCCTTTCTCCACCGTTACCGGTTCTCCGTTTCTGGACAACGTAAGATTACCCGGAATCTCATAGTAGAAGAACATCGCATCCAAGCCTAGCCTGTCTCCCGGGCCATTCGAATAGAAGCCGTGCGGAGCATCAAGAATAAAACTCTCCCTATAATTTATGTAGGGAGATATCTTGGGAATTTCATCGGTGGGGTCAAACCCGTAGAGACCAGAAAGAACTCCCTTGTAGTCCTTTATATACTCTTTTTCCTCTTTCCGTACATCCCACCGGAATAGTAAGTCATCACTGAAAAGCTTGTGAGGAATAGGATAAGGATTATACGTTCTCGGATTCATAGCTCCCGACATACGCCAGAGCGTATGTTCGCCCGACTTCCATACCTGCTCGAAGCGGTCCAAACTTCCATCATTGGCATTCGGCTTCTCCCCGAAAATATCCTTCAGCCTGAACTTATGGCCCTTCCATTCGCCTTTAGGTAGCATTTCGTAAGGAAATAACTCCCCATCCGTCGGATATATGACACTACATTCTCCCTCTATTACATAGTCGGGAATAGTAGAACGCTCCTGTAACCATAATCTATGGTCAGAATGACAATGGCGAAGGCTGCTTTCAGGATCTTCGGTTGTAGTGCCAATAGCAGTCTCTGCCACACAGCTGATCCAGGGAAGAAGACTTAGGTAGCTGGAGGCATACGGCGGACAATTAGCATCCGCCATTTTCGAGGTATTACTCTGAACCGCACTAGACACCCCTGCTAAACATAGGCAGGCCGTATAATCATATTTCCAGTCAAGCAATACTTCATCTATTGTCACTGTACGATACTTCGGCTCTTCCAACTTCCAGAAAACAAAGATGGAATCGGCGTCCGTCTGCGTTTTATGGACATATTCATCCTGAAGGACAAAAAGATAGTCATTATTTGTATTAATATGTATTACATTTTCTGATATTCGCGTGACTAAGGAGGGCATTTCCACTCGTGGTGCGACCAGAATCACGCGTTTTATTTCTTCTTCACCGTTGAGTTTTTTCCAAGGGAACTCCATCTTGAGGTAACCGGACAAGCCGCTCCGTATAGAAACAAAGAGGTAAGCGTCATCCCAGTGCTCCAGAAGGGCGGTCATATCATAGGGCTGGTTTTCGGAAGCAGAAAAATGACTTTCCATCCCAAACCATCCTCCTACGTACGAGCTCGCGGGGTATTTATCGGTCAATTTAAAGCCTCCCTTCTCCAACTGACAATAGAAGGGGGCTACGGTAAGACTCATCCAATCGTTGGGCTGTCCGAAATAACCCAGCCCCTGTTCATCGAACTCATGATCATTGGTACTACGCGTATAACGCTCATTGGAAGAGTACCAATACTCTCGCGTATCGGTACGCTTCCCCTGTATCAGGGTAGGACGCCCCAGTGCGGGGTCTTCTACCAAGTGGGAGGAATCCCGGTCGGGGTCATAAATCCAGTCATTATTGTATATCCAGAGGTTACGGGAAGGGTCATTCCAACGATAGTCCTTGATGATGGGATTGGTCTGCCGGTTACTGTTCATGGCTTGTCGCGAACGCGTCGCCAACCAATCATTGATCACCGCATCCGAGCCGATCAGCCAGTGATAACCCGCTCCCGCCAAGGGATAGACATTATCTTGTCGGCGCTTGGTTTTGTTCATACCGAGGGTTGAGAATTCGTTCTTCACCACACAGGAGGTCAGAATCTCCGCCAAACCGTCGTAATTACGGGCCTTCACTGTGATGGTGGAGGTTCCCGATTTCCCCGTGAAAGTAAGGATTCCATATTTTACGCTCACCACATCTTCGTTTGACGAGAACCACTCCAAATAGAGCGGCAACGCATCCTTGGGCGTAAATTGCAGTTTCAACGGCACCTTTGCATCCTCCCTCTTTTCGAATAGCACCGTTGTCCCCGAACATACTTCCATATTATCCCCCCCCCCTTCCCTTACAATCCGCAAGTCCGTTATATCCTCCTGCGGCTTGTAATAAAACACGTTGTCCATATCGGCTTTGGCGCCCGGCTTGCCGTGTGATTCAATAGACCCGCCGGTGATAGCATTGTCCATATGGACAAAGCCCAGGACAGTGATTCCGCCGTTATCCTGATAATAACCGGTGCCTTCATCTATTTCCTCTTTGCCGGTGTACATGCACTCGTTGGCCGCCACGCTACCGTCATTCAACCATTGAGAGACCGGTCCGGATAGGCGCTGCCAATGCCCATTGGAACGAGGGCGCCAGAAATATAACCCGTCGCCCGTCAGATTCGAAAATTTACACCAAGGCTTCGACATATATTGCACCCGAAGATAACCCTCGTCACCACCATCAAGATCGAAATCCCGAAGGCGGTAGGAGACATTCAGGTAGTACTTATCTCTTTCCTCCCGCACTCGTGTCAAGTCAAGAACGTTTACCTGAGGGAAATAACGTCCATTCGGCTGTCCATTCGTATAGGCACCACGGTTCGTCCGCACGATACGTATCCCCGTTCCACACCAGGGAGGCGGATACAAGCCGGGCATTTGTGGTGTATCCTGACCCGCATTCAACTGCATGCTTATCCACCGTACATCATCATTGTCGGTAGTGGGCGGAAGGTCAAAAGGATTGACCCCGTCATTACTTATCGTGGCAATACTAAATCCCTGTATATTTTGCGACCACCAGTCGTGGCACATGTATGCAGTGTAATCTTCAACCTGTCTGGATTTGATGACCTCTCTAGCATGTTTATCTCCCATCGCAAAGAGGATATATCCACTACCGAGCAGCAGAGACTTCTGCTCACGTTCATACTTCACAGTATCCGCAGCCTCGGCCTCGGGAGTATAATCGGGATCCTCGGGATTACTAGAACCCATACCAGCAGGTAGAAATCCACTATTCGTATAAGGGTAATCGCTCCTTCCGATTACCGGCCCCCATTCCTGGGCGTAAGCTACCCCGCCCACGAAGTCGCCTACCAGCAGGCACAGGAAAAATATCCCCAAGACATTTATCCGGCCTTTCGGACAAAGGCCAAGCGTCCTTTCCCTGATCCCTATCTTATATCCTTTTACCATAACCGACCGAATGCGAACGGCACGAAGGTAACTATTCCCTCCCGTGGTTTCCTCCTCCCTAATTATGTTAGACAACATGTTCTTCCTTTATCCTCCGGATGTTTTCTACCTTTGCGGCGTCCATGTGCGGTTTACCCCCCCCCTTATGATGTTGAAAATCAATAATCTGTAAGATTTCGGCCGGATGACAGGCAGTACCAAAAAAAAAGCGGAAAAATTGCTCGTCGCAGGGATTCTCAGCGCCATGCTGAGCGTCGGAGTAATGGCCGAGGGGGGTAAGGTGCGCATTTCCGGTTATGTACGTGACGGGGAGGACTATCCTTTGGAGCTGGTGGCAGTGACCACAGGCGGTCACGGAGGAGCGGTGACGAATGAAAAAGGGTTTTATTCGGTAGACGTACAGGCAGGGGATTCCGTCCGTTTAGTCTTTTCCTGTCTGGGTTACGGCAAGGTGGAGCGCATTATTCCGGAAGTGATGGGCGACCTGCGTGTAAACGTACGGATGAATTACATCTCCTTTGCACTCGGTGAGATCACGGCCACGGCTACGCGACGCCAGATCTCCGCCATGGAAACCCTGGATGCCGACAAGATACGTTTCTTGGCTGACCCTTCGGGGGGAAGCATAGAAAGCCTGGTGGTGACGTTTGCAGGGGTGTCGTCGGGCAATGAACTGAGTTCTCAATATTCCGTCCGCGGCGGGAGTTACGATGAGAATATGGTGTATGTGAACGGGGTGGAAGTGTTCCGCCCGTTGCTGATCCGTTCCGGTCAGCAGGAGGGGCTAACGTTCACGAATCCGGACCTGACGGAATCCGTACGTTTTGCGGCAGGCGGATTTGAAGCGCGGTATGGAGACAAGATGAGTTCGGTGCTGGATATTACCTACAAGCGGCCAAGTAATACGGAGGGGTCGGTGACGGGCGGATTGATGGGCGGAAACGCATACGTGGGGAGCGGTGCGGGTAAATGGACGCAAATCACGGGTGTTCGCTACAAAACGGCGCGTTCACTGCTGGCGACGATGGATACGGAAGCGGAATACGACCCTGAGTTTCTTGATCTCCAGAGTTATATCACTTACCGCCCCTCCCGAAAATGGGAAATAGGGATTTTAGGGTACCTCTCCCGAAATACCTACCGTTTCCGCCCTTTCAGCAGGGAGACGTCGTTCGGTACGCCAGAGAAACCGCAAAACTTTTTTGTCTACTTCGACGGCATGGAGCAAGACCGCTTCGAGACGCTTTCGGGCGCTTTTTCGGTGAAATGCTATGCCAATGAACAGATGGAACTGGGGTTGCAAGGTTCGGCCTTCCATACCCGGGAAGAAGAAAATTATGACATCCTGAGTGAATACTGGATAGGAAAGAACGGTACTGTGAATCAGGATGAGGAAGGAATCACCAGTGCACGTACAGTGGGCGGTTTCCTGGAGCATGCCCGTAATAAACTTCACGCCACGATACTAAACCTGACGCACTCCGGATCGTTCCGCCTGCGGGGAAATACCGTACAGTGGGGCGCTTCCATACAGGGAGAGCGTATCCGCGACCGCCTCCGCGAATGGGAACGGAGAGATTCGGCCGGATACTCCCTGCCTCATACGGGAGAAGGCGTCAACGTCTTTTCTTCGCTCTATGCCGACGAAACTATGTCAAGCCTCCGCCTGTGGGGCTATGTACAGGATGTGGCCAAGTTTCGTACCCCGCAAGGGTTATTTACCTTCATCGGAGGAGTACGGGGAAGCTATTGGGACTACAACCGTGAATTTATTGTCAGTCCGCGAGCCTCTATCGGGTTTATCCCGAACTTTGATCAGGACATAACCCTTCGTCTGGCCGGTGGGGTCTACTACCAGTCCCCTTTCTACAAGGAGTTACGCAAAGTGGTACGGGATAGTGAGGGGAACGAAACGGTTGCCCTGAACGCATCCCTGCGTTCGCAACGTTCCATGCAGCTCATCGTTGGCGGGGATTACAGTTTCAAAGTATCCGGAAGGAATTTCAAAGTGACGGCCGAAGCTTATTATAAGAAGTTAGACCGTCTTGTGCCCTATACGATTGATAACGTAAAGATACGCTACTACGGAGAAAACTGCGGGGCAGGGAGGGTATGGGGATTGGACACCAAACTTTTCGGGGAGTTCGTACCGGGAGTGGATTCATGGCTCAGTTTTTCGTTGATGGATGCCCGTCAGACTATACGTCGTACGCAAGAAACGGGAACAACGACAGTACGTACCGTCCCTTTGCCTAACAGCCAGGGATATAACATTTCCCTCTATTTTCATGACTATTTTCCGCGTTACGACCGTCTGAGTGTCACTCTCAAAGGGATGCTCTCCGGAGGTTTACCTGTCACCATTCCCCATAAAGGGTATGAGGACGGTTATTTCCGGTTACCTCCTTACCGTCGTATTGACCTTGGCTTTTCTTATCGTTTGTCAGGGGCAGGCGTTTCTTCCGAACGAACAAGTTTTTTCGGCTTGCGTAATATCTGGCTTGCGTTGGATGTATTCAATCTTTTCGGCATCAATAACACAAACTCTTACTATTGGCTGACCGACGTCTACGGACAGCAATATGCTGTCCCTAACTATTTGACCGGTCGTCAGCTCAACGTAAGATTGATGGTAGATTTCTAAACCTTTATGCCCACTGATACAAGTAGTTACCCTGTAGTTTTTGTCGGGTCGGGAAATCTGGCCACTTGTCTTGCAGTAGCGATGCGGGATAAAAAAATACCTATTATTCAGATATTTAGTAGGAAAGCTACTTCGGCCAAAGCTTTAGCTTCACGCATCGGTTGCGCCTGGACAAACGATCCCGACAAGATCCGGACGGACGCCGCCTTGTACATCTTCGCCGTTAGGGACGATGTGCTGGTGGAAACTATCGGGAAGATTCCTCCTAACGGCGGTCTATGGGTACATACGGCAGGAAGTATGCCGATGGATATATTTGGGGACACAGTAAACCGGTACGGGGTATTTTATCCGATGCAGACATTCAGCAAGGCCCGTCCGGTGTCCTTTCACTCAATACCTATTTTTATAGAAGCTTCCTCCGCGTCCGACGGATTACTGCTCCAAAGCATCGCCGCCTGCCTTTCCCGTGAAGTACATTTTTTATCGTCGGAGCAACGGCAACAATTTCATCTGGCGGCAGTCTTCGCCAGCAGTTTCACCAACCGGATGTATGCTATCGCTTGTCACCTGCTGGAACGCAAGGGATTAGACGGACGGCTACTGCTCCCTTTGATCGACGAAACGGCCGCAAAAGTACATGACCTTCCCGCCGTCAAAGCACAAACAGGCCCCGCCGTCCGCCACGATGTAGCCGTTATGAAAAAACATCTTGATATGCTTGACCATGAAACCGATCTCAAAGAACTGTACCGGCTAATAAGCCGTAACATTCATGGATAGCCTTTATCATCTTCCTTATTGCATGCCTTTCATCTTCAGTTCCTTGCGAAGCCGGTGGGCAGAGCCGTTCGTCACCTCATCAAGTAGCCTCCAGAAACCGGTGCCGTGATTCATCTCCTTAGTATGACACAGTTCATGCAGCAAGATATAATCAATCAGATGCTCCGGAAGAAGTAGAAGGAAACAGGAAAGATTGATCACCTTTCTACCCGAACAACTACCCCACCTCGTCCGAGCACTATTCACTTTACTATCTTCATAAATAAACCCGTGCCGTTCGGCAAGCATAGATAGACGGACAGGAAGAAGCCGTTTCGCCTCGTCCCGAAGGACATTCCGCAGGATCGTCTGCAACTGCCACTGGATTGCTCGTTCCTCGAAACACGTGTCAGGAGAACAAAGAACCACTAACAGTCCCTCACGCAGTGAGATGCGGAAATGTTCACGTAGCCTCAACGGAGTATCCGAACGCCGTATCACAAGCCTGAAAGAGAACGTTTGAAGATCGGTCTCCTCGGAAAAGATCTTCGGAACAAGGGGACCGGCAACGGCGCTGATATACTTCACTTCCGGAGTAAGCCGGATAGCGAAACGTGATTGTACCTTCTCGACAATCCGTTCGGCCAATCGTGCAATATCGGCGCCTGTCGCCTTGCCGTGATTGACAAGTACCAAAGCCTGTCGCTCATACACACCCGCATCGCCTTGTCGGAAACCTTTGAAACCGCACTGTTCAATCAGCCATCCGGCCGGAATCTTATATTGTTCGCCTAACGAATAATAAGGGATATCCTTAAAGCGAGATTGAATCTCTACAAACTGTTGCGGGGAAACTACGGGATTCATAAAGAAACTACCGGCATTACCCAGCTCACTGGGATCAGGTATTTTCGATCGGCGAAGACGGATAACCGCTTCCCTGACATCAAGCGGAGTAGGACAATCCGGCAGATCGTCATACAATCGTCCGTAATCCGTGACACAACGACCCTGGTTACGGGAAAAACGAAAAACTACGTGAGTAATAATAAACGGTGAATTATCTTCCTTGAAACGACTATAGCGGTACTCATAGTTACACTCAGAGGCCGCAAACGCATAGCCATGCCCGGTATATTTGTCCATCACTTCGACACTATGGATAAAATCTTTCACTTCCGATGCATAAGCCCCGATATTCTGCACTGCCGCCGCCCCTACCTCACCGGGTATAAATGAAAGATTCTCCGGCCCTGACCAACCTTGTTTAAGGACAAAAATTACCACATCGTCCCAAAGTATCCCTGCCCCAACGCGTAAAAAGATATCATCACCTTCCTCACGTACTTTCATACCGCCTATCCCCGAATGGAGGACAATACCGTCATAGTTTTTCAGGAAAAGGAGATTACTTCCTTTCCCTATATGGATAGATTTACAGTGGCTGAAATACTCATCGCGCAAAAGACGGCTAAGATCCTCATCGTCGGCATACTCTATAAACCATCGTGCTGAGACATCAATACCGAAGGTATTATAGTGTCGCAAGGAATAGTTTTCATGTATCAGCATGTGTACATATATAACTAACGAATGACCATAATTTTGGTGACTACACGCTGGGCGGCATTTTCCGTGGCAGCGAAGACAAGATAAACGCCCGTAGTGACGGGATCTCCCGACGGACGAGTACAATTCCAGAAAAACTGACCGCCCACAGCCTTACCTTCTGCTACAGGATGGCCATTGAAGTCGGTAATACGGACGTAGGAATCTTGCACAAGGTTAGTAACGGTGACATATCCCTGATAATTGGGCCGGACAGGGTTGGGAAAGGCCGTAACTTCGGCATAGTCGGCTTTGCCACGAGTGACACCGGCGGTATAAGACACTATTCCTTTGTCGGTACCGACAAAGACTTCTCCCGTTGTAGGATGGATAGCGATACTTTGGACGAAGTCGGACGGTAAAGGGGAATTTGCGGTAGTAAAATGGGCAATAGTTTCTTTACCATCCTCAGAGACAAGTATAAGGCCGGAACTTTGCGTACCCAACCATTTACGGTTGCCGCCATCTACGGCAATGGCACGTACATTTTCCCCATCCAGGAAATAAGCGAGCTTACCCTCTTCATCCGTTCGGACAATACGATTGGCATACATGTGCGAAGGATCCGTCACTGCGTAAGAGGGTGTCGGGCAAATCAGCGGACCCAGGCTAGTACCGAGCCAAATCCGGCCGTTTAAGTCCTCCGCCATGCAGTAATAGGCGGAAGGGTCGGTAACAAGCTGCCCTTCGGAAGTAGGAGAGGAATGGAAAGAGGAAAAGAAGTTAGCTATGTCATCGGAAGGGTCATCAATCGTTCCACGATCGTCCACGACAAGGATACCGGCATCCGTCCTTCCGGGGATATTGATCCATTTGTGATTATTACGGGTAAGAAGAATTTTATCCATAATCACGCAGGCAGGCAAACCGTCATAAGAAAGGGAAAGCCATTCCCCGTTCGGTTTCATTACCTTGATGGCATGTAGATCTCCGTCGCCGTTGGTTACCCAAAGATTATTGTTTTGGTCAAAAGCCAGCCCATCGATGCGGACATACCTATGCCTTTCGGGATCTGAGGCAGGGACGAAGGACTCTAAGTTAGAATTCGTATAGTCATACCTCTTAACGAATTCATTATTGAGGAACTCAAAGACACCGTCTCCCCACGTACCGACAAAACAATGGTTTTCGTTTAAGGGATCGACCGCTACGGCGGTAGCTTCGGCAAAGGCATGTCCGGCTTGCCCGGAGATAGCCTGTTCATCGAAATTATACCAGGAAGAACCGTCATAGGTCATAAAAGTAGCGTCCCTGAAAGTTCGGAAAGTTCCCGCGCCGTCTCCGGTAACGAACAGTTTGTCTTTATGGAAGGTCATAAAAGCCGCATGATCGCGCTTAGGCCCGTTGAGACGAATACCGGAGATAAGCGTTTCGTACCGATCGTCTACAGACTTGAGCGCCTTCAGTCCCTCCGTGCCTGCGGCTATCCAATAAACGTCGGAAACGGCGGAGAGATCGTACGCCGAGCGGACAGGTATAGTCCGGTAGTCTTTCACGGAGGTATATACCCTCATATCACCCCAACGGCGCACGATCAGTTTGTCGTTTTTATAGAATATATCCCACACGTCGTCTACGTGCGGTCCGTTGGTCGTTAGGCCATCGTCATATAATTTATTGTCTTCTCCGAGGATCATAATATAATCCGCTAAAAAGAATGCTTTCTTTATCGGAATATCTATAAGAAAGGAAAGGCGTTGCCAATTAGCTTTATCTAGTAAATTACTTCTTTCATTGCCGATAAAGACTCCGGAATCTGTAGCGGCAATCAGCGCATCGTCATTAAAATAAACGGACCGGGTGACGCCTATACGGTAAGTATCCATAATCTCTCGCTTACGGAGGTCGATAGCCATGACCCCGAAGTTAGTGGCTAGGTAGACATAATCTCTATAAAAGAACAAGTCGTTGACCGTTTTATCCCGTATCCCTTGGCTATTCATCAGATGGGGAATATTATATATCCCTTCCTTGGAAAGCAGGTCTATATTGCTATTCGTATAGAGAATGAAAAGAATATCAAGGCTATGGCTATATCCGATACGGCTAATGTAAGTATCACTTATCCCGTTCTCCTTGGAATAAAGGGTAACGCTCCGATCATTTTTCCCATAGGAATATAAAGCACCCGACGCACGATCCGAAATACCCGTAGCGGGATTGCGATCGAAGCCTGCCAACACGAACACTTCCTCCGGCGTTTCTTCCACCATGAACGTGGAGTGATAGGAAGGATACGTTTTCCAAATCGCATCTTGCGCCCATGTCGGGAAAGAGACGTAAAGGAGGCAAGCTATGGCGCCCAGGCAGGCCAGAATCCTATCCATCTTACGCATAGCCTGCGCTCGATGGCTAATTTTATCCTTTATATCGGGGCCTAATTCGGCGAAGGTTTTATCATAGTCTTTGGGAATGAAGACAGCGTCATATCCGAATCCAAATAGTCCCCTTTTATGTTGGGAAATGGTTCCTTCCACTATACCTTCGAAAAAATAACGTTGGTTTCTGACGATAAGCGATACCGCTATCTTGAAACGAGCGTTACGGTTATCCTTCCCTGCAAGGATACTCAACAGCTTATTCATATTAGCCTTATCGGTACCTTCAACAGAGTAACGTGCCGAACGCACTCCCGGCCTATTCCTTAAAACTTCTACCTCCAATCCGCTATCTTCGGCAAAACAATCTCTACCGCATTGACTGTATATTGCCTCTGCCTTCAAGCGTGCATTCTGTGCGAAAGTGACTCCTGTTTCAATGACGTTCTCTTTAAAGCCAATGTCATCTAAACTCAGCACATTCGTAAAAGGAAGCATCTTTCTTACCTCTTCCAATTTAAACCGGTTCCTGGTAGCGAACACTAGCTCCATCCTTCTCGGTTTACTTTCCGTCATTTCCATTTTACTTTCCGTTTTTAAAAAAATACTTTCCGGAATAAAGATAATACTTTCCATGGTATCCGCAAAACTTCCCGTTATAAAAACAAAACCTTCCGGGGTATTCGTAAAACATTCCTCTCTTTCTGTAAAACCTTCCGGGGAAGTAAGGTTTAGTGTTTTGAAGACATCGCGGAAGGTTTTGCGGAAAGGGAGGAAAGATTTATAAACACCGTAGAAGGTTTTGCGAATACCCCGGAAGGTTTATCATACGTTCCGGAAGGAGTGCTACCTATCTCTGAAAGAGTGATTTACACCTCTGGAAGAGAGTTTTACGTCCCGGAAAGAGAGCCGGATATCCCGTCAATCGTTGAAATGAACGAGGAGACCGAATTTGAAGACAAAGGGAGTTAGGGGATAATGAGGGAGAGAGAAATAATCGGGGCTGAGGAATAGGGAAGCAAGGTTATAGGTCGAAATAAAAAACCGTGTCTGTTTAAGGTGAAAATTGGCGTAGGCGTTGACGAGCGGGAAATCGCCGACGGCTACCGGGGCGTCGTCGGCCTGGAGGCGGAAGGTCATCGTGGCCGGTTCGTAATAGGGCGCATCGTATCGGGAGAAGTAATGCACGTCAAAGCCGAGTTGAAGCGAAAGGACGGGTACCGGCTTAACGTCTATATAAGTATTGGAATAGGCACAGAGCAAGGGCAAGGGGAGTAGGCGATCCTTAGAGGCGTGTTGTACGATTATCTCACCGTCCCAACCGAAAATCCCGGCGCGGAAGGACTGTGCCAGGCGGGCGCAGAGGACTTGGATATTCCCCGTATATTGGTCGGGATAACCTGAGAAGCCTATATAGACGTGATTACGGATAGTATGTATACCTGCGTTCAAGCGTGAACTCGTAGCGGCGATCCGGAGCGTTCCGCCGACATACGCTTGCCGTTCGTCGTCAAAGGCATTGTCCCACGCGAAATACCGGGAACGATACCGGCGAAGGAAAAAGGCGGGAGTGACGTTCTTGAGGCAAGCCTCGGCAGAGAGGAACGCCTCCTTACCCCACAAAGGGAAGGCCGTACGCATATCGCCGGTGAGGCGGAACTCCCCCAAGTCATCCCCCACAAGACAAACTTCGCCACGGGCATTGTAGGTAAGGAAACGGCCGCGACGCTTGGCCCATTGGCCTCCTAGGTAGGTAGAAAATTCTTTGGCGTCCCGCATATCGGCCATCGCGTAACGCCGTCGCTCAAAGCGGACGAAAGCAGTGAGGCCGAATTTCACCCAATCTCTGAATCCCTCGACAAGGGAGAGGGAAAAAGTGTTGTGGATAGAAGACGAGGAGGGACGGTCGTGGAGGGCGGAATCGGACGAGGCATATTTTTTAGGATAACAGGCATCCAGCGCGTCAAGGGAGGCGGTCGTAAAGTGACGACGGTCGGCGGTATAGGAAAAAGTGTGTCCCAGGCTCACTAGGGAATGGTATTGCTGGGAAAAGTGGTATTGTTTCTCCCTCACGGTATTAAAGACGTCTTGCATGCGGACGGGAAAGGCTTTGGAATCTATCGTACGACGGCCATCCGTGAATCGGGAAGGGTCGGTAATATAGGTGTCATCGGTCAATCCGCCGTTTTCGGCAGTGATCAGGTAATAGTTGCTCACATAGCCGCGTGCCTGGTATTTATCCGTGACATAGCTGCCGAATAAGCGGTAGCTCACCGACTTGTTCCCATTTGAGGGGTAATGTCCCCTACTATAAATATAGTCTGTCTCGCCTCCTACATTGATACGTTTACCGAAGTTCCACGTGAGTAGGCCTTTTAGGCGTTCTTCCTTTTTCCTGTCCCCCGAATGGAAGGTGTAGGCTAATTGTGTATAGGGTATTTTCGTGTCAAAAAAGTAAGGCTTGCCTTGTAATGTATCGGAGTTGGTAATGAAGGAGGTAATGTAGTAGTCAAGAGGGTCGGCGAAAATGAAGTCACGGCTTTCTTTCCTTTCGGAAAAGACCCTGTTGTGCATCGGCGAACCCATATTACCCAAATAACCGACTGCGATTCCCTGTCCCTCTACGAATGTACTGTTGGCAAAGTTAAGCCTCCCCGTATCCTGGGCCGTTATCTGTGTGACTATTGTCCATACGCCAAACAACGGTATCCATACCCTCTTCATCATGTATTAACCTTGAATCTTTCAAACAAAGGGAGAGCTTCTCCTACCACGAAAAAACTACCGCCGATAAAAAGGAAATCTTCCTGTTCCACAACCCCCAAGGCTTCGGCAAGGGCCTCGGCCACCGTAGGATAAGCTTTACCGTTCACAGCCCCATGAGCTTTTATTTTGTCAAGAAGCGTATGAGCCTCAAGGGCACGGGAAACGGAGGCTTGCGTAAAGTAAAAAACGGCGCTCGAATAAGAAAGGGGGAGGTAGGGAATGATCGCTTCTATGTCCTTATCCGCCGAAAAACCGAGCACAAAGTGAAGTCTTCCGAAGCGTCCTCGTTTATCGTAGGCAACTATCTGCTCTTTGATATGCTTCCATGCATCGGCGTTGTGCCCGCCGTCACAAATTACTAACGGACAACTACTCAATTGTTGCCAACGTCCCTTCAATCCTGTGAGACGATCCACATGAGCAAACCCTTCGGCTACGTGCTGATGAGTAAAAGTGAAACCCTGGGAAGTAAGCACGCCAAGCGCCGTCAATACCGTAGCGGCATTAGCGCGTCCTGCCTCTCCTGTGAGCGAAGTATGTATACGTCCGTACAATCGGCTGTCAAAGCAGGATTCCGCAGCAGTGATGTATGTCCTTCCGGCAGGATTGGTCACAGTACTGAAATCAGTGTAGAAACGACACAGCTGCTTATCATCCCAAGCGGAATGAATCGCTGCATTACAATCCTTTGCCCGCTCTTGAAGGATACCATATACGCCGTCTCTGTCGCTCCGAATGTCGTATCCCAAGACAACAGGAACCTTATGCTTGATAATACCGGCTTTTTCAGACGCAATAGCTTCCGGATCTTCTCCTAATAAGTTGGTATGGTCGCGACCTATGGCAGTGATGATACTCAAGACGGGGGATATAATATTCGTACTGTCCAAACGTCCTCCCAATCCTGTTTCGATGACAGCCACCTCCACACCTGCATCCCGAAAATAAGAGAATGCCAAGGCTGTCGTCACCTCGAAAAAGGAAGGATTGAGCGGTTCAAAGAAACTTTTGTAGCTGTCCACAAAATCTATGACGTAGTTTTCTGGTATCCACTGCCCATTTACTTGTATCCGCTCCCTGAAATCAACCAAGTGGGGAGAGGTATATAATCCGACTTTGTATCCGGCACTGCTCAATACAGCGGCAAGGAGGTGGCATACGGAACCTTTGCCGTTAGTGCCTGCTACATGGATAGTATGGTAGGCAGCATGAGGATGACCACAATGGGTGCTGAGGGTTTCCATTGTTGCCAAACCCGGCTTGTAGGCCGAGATACCTGTTTTCTCAAAGACCGGCGTAGCGGTATATAGGTATTGAAGCGTCTCTTGATAAGACATGTAAAGGTTTACTCATTTCGAGGTAAGAAAAGAGGCGTCACAAGCCACCCTAAACCCGATACCCCGCACGTCAGAATACCACCAGATACTTTTGGGCTGCTGAGGATCGGTTTTCATCCATTCGTCATGACGAGTATGACCGCGTGCAGCCGAACGAACTTCGGAAGCATCAGAAGCATAATTGCCTCCGCGCACAACCCATTCGTTACCTTCACTTTCCGTTACAAGCGGATCGGTAATCTCCAAAGAGGTTTTCACGTAGGCTTGCGGATCGTATTTGTCGGCGCAATATTCCATCACGTTTCCCAGCATATTCTTCAAGCCAAAAGGATTTGCCAAGACGGCTTCCGGCTCCTGCGTACGGTTTTTGCTGTTGTTCGCATAGATAACATAGTCGGAGATGCCTTCTGTCTTGGCATCAAGGAACTTCCTCCAAAAACCTTGATTAGAAAAAGATCGCGGCGTCCCTGCAAAAAAGTAAGGCGTCTCCGTCCCTCCACGCGCAGCATATTCCCACTCAGCCTCGGTAGGCAACCTGTAAGGCTTCCCTGTCTTAATGGAAAGCCATTGGCAAAAGGTCTTGGCGGCATAATGCGTCATGGTAATAGCAGGGCGCTCTCCCCCACCCCATCCCTGGTCGGGCAAACCGAAAGGAGGTGTAGGTCCGGAAATGGCGTCAGTCAACGGATTGGCATTTGCTGCATAGACGACTTCAGGAGGGATACGGCCTTCACTCATCGTTTGAGCATAAAAAGCCCAGAATTGGTTCCAAGTCGTTTCTACCTCAGCCAAAAAGAAAGGACTGACAGTGACGGTACGCTGCGGACCTTCATCAATACGACGATACTGTTCCCGTTCGGCGCTACCCATACGGTATTCGCCTCCCTGTATAGCCTTCATACGGATAGTCACATTCGTCCCGGGTATCTGTTCTGTGAAATCCGTAAAAGAATTCACCTCTGTCGGCATTGAATAGGATTCGGAATCAGGCAAGGCAGTAGAACGAGAAGGGATTCCCCTCATCTTCTCGTGTGTATAATTGGGATCATAGTGTCCGGCATCCAAATGGCAGCTGATACACTGTAAGTTGAGTTTTGATTCGTTTTCTTCATAGTAGAGATGAGCAATCACTCCGTCGCCGGAAACACCTTCGGGGAAAAGGTTTCGGTGACAATCCTTACAAGATGTATTGGGAATATAAGTAGTGGCGCATTCAAGCTCCCTTTTTGATTCCCAATCAAAATCGGCGCTGTCTTTCATAAAGTAACTCCAGACATGTCCCAAACCAAATTTTATTTTGGAGGAGTAATGCGCCCATGTATCGTGGCGCGGCGGAAGATGACAATCAGTACAATGCACGGACACTCCACTTCTATTGTTTACATGGGAAGAGAGTTTCCAACTTGTTTCCGCATGCGGATGGACATGACATAAGGCACAAGATTCATTCGTCGAAAAATGTTCACTTGTCAGATAAGCTGCCAGAAAAACAGTAAGCCCTATTACAAGTCCTCCAAAAAATACCACCGCTTTTCCCAAATCGGTTTGCCTTCTCTTTTCGTGATTGTAATAGTAATGTTTACTTCTATGCTTCCGACTTGTCATTTTTTTCGTTCACTACACCTTTCCTGCATGAGATATTAGGCATAAAGGTAGTAGTGTTTTTCCTTTTCCTTATCTATTTCAGTGAAAAAAATAGGTTTTGAGCGCCGTCCAATCGTCGGCAAGTGCTTTCATATCTGAATACAAACGATGGGTACCCGCTTGAATAAGGACATCATCGGCAAGCGGACCTGTATTGACAGCGACGGTGAAGATACCGGCAGCGACGGCAGATTGTATTCCCAATGGAGCATTCTCTACTACAAGAGCTTGCGAAGCGGAGACACCTGCCTTCCGTAACCCAATAAGGTAAGGTTCGGGATGGGGCTTACCATGAACGACATCAAAAGCGGTAACGATCTTATGGCTATCAAAGTATCCTGGAAAATCTTCGCTGAGAGCATCAAGGAGGGTATGCTGCGCCGAGCCAGTGACTACGACAATTTGCACACCGGAGTCTTTAACCTTTTCCAATACACTGAGAGCATTGCGCATAGGTTGTCTCCTGATGTGATAACTCTCAAACAAGACAGTTTTTTCTTGATAAATTGTATATCTCTCGTCAGAGGTAGCATGACGATTATATGTACGGAGGAAAAGCTTATCAATGGTATCTTCTCCCGTCATCCCTTCAAACAAATAAAAGTCGGTATCGGAAAAGACGAGGTGATGCTGTGCCGCCACTTCCGACCATGCCTTAACGTGCGCAGGCATCGAATCATACAACGTCCCGTCCATATCGAACAGGACAGCTTTAAGCGCAGATGGCATTAGAACAGATTAATAACCCGGTTTCTTGAGCAACGTGAACATATTCTTTTTATACGTTTCCACCCCCGGTTGATCAAAGGGATTGACGCCAAGCATATACCCACTGATGCCGCAAGCCTTTTCGAAGAAATAGAAAAGTTGCCCGATATAATAGGGAGAAATTTCAGGAAGGGTGATCTTGATGTTAGGGGCATTCCCCTCGACATGAGCCATGCAAGTACCAAGTTCAGCCATTTTGTTGACTTCGTCTACACGCCGTCCGGCAAGGTAGTTGAGACCGTCAAGGTCGTTCGCATCGGAAGGTACTACAACTTTGTGAGAGGGACTTTCCACGGAAATAACCGTCTCAAAAATACTACGCTCACCATCTTGTATCCACTGCCCCATGGAATGAAGATCGGTAGTGAGATCCACAGAAGCGGGAAAGATACCTTTCCCTTCTTTCCCTTCACTTTCGCCATAAAGTTGCTTCCACCATTCAGCGATATAATGAAGTTTAGGATGGAAGTTGGCAAGTATCTCTATCTTCTTGCCTCTAAGATAGAGTTCATTCCGGACGACGGCATAAATAGCAGCAAGGTTCTGTGCAAAAGGGACACCCGTAGCGGTCGCCTTTTCCATGTCTGCAGCTCCTTTAACCAAATCACGTACACTCACCCCTGCTACAGCAATAGGTAACAATCCGACGGGAGTAAGCACGGAGAAACGGCCACCGACATTGTCGGGAATCACAAAGGTCGTATAACCTTCTTGAGTAGCGAGGGTACGCAAGGCGCCACGTCGTGCGTCGGTGACAGCAATGATACGTGTACGGGCTTCTTCTTTTCCAACAGCTTCTTCAAGTTGCTTTTTCAAGATACGGAAAGCAATAGCCGGTTCGGTCGTTGTCCCCGATTTGGAAATATTAATAAGGCCAAATTGTTTCCCTTTAAGTACGGCGGAAAGTTCAAAAAGGTAATCCTCACCTATATTTTGTCCGGCATAGAGAATAACTGGGTCCTCACGTTCTGTTTGCAGCAAGTCGAAACTATTGTTGACAGCTTCCAATACAGCACGTGCACCCAAATAACTACCTCCAATACCAATAACAACTACGATTTTACACTTTTTCCGAAGTTGTATCGCCGCTCTTTCAATCTCCACCAAACTATCTTCCGTAATAGAAGACGGTAGATGTACCCAACCCAAAAAATCGCTACCTGCACCCTTACCACTATGCAGGAGGGCATTACACTCCTGTGCTTTGGATTCTTGGGCGACTATGTGTTCTTTGGTAACCATTCCCCGAGTCTTTTCAATGTCCAAAGTAATCGTTTTCATCCCTTATTCTCTTTTTGCGTTAGATCTATTGCTTCAGTTATTCACCCGGAATCTCTCGTCACCTTTCGTCAAAAAGGCAAGGGCCTGCCGTATAGCGGCGATACCTGCATTGAAGTTGGCTTCAGCGGTTTGTGCACCCATTTTTTTCGGGGTAGAAAAATAACGATCAGGATAGGAAGCAGCCAAATCGGCATGGATGTCCGGCCGAATGTCGGAGAGATAACGGAAATCCGGCCGTTCGGCGAACATACGGGCAAGACAAGGTTCGCAAATCACTTCTTTACGAGCAGTATTGACAAGTATAGCTCCTTGGGGAAGGAGACTAAGAAACTCGTAATTAATGGATTTTTTCGTTTCCTTCGTAACAGGGATATGGAGAGAGACGATGGGACAAGTACGGAACAGATCAGCAACAGAATCAAGCGATTTGACATTATCATTTTCGATAACCTCTGAGGGACAGAAAGCATCGTAGGCACACACCTCCATCCCGAAACCTTGTGCAAGACATGCGACATGACGTCCAACATTTCCATAGGCAAGTATACCCAACTTTTTTCCTCTCAACTCTGTTCCCGCCGTACCGGAATAGAAGTTACGAACGGTATATATCAACATTCCAAACACCAACTCAGCCACGGCGTTGGCATTCTGGCCCGGCGTGTTCATCACACAGATACCTCGTTCAGTGGCCGCTACTAAATCAATATTGTCGTATCCTGCCCCGGCACGCACGATAACTCTCAAATGTCCAGCCGCTGACAATATTTCCTTATCTATTTTGTCACTACGAACAATTAAGGCATCTACCTCCTTTATCGCCTCCTCCAGGCAATGCCGGTCTGTATATTTTTCAAGCAATGACAATTCACAACCTGCCGTAGTTACTATCCCGCGAATAGCTTCCAGCGCTGCAGGAGAGAAAGGTTTTTCCGTAGCTACCAACACTTTTATCATGGACGCTCAATGTTGTTTTTCAAATTCTTTCATCACTTCCACCAAAGCTTCCACACTACTTTTCGGCATTGCATTGTAGATTGAGGCACGAAAACCACCTACCGAACGATGTCCTTTAATCCCCACCATACCGGCAGCAGATGCAAACTTGTTGAAGTCTTCTTCCAAATCTTTGTATTCGTCAGTCATCACAAAACAGACATTCATCAACGAACGGTCTTCGGGGATAGCAGTTCCCCGGAAAAGTTTATTACGATCAATTTCATCGTAAAGGAGGGTGGCTTTCTCTTCATTCCGTTTCGCAATTTTAGCTACCCCTCCCTCTTTTTTATACCATTTCAAAGTCTGCAAGGCAGCGAAGACAGGTAAAACGGGAGGGGTATTGAACATTGATTCCTTCCTAATATGGGTATTGTAATCAAGCATCGTAGGGATAGGCCTATCCACATGCCCCAAGGCATCTTTACGGACGATTATCAAAGCTACGCCGGATGGACCGAGATTCTTTTGTGCACCGGCATAGATAACATCGTATTTGGAAACATCCAATGGACGGGAAAAAATGTCAGAAGACATATCGGAAGCGAGGCGTGCCTTTACATCAGGATCTTGCCGAAGTTGAGTACCAAAGATAGTATTGTTTGAAGTAAAATGGAAATAATCCACATCATCCGTTACCGTGTAATTTTTCGGGATGTAGGTATAGTTAGCCTCTTTTGAGGAAGCGACAATATCTACCTCGCCAAAAAATTTAGCTTCTTTGATCGCATTGGCTGCCCATGTACCGCTATCCAAATAGGCTGCTTTTTTATTCAACAAATTAAACGGCACCATACAGAATTGCAAACTGGCACCGCCCCCAAGAAATATCACTTCGTACCCATCAGGGACGTTCAGCAGCTCTTTCACCAATTCACGAGCTTCGCTACTCACGGCAAGGAACTCTTTACTCCTATGGGAAACTTCCATTATTGACAAGCCTGTATCGGCGAAATTCGCTACCGCCGCTACCGTGTTCCGGATAGTGTAATCACTCAGGATAGAAGGCCCCGCATAAAAATTATGCTTCTTCATACTAAATCTTTATCTGCGTTATGTATGCCCGACAAGGCCGCAAATGTAAAGTTTATTTATCTTCTACGGCTCTACCTTGTGATATTTTGGAGCCGGGTGGCACGTCATGAGTTAGCCAGACGTTACCACCGATGATGGAATCCCGTCCAATAGTAATACGTCCAAGTACAGAAGTATTGGAATAAATCGTCACGTTATCTTCGATGATAGGATGACGAGGAATAGAGAGAGGCTCACCATTTTCATCCAGCGTATATTTCTTTGCTCCAAGTGTGACGCCCTGATAAAGACGGACATGATTACCGATAACCGCCGTTTCCCCTATCACAACTCCCGTCCCGTGGTCTATACCGAAAAACTCTCCTATACAGGCGCCGGGATGGATATCTATCCCTGTTTTTGAATGAGCTATCTCAGTAATGATACGGGGAATCATGGGGACATTCATTAAAAGGAGTTCGTGTGCCACACGTTGGTAAAGGATAGCCTGGGTAGCAGGGTATGAGAAAATCACCTCACTGATATTCTTGGCAGCAGGATCACCAACCAAAATAGATTTCACGTCGGTAGAGAGAAGGTATTGTATATACGGTATTTTATCAATAAGCGCCATAGTGATATGGGAAGCCTGCCTATCCGCATCGGGCTTATCTTTTCCAAAACATAACCCGCGCCGGATCTGTTCGTTCAGCAGATCGAAGATCTTCTCCAGACGTTTGCAGGTATTTTCGGTTTTACCTATATCGGTATCGAAAAAACCGGGGAAAACGACTGCACGTAGCAAGCAAAGTATTTTTTCAAGATCGTCAATCGAAGGCGCTATATTCTTAGGTAAAGAGAGATAAGGATAATTTGCTTGCGACAAAGTTTCCGCAATAGTCGCTATCCGGCCTGTGATTTCCATCCTGTCCATTATATATTTATAGTCTAAGTTATTCAATAACGTCCCATTCGGGGAAATATCTAAGGGTTGTATTCCAGTCTCTCCCGAAACCGAAGTAGATGTAACCGTTCAACGAAAACATGCAATGTACGGATTCCTGCCAAGTTTCCGGCAAGCGGGATTTATGCGCCCAAACACGTTGTCCTGTATCGAATAGCCAGATATCTCCATTCGTATCGGCTACATAGACATTCTCACCATGCGCTACACCGGTAAGATATAAGCCTTCACCCGGCATGTCGGGCAAGTTTTCCCAAGTTTCTCCCCTATCTGTTGAGAAGTGGAGTTTCCTATTACCCACAGGTGCTGCACCTGACGTCCTTAAACCCAGGCCTGCATAGAGGGTGTCGCTAATGACGGTAGCAAAACCTCCGTAGAAACTTTCGGGGAAATTGTTTTTTTTCCTCCACACACATTTTCTGCTTTGGTTTCGGTCACCCAGGCTTATTGTCCACACGTCGCTCGTAATGATCTCTACGGAGGAATTACGCTGAACTCCTCCTATAAGGTAGACTTCATCGCCATGGGCACAACCGATACTGCCATATGTTGACCCGGGACTCAATTCTCTTTCGTATTCTATCTCATGCCAATTGTTGAAGGTTGGGTCGTAGTAGTTGAATCCATCCGATACGATATTATTTTGATCTATTCCACCGTAAGCAACGATGACGTCTTTGGTTTCTCCTCCCATAACGGCGGCAGTCATCATCCAGCTACGCTTAGCGCCGTAAGCACGTTGCTGTAACCATCCCCTGGCCGGATCATAGCAGTACAGCTCGTTTAGCATAGAAAGCCCGTCGTCTCCCCCGAAAACGTATCCTCTTGAGCCTAAAGTGACATAGGAGGCCGAGCGCACGGTACGCAGATTACCTCCATAAGAGGCTACTGTGGAAAAGACCGATGGCGTCTCTATCGTTTGTTGTTCACCATACGTCGTTGATACATTGTTTTGAGCAAATGCACGTACGTAATATGTAACTCCACCTCTCATATTATATAAGAAGGTATTGAATGTCCCCAATCCATGGAGAATTTGCTGTTTGTAGTCATTGATTGTAGGTAAGGGATTCACCGACCAGCATATACCGGCAACCGGAATACCACCATTTCCCTGGCTTATTACTTCACCACCTACGCGAAGTACGCCAGGCCGTTCAATCTCAATGGGAAAGGTCGTAACTTCGGGCAGTTCACTGAGAGTACAGATAGAAATAGTAGCACCGTATGCCACACCGTACTTGTTGATGGCATATACACGGATATAATATTCCGTATTAGACAACAAATCTCTGAGGGTACTTTTGAATATGCCCTGACCGTCACCACAACGTATGGTATCATCAACTTCTATGGTGGGATCGGCATGGTCTGTGCTATAACAGAAACCCCGTTCGGTTATAGGGGCTTCGCCGGCCTCAATGATATTCCCTTGCAGGGTGATTTCCTCATAACCGACAGACATGATCTGGGGAGAAGAGACACTACTCCTTCCATCAAGGGTTATGACAGTCTTCTCGTTGCCGAGGGCCGTACCGGTATGGTTTGTGACGAAGGCCTGGATGTAGTAAGTAGTTGCAGGGTCTAAACCTTCCAAAGTGCAAGCGAAGGTATCTGTCTCCATATAACTCACAAGAGAATCCTTCGGAGCAGAGATTGACGTAAGTGATACTGTGGAATAGTAGAATCCCCGACGGATGATTTCTCCTTCCCCTTTGTGAACTATTCGTCCATAGGCAACAAACGAGTCGGCCTGTACCTCGTCTGCTTCCAACGTCTCTACGCTACTCAGCCCCTGTACGGTAGTAAAGTACCATTCCTTACTGTACTGCGTACCTATTTTGTTACGAGCATAAGCTCGGACATAGTACGCGGTAGTGCTTTTGAGTGATTTTATTATTAGAGAAAAAGTACCTTTTCCACCATCACTCGCCTTCATGCTATCACCTTGCATATAGTCTTGCGGTAAGGTAGTCTCCGGACGCCATTGGAACCCTGTCTCTATGACGGGGGCACCATTTTCCTGCATTACATTTCCGTAGACCGTTACTTGGGTTGCTTTAAGAGAGCCGGTAGAATCTATAACTACTTCGGGAATTTCGGCGCCAAATATTTCGTCACGTATTTCAGGTTCTTCGGCACAGCCGACCAAGGTAAAGAAAACCACTGCGGTCAAAAGGATGGTGTAAAGAAAAATATGGACTGTTCGTTTCATGATTCAAAATAAAAGACCTATACCCAAATTTATTTCTGCATAGGCAAAGTCTACTACAGCACATCCAAAGCCGACGAAGAGCTTTTTATGTCGTAACGACAAGTCGGCTTCAATGGTCATACCGCGATAATTATAATCGGGGTAGGTACACCATGCGGTAGAGCTTCGACCACTTTGTTTATCTGTTAAGGTATAACTATAAAGTTGAATACGTTGGCCGTATCCGATACCGGCAGACAGCAGTATATGGTATGGTACCTCGTATAGCAATCCTGTCGTCAAGCGATAACTGTTGAACCATTTTGGCATACCGTCGGCTACGATAGAGATTGCCTCCTTTTCCGGCATAGGATCTATCACGGTAAGTTTGTCGGGGAATTGGCGAATGCGGTAGAGTGGCTTGTGAAAGATGACATGACTACATTTATAACGTGTATAGAACCCCCATTTCTGAGGATAGAGGAATCCTATTGAAAGTCCCAGGGGAGTTTCTTTCGACCCACTGTAAGCCAGCAGTATGAGCGGACGCTTCTTGGGGAATCCAGGTATTACGGTTGTCTTTGTCACTTTGGCAACGCTGTCTATTGGTTTGGGAGCAACGGACATGTCAACAGACAGAGGATACCGGAGAGCCGACAGTTCCCTGCCCGGTCTAAGAAAGATACCTGCCGCATAACCGATTTCCAACAAAGTTATTACCGACGTATCGGCAAGGTTATCAGACAGACACTGGTGGCAACGGTCAATCAGGTTTTGCATCGAAGGACGCATTCCGGGGTTGTCTACCCAGATCCAGATAAGTCCCCCAACACTATACAGGTCACAACTTTGGAGGCCTTCACTGAAGTACATTCGTGCGTCACTATAGTCACCACGAGCCAATGCTTCATCAGCGTCAGCGTTATAGGGCGCTTTATATTGAGCACTCAGTGAAGCCGTCAGCACAAGGCAAACCACTATAGTGAGGAGTTTGATTTTCATAATCAATTAATAATTTTCCACTCCCTGTCTGAGAAGAATGCCTTCATCGTTGTAAATATCAAACAGCCCATCGACACGGGCGAAGGCACGGCCATCGGGCGCACTTTCGTTATACAGGTACTTGCATGGGATTCGTTCCTTTCCTTTCGCGTCTATCGCACCGTACAACCCTACGGTCCGTTTTTTAACGACCCTCAACCTACCGAAGGCTATCTTTTTCACTTCATAGATAGCAGAGATAGTTTCTTGTGGCTGATCATTATTCGCCACCGTATTCATAGAGGCAATCTCTTCCGTCATCAGATCCGCATTCTCTTGCGGCAATATATCATTCACCGTATTCATTGGCATACTCTTCCCTGTTTCTGCCACCGTATTCATCCGGATCAACAACATGAAGGACACGAACAACAAGAGCACCGCAGCGATAGCACTCACCATGGTGATGTAGGCTTTACGTTTACGTTCGCCCGGCGGGAACTCTTCTCCTGCCGATGTACCCTTTTTTCTCACGCCCAACACTATAGTCTCTTCGCCGGACGGCGAAGATTCTTTCCCCACCGCCGTAATCTCTTTCACTCCTTCACCCAGCGCGTGGAGCATTTCTTTCACACTCCCGAAACGCTTTTCAGGAACTGTCTCCATCGCTCGCAGGATTGTTTTTGTCGTACTTATCGAAAGATTGGGATTGAATTGACGCGGGTCTGCCAGCGCGCGCGTGGCACGCAGGATTGATTCTGTCGGCACATTACCTGTCACTGCGTAGTACAGTGTAGCTCCCAAAGAGTAGATGTCCGGCAACGCAGAAAATTCCGGTGTCCCTTCACTGTCGTATTGTTCAATAGCAGCAAAGCCTTTCGAGAGAGCCAGCATCGTCGTTGATGTATCCTCTACAAGAAGATCGAAGCGTTTCGATACCCCGAAATCAATCAGGCACGCATTGTCTTTCTCATCAATCAGGATGTTGCTCGGCTTGATATCCATATGAATGATTTGACGCGCATGTACGAAACTTAACGCTTCTCCAATCTGGCCGATATAACACAGGGCAACAGCCTCCGGCAACCGACCCTCCTTTTCTATCTTTTCTTTCAGCGAACAACCTCTGATATATTCCATCACAATGTACGCCGTGTGATTCTCTTCGAATACTTCCAGCACCCCTACAATATACTTGTGCTGTACCGCTGAAAGGATCCGTGCCTCCGCAAGCAATTTTTCCTTGAATTTACTGAAAAGTTCCTTCCCTGCAACCGAATACACCTTCACTTCGGAACCATCTATTTCACGGCCACAGTAGTCTCGAAAAAAATATTCTTTGATCGCTACAGGTACTTCTGTTGCCGTGGAGCCCAATGATCCCTTCACTACCGTCCGCCACACACCACGGTATGTGATCCCGAACCCTCCTTGTCCTACCACAGCGTCAATCCGGTATTTCCCGCCTTGCAATGTATATCCCTCGGGAAGATGCATAACCTGTCTTTTGTAAGTAGTTAATGATTCTCCTTTCGTTTCAAAGGTAAACGATTTCGCTTTTCTCAAAAATTCAAAGGCGACCGCCATATCAACGCCCGCCTCCTACTTATAATCTCAATAATATATTTCAATAACACCGCAAAGATATACACTATACGGGAAAAACCTCTCACCTTCAGAGACTAATATTCTCCACTTAAAAAGGATATCCGATGGCTAAATGCAAGGCAAAATTTTTTCCTAAATTTGGATTCAGGATAGCCCGCCATCGTTCTGTCGAAGTTTGTTGCGGATCGTATGCTTTCAATCCCCCATCCACACGTAAAAGGAAATAATTGAAGTCAAACCGCACGCCCAGCCCGTAAGACGCCGCTATTTCTTTATAGAAACGGGAGAAGGCGAAGTCACCTCCCGGTTGGTCTACATAAGACCGGATCGTCCACACGTTACCTGCATCCACAAATGCTGCTAGTTCAACCCGTTGCAACAGACGTGTCCGATATTCGATGTTCATTTCCAACTGTATATCACCCGCTTGCAACGCGAAACGCGTATTGCGGGAGATAGGATCCATGTTCATGCTCCCAGGTCCTAGTTCTCGCACAGACCATCCGCGCAAACTGTTGGCACCACCCGCAAAATAACGCCTCTCAAAAGGTAACAACGGCGAGTTCCCGTAAGGAACGGCTATCCCTACGGCAGCATGTAATGCCAACACGTTACGCATATCCAACATCAATGATCTGGATACATCAAAATCTACTTTGACAAACTGTGAAAAGTTGATTCCCAAAAGCTGATATCTTCTCTCTTCATTACGGGGTGCTCCCAACATCTGTGAAAACAATTGTAATGTATTACCCGAAACTTCTATCCCTAATCGCATCGCCGTAGACTTCGTTCCGTCTAAAAATCTTTCCCCTTCTTTACCAGCCGTAGACATTGAAAAAGTATACGCCGTAGACAGAATGAACTGGTCTGCATAGTTGTAAAGTTGCATTGATTTGGGTAATGAATCCCTGAAATCCACCCGAATACGCGGCAAAAAAACGTAATCCAAATCTAAAAACCGAAATGTATGTCGTGCCCTGTTCCTACGTGTATGCGACCGTGGCTCCCAAAGGTATGTCCATGCTGCTGCCACAATTGAACGATCGTACTCAGGACGCGACTGTGCATTGTATGTGAGACGCAGTTCCGTGGAAGCAGGTGCAATGCCTCGACGTTTATCGGGTAACAACGGGAAAAGAAAACGAGGAAACACCAGTGAAGCCTGCGTCGTAAACTCGCGGTATGAGGTCCCTGCGGCAGAACCGTGAAGCAGTGACTCAAATGCCCCGCGTAACCGCAACGAGAATATCTCCGAACCTCGAAACAGATTGCGATGCTGGTACGTGAACGCCGATGCGATCCCTAAGTCACCTGCAGAGTTAGTTCCTTCCGCTTCCAGCGAAATGCCTTGCGTCTCTTCCGTCATAGCTAAGATCGTACAATCCAATAACAGCGAATCTTGACCGTATGTTTCGTCAAAGCGGATATATACCCTTTTGAGCGCTTTCAAAGCAGAAAGGGCAACGTAGGTTTGTTGTATACTCTGTTCATCGTAAGGTCTCTGCGGCAGGATGTAGCATGCTCGCTGAAAAACCGATGTTCGTAAAATAGTCTCAGAAGGAAAGTTTACCGACCTGATAAAGTATGGTTGGTGCGTCGTATCGCAAACAGATCCGTCAGGGAGCGTCAATCGAAACGGACGAAGTGTCAGTGCCAGATCAACAGTGAACGGCGGTGTGGAAGAACTGTCTACCAGAAAACCGAGATGATCCCTGTTGAAAGCGTAGTACCCATGCTGCCTCAGGAGAGTAGTGATACTTTGCCGTTCCTTGTTGAGTATATCAAGGTCAAAAGCATCTCCGCCAACGATGGACTGTGTATGCCGGTCTGCGATGCTGTCAATAATGGGGTCAGGGAGTGTATGTCGGTAATTACGAATACGGTGAGATTGTCCCGGATGGATATGGTAGATGAGATGAGCTTTTTTATCTGCTGTATCAAGAGTACTGTAAACTTGGGAATGAAAGTACCCTCTGCTTTGCAAGTACTGTTTGAGATCTGTGACGGATTGTTCTGTAAAAGCAGTGTCAAGCAGAACAGGGTCTTCTCCAATGTAACGAAACCAGGGAAGAAACCCCAATAACTTAGGATTAGGTTGTTGACGAAGGTAAGGGCGAAGGTCTGCAGAGGTGAAGTCAGGGTTATCGCAACTCAGTGTGACTTTATGGAGCAAATATTCTCCCTGGGGAACATATCTTGTAGTACTACACCCAATCAGGGAAAGGATGAGGATGAACAGGAAGGAGGTATCAAGGGTACGAAAACGCAAGCGATGACCAATAGGAACACAGTGAAGAGGGGCAGTAGTAGGAATGACGCTACGTGTCTCGCCAGAGGCGGCGGATGTCCATTCTCCAAGTTCGAAGAAATTGTCAGCAGAGTTAAGGGCTTGGTTAAGAAGGCCGGCGATAGTGGGGACGGATGGATTGAGATGGGGAGCCAAGACGATCAGTTCGCGTTCCGCACGTGTACAGGCCACGTAGAGCGTATTGAGACTGTCGATGCAAGTGAAAAGTTTTTCACGGAAATAGTCATTAGCAAAATGTGTGCAGGCAAGAGCTTTGCCATAGCGTAAGGGAATAAGTCGCAGGGGATGGAAGAGGGTGTTTTTTGGCTGGCACCAGAGAGTGACAGGGTGTGCGGGATGATGGTCAATATCCCATTCTGCCAGAGGGATGATGACAGCTTTGAACCCAAGTCCTTTAGCCTTATGAATGGTGAGAATGCGTATGGTATTATGGGTGTCGGGAGGAGCGATGGGTTTGTTTTTTCCTTTGCAGTCCCACCACCGGAGGAAACGACCAATGTCAGTACTGTCTTTACGGACGAAGTCCGCAGCAACGTCGAAGAAACCATAGAGGTATGCCTGATCGGAAGTAGGAAAATATGAAGCGTAAAGATGGTAGAGCGTCTCAATACAACGGTAGAGGTCGGTAGGGAGGAGGGAAGGAAGTGGAAGAGGGTATACATTGAGAGGCATGAGTGCGTAACGAACGAAAGCTTGTGTGGTAGGATTGGGTGAATTGACCATCCTCAGGAGAGCAATCAGGGCACGAACAGAAGGTGCGGCGCTGATGAGCAGAGCGTCTTCGGAGGTAATGTCGTAACAATAAGGGTTGTCGGGATGTTTGGCAGCGAATGCGAGGAGATAGTTGGCAACGGTAGCTGCTTCGTGGTTGGTACGGACGAGGATAGCGATGTCGCAGGGTGCGTAATCGTTGTCCTGCAATTGTTGAAGAAGTGTGGGGAGGCGTTCGAGGGCGAGGGTTTTCCAGTCGGATTTTTCATCGTCAGTGGGAATGAATTCGATACGGACGTGCCCGTCTGTTTGCTGGGTGGATGTAGGGATTTGCTGGGTGGTGTGTGCATAGGCATCGGTAATGCGGGAAGTGAAGGAAGCTTGTTGTTCCGGAGAGAGGGATGAAGTGGAAAGGGTTTGATTGTAAAGGTCTTGCAGGCGATGAGGGATATTGACAAAGATATGGTTGTTGAAGGTGACGATATGTGGGCAACTGCGGTAGTTGTGAGTAAGAGTTTTTTCTTGTATAAGGTAAGTGGAGAGATCTTGTCGTATTTGATTGTCAAGGAGTTGCCAGTCTGAATTACGAAAACGGTAGATACTTTGCTTGACATCGCCGACGATGAAGTTGTGGTGTCCGGTGGCGAGACTTTCGCGGATGAGTGGACGAAAGTTGTGCCATTGCATGCGGCTGGTATCCTGGAACTCGTCGATCATATAGTGATCAATGCGTACACCTGTTTTCTCATAGATAAAGGGAACGTCGGAGCCATCAATAACCCTCCGGATGAGTTCGGTAGTATCAGCGATAAGGAGGATGTTTTCTTCTTCACGGAAATCGGCTACGCTATGGGAAATATCGGAAAGGATACCCAGTACATGGAAGTAACGAATGATCTCACGGGCGGTGTAGTAGTCAATGAGATGGTCGAAAAAATGGATGACACGGAGGATACAAGGATTAAGCTCTTCGAAAGTTCGATGAATGGCATCACAATGAGGGGAAGTTTTAGTATACCATTGGTCAATGTTGTCAGCCAGACTGAGGAAAGTAGGTGTAGGTTCTTTCATT
Organism: Tannerellaceae bacterium; assembly: GCA_031288175.1. Taxonomy (GTDB): domain Bacteria; phylum Bacteroidota; class Bacteroidia; order Bacteroidales; family Tannerellaceae; genus JAITAD01. The sequence goes on from JAITRW010000040.1 coordinate 138,012, forward strand.
TCTCCTCCGGCTAACTTTTCGAAAAAGAAGAAGGGGGAGCGACTGTTGCCCCTGAAATCTGTAGGAACGAGATCGTAACGTTGCATGGTATCCAAGCCTTCCTGACCGAGCTGCCGGGCTTTACTCTCAATGGTGGCAATAGTGGTTTGGAGTTCCTTATAACAAGCGTCTAACAAGTCTTTATTCGCCAGATCGGACAAGGCTTGTTCATCAAGGGATTTGAAAGTTTCGGAAAAAATCTCCTTGCCCAAAGTTGCGAGGCTATTACGAATATCCCAAGAATCACCGCTTTCGATCCTATCTTCGGCGAAGCGGAGTAGCCAATTTAAAAGGTTCTTATTCTGAGTCTTATCAAGTTGAGCAAGAAGACGGTCAATGGCTTCCTCTAAAACTATACCAGTATCCATCTCAATGTTATAACCTCCCTGTAAACCTATCTCACGAGTGAAGGCATGTAGGGTTTGCTGAAAGAAGCTGTCAATAGTACTGATATGAAAAGCCGAGTAGTCGTCAAGAATGGCGTCCAGCATCTCTTTGGCACGATGACGGACAGCTTCTTCCGTCCAGTTCCCCGCTTGTTGCAAAGAAAATAAGTGAGCCGATTCCCGTCCCGAAGCAAGACGGTATAATTCTTCGATGATACGGCGTTTCATCTCATCCGTGGCTTTATTTGTAAAAGTGACGGCTAAGATGCGACGGTAGGCGTGAGAATGAGTAAAAAGCAGGCGCAGATATTCTCCTGTTAACGTGTATGTCTTCCCCGAGCCTGCCGAAGCTTTGTAAATAGTCAGCATAACTTGCTCTTGGTATAACCGCTCTCCATAAGGAGGCTTAATACTTTCCGGCGCATATCGCCCTGTATCAGTATACTCCCGTCTTTGACGGTCCCTCCCGTTCCACATTTTCCCTTGATCCACTTGCCAAGGAGTTCCAGATCATCTATATGTCCTCGAAAACCCGTAATGAGTGTTACAGCTTTCCCTTTTCTGTTACGTTTATCCAAAGTAATACGCAACACTTGCTTTTCCTTAGGAAGGGTTTCTTCTTGCTCTTGCTTCGTGTTGTAATGAAACTCCGGATTGGTCGAGTATACTATACTCATGTCATGAAGAAAGGAATTAAAGGGCTGGGGCGTCGGGAGTATATCCAGGAATAGGGGATACTCCTTCCTGATATTCGGGAATATGTCCCATCTGATAAGTTTGGGGACCGTAGCGCAGGTCGGAGGCCATGATTTCGTCCCAAGTAATGGCTCTACCCGTATAAGCAGCTTCACGTCCGAGTATGGCTATCTGGGTAGAATAGGCAAGCTCTTCAGCTTGATTGATACGTTTGTTAAGACGAATGGATTCTATGAAGTGGACGTGTTCCTGCTCGTAGGGATTCTTGATGGGAGCGGTGGCATAATCATACTTCCAAAGCTCATTACCGGCATAATCTATGATGCGCATTTCGTCCCCCAAGAGGGCAATACCTTTACTACCATAAATCTGTTCGGAGACATTGCCGTCACAACCGTCCATCTGTCTGGCGGTTGCCAACATCCGTTTGTTATCCCCGTAAGTATAATCAATGCTGAAGAAATCGAAGGTATCTCCTGTCAGACGACGTGCGCGGCCACCGTATCCTACAGCCTTGACGGGATGTTGCCCCATGAACCAAGTCGCTACATCAATGTTATGAATGGCCTGATCAAGCAGATGATCCCCACTGAGCCATCTGATGTTGAACCAATTGCGGATACAATACTCCATGTCACTCCACTCTGGCCGCTTGCGTTTATCCCAAAACGCACCTTGATTCCAATGGGCGGTGACAGAGACGGGCTCCCCGATAAGCCCGTTCTTCACTTGCTGGAAGGCTTCCCAATAATCGCGGCGATGACGACGCTGGTTACCTGTAACGATTGTCAACCCTTTACTTGAAGCTAACCGGGAAGCGGAAATTACCATGCGAATACCTGTCGGATCAATGGCACAGGGTTTTTCCATGAAGACGTGTTTACCAGCCTCAATAGCGGCCTTGAACTGTAGAGGCCGAAAATGAGTAGGGGTACACAGCAGGACGACGTCCACATCGGAAATGTCCATAATGTGTTCATAAGCATCGAAACCCAAAAAACAATTGGCATTGTCTATTTCGTTACCACACTCTTGACTAAGTTGTTTGCGACAAGTCACCTGACGGTCGGCAAATACATCGGCAAGTGCAACGATAGAGACGTTAGGCGCAGCTTTAAGGAATTGTATGGCAGCTCCTGTTCCCCTATCTCCACAACCGATAAGGGCTGCCTTGAGCGGTTTGCCGTCAGGGGCGACATCAGTGAAAGAGTACATACCAAGCTCTTCCGGCGTATAGATCTTCCCCTGTTGTTTGTTCTTTTCCGAACAAGATGAGAGTACGGCAGGAACTACACCTAAGGGCAGTCCAGCACCTACAAGGGTAGTACTTGTGAGGAAGTCTCTTCTTTTCATATTATACAAGATTATAATGAATGGTATGCCAAAGATAATACGCTATCGTTTACGAAGTTTGACACGGAAAGTTGTCCCCTTGCCTATCTCGGAGTTTTTGACGAAGACATGCCCGCGATGATAAGATTCAACCATGCGTTTGACGAGGGAAAGCCCTAAACCCCATCCTCTTATTTTTGTTGTGTAACCAGGATTGAAAATAGTTTTGAATTTTGATCTAGGGATACCTTTTCCATTATCACTAATATCAATACAGACAAACTGCTTTCCGTCTTCCACGCGCAGAACTATTTCGCCTTGTCCCTCCATGGCATCTACGGCATTTTTTATCAAGTTCTCTATTACCCATGCAAAAAGGGAATCGTTGAGCAAGGCCTGAGCAGGCATTTCGGGCAAGACGGTATGTATTCTGATCTTGGAGGAGATACGTGTACTCATGTAATCAATGACGGCGAGTACCGATTGCCGTACATCTGCCAGTTGTGGCGTAGGACTGGATCCGATTTTGGAAAAACGCTCGGCAATAATTTCCAATCGTTTCACATCTTTATCCATCTCGTTGAGCAGATCCTGATCTACATTCTTATCCCGAAGGTACTCTAACCAAGCTACAAGAGAAGATATGGGTGTACCTAACTGGTGTGCCGTTTCTTTGGAAAGCCCTACCCATACTTTGTTCTGTTCCGCTCGTTTCGTCCCCACAAGAGCGAGAAAGGCAATGAAAATAAACACAAAGACAACGCCTAACTGTATATAAGGATAAAGATTGAGGCGTTTCAAGATAAGTGAATCGTCATAGTAAAGATATTGACGGGAACCGTCATCGAAGTTAACGATGACCGGAGGATTTTTATTCTGCAGTTTTTGAAGCTTTCGGCGTTCAAAAGTTTTCTGGTCTTCGACAACGGGAACATGGATATTATTAGAGGATATAATATTATCATTTTCGTCACAAAGGATAATTGGAATGGAGGTATTCTCCACGATGAGACGCAAGGCAAGAGAAATATCCCAATGTCCGCCGTCATTTGTCACAATACGCAAAGCTTCCGAGAGGAGTTCCACTTTCTTACGTTCTTCTCGCGCCAAATCTTCGACTAAGGCATCTGTAACTGCCATCGAGCCAACAGCAATCAACACCGCGATGCAGACAAAGGTGTATTTTAACCACCGTCGTGCGTCATATAAGTTAGCCATCAGTGTACAAACACCTTCATCACTTTTTCTCCGCTTACAGAGACAATGACCATTCCACGCGGTACAGCAATGCACGCTTCTACAGAAGATATCGTTCCGTGAACCAAAATTCGTCCTTGCAGGTCAGCCACTGTCACTTCTTTTCCGGCCGCTCCTTTGATAACAATTAATCCTTCCGCACCGTTCACCTCTATAGATCCCGTCAATGATTTATCAAGCACATCTGCACCTCTAAGATCTTCTTCCGATTGGATAGCGAACAAGGTATTGTCAATCCCCAATTTTCCATTGTAAAGTAATGAACCACCATTTAGGCAAATTTGAGTGACTTTCAGTCCGCGTGCAAATCCAATATAGAACGCATTTGTCCCTCCGATCGGTATTGGAGTAATCAACCCCATTTTCCAAAGTGGATATAAATCTCCTTCTTGATAAAGCAAATCTTCTTCCACAAAACGCTGAGGTATAACTTCTCCACTACCGGACTTCCTTGCCATTAACAACATTCTTCCTTCCGAGGCCATACCGGTAGCGAGCACCCCGTCGGGATATTCCTTACGTACTTTCCCTAAAGCGTCCAACTCCACCCAAAAACCCGGTAGAGAAGGCGTTTCCATAATTAAGTAATAAGATATACCTTTCACTTTAGTCACTTGGCGAAAAAGAAAGATCGAACTACCGGTGATACCGTCAAGAAGGACATATCGTCCATCTTTCCCTTGTCCTACGTAATGACGTTTTCCTTCCTTGAGAGTATAAAGACGATAGGCAGTACGTTTAGGTTGGAAAAGATCAAAACCTACCAAATCGCCATAAGTGTCAACAACTGCCGGTTCTATTACAAACAAGAGGCGTTTTCCCTTGCCGGTAGCAAGACCGTTACCATCGTCAAAAATATAAGCTCCACTATTTTCGGCTAAATATTGAAAAGAAAAAAAGCTGGTGTTGATACCAGTAGTGAAAAACTCAAAATATTCTTCGGAGGTAGACTGTAATTGAATATCGGAAACAGGGACGCACTTCAACGCATCACCACCCAAGAAGAAGAAATCACCACTTGCAAGCGATGATCCCTGTTGTGGTACACGAGGGATACCTTTTTCCGGAAAATGAGGAGAGGCAGACTGACCTGCAAAGGAACGATTGGAGATACGTAACCACTTTTCCCCATCTCTTTGGAGTGCCCAATGAGCAGAAGGAAGAAAATACAACTCTTGCGAATAGTCAACCCAATCCGGCGTCCCATCGGGAAGCAACCGCACATACTTACCCTTACGATTAAAGACAGTAGCATCACCATTAACCTCATTCACTCCATCCACTCTCAATAAGAACAAACCTTCTTCCGGCGTCCAGACAGGATACTCTTTGTTTACGGTACTACTTACACGAACAGAAAAGTGGGATGTGTCGGGACGTTCCCTAAAAACGAAGTGCAAATTTGCTCCTTCGCCACTTACATTCAAGTAATTACCTGTCCTCATAGAGAGTACCTCAATAAGGCCGCTACCTAAGTTATAGATAAAAAGGAACGAATGTTTAAAAGGATTGTCAAGCGTTTTACGGGTGGCAAATACACCACTTTCCTCCACAAGATAGGCACCCAATTCAGGTACGTACAGCAATACGGCTTTCCCCATTTCGTCGGCATAAGCACCGGACTCAGGACTATGTGCTTGTAAGGACAAAGAAAGCGGTGAGGAAACAGGAACAGCACTTTTTTCCACCTTTATTTGAAAGGTACTATACTCCATCGCATGGAAGCTTCGGTTGTAAAAATCTCCCGTAGTGTTGAGAAGTGTATTAAGATCATTCGCGGAGAGCGAGACAATCTGTTCTTCACTATCAGGCAGCACAACGCTCCACCCGAACAATTTTATCCCTGTCCGGAAGTCGGCAGTAGCAACGGCAAGATTATCATAAATAGAAGGTATCAAGTCGTAAGTAATCGCTTCCGACCCCTCTTCCTTTATTACGGGGCGAAGCACGAGAATTTCATCACGATTCCCATAAGGAGTGAAGAAAAAACTGTTCTCTGCTGTGAAGTCGTGAGTCTTTGAAGAAGGCGTCCAGAAGACATCTTCCGTACCTCCGAGCGCATTATCTCCCGGACGAGAGAAAGCAATCACATCTCCCGTATAAATATTCCGAAACTTCAAGACCATGGAAGAAACATATCCATTCTCTGTCCCTTCAACCTCCCAAAAAGCAGCTTGCCATTCGACAAAGTTTTGAGGTCGTCCTGCCACCAAGTAACCCTTGTCTACGAAAAGATAAACGTCCACCTCTGATATAGTCCCCTTCAGAAGGTAAGTTTTATTTTTCACATAGGTTCCTATACTATTACCTGCATGCGTGTAAACACTACTTCCGATCGTCAAGCATAATACAATCAGCGCAACAAATTTTCTCTCCATGACTAAGTTCAATAAAAGAAACACTACCTCCTCCCTTACACGGAAGGCTCCATGGGCGCTCCCTCCCGCAAAGATAAAATTATTTGAGTTTGTAACGAGGAAGGCGCAAGACAAATTGGAGACCTCCTCCTACACGATTGCAGACGACAATATTGCCACCAAGCAACTGGAGAGTGTTTTTCACAATAGATAATCCTAACCCGGAACCTCCCGTATCACGTATCCGCCCTTCGTCAGCACGGTAGAAACGTTCGAAAAGACGTTTAAGGTGTTCTTCCTGCATGATCCCTACACCATTATCCGCAAACAAAATGGTATAAAAATGCTCGTCTTCATTTTGTTTGGAAATAAAGATATGGGTTCCAAAACCTGCATGCTGGACGACATTATCAATGAGATTACGAAAAATAGAGTAAACAAGGTGATTTTTACCAGATATAGTTACTTCTTCAAGATTTACACATTCAATTTCGATACCCTGGTCATTGAGATTATCTTCAAGGTCAGCAGTGAGGGAAGACAACAATGTGGAGAGATTGACATATGTATTATGAAAACTCTTTTGAGAGTCTCCTCTATTTGTTAAAGTATTCATATCCTGAATAAGTTCAGAGAGGATAAGAGTTTGTCTATAGGCTTTGCTGACAAAATGACGGACAGCATTCGGAAGCACTATCTCATAGAGGAGTGTCTCAAGATATCCTCTGATACTGGACATAGGTGTACGCAACTCATGGGCGACATTTTCTGTCATTTCCTGTTTTAAAAGATAAGCGTTTTTTTTGGATTTTGTACGCTCGTAGAAACGTCCTTGCCGTACAGCAGATATATTCTCTTTCTTGATTAAGTGCCCGAAACGATCCGTGATATAACGGATGATGAACAACATTACCGTGAAAATTCCTAAGATACAATAGAGAAACATCTGGTCAGAGTTGGCAGCAAAAAAGTTCCGCACGGAGGTGTTGTATGGGAGAGCCACACGCACAAAACAATTATCGTAACGCTTGGCATAGTAAAGATACTCTTGATGAGTGGAAACTGACATCCGTTTGTTGATACCTGTGCCATTACGGAAAGCTTCCTTAATTTCGGGACGTTGAGAGTGATCTCCGGTAAGATTGATCTCAACAGGAGAGAGGTAGTTATCGTAAAGAACTGTACCGGTGTAACTGATCAATGTTAATCGCAGATCGTCAGGGAGTAAGGTAAAAAACGAAGAAGAAAATAATGAAGAAGGGATTTTTTCCGGAAGAACAGCATGGACAAGCTCAGCGTAGGTATCAAGCCTTTCTGTAAGTAATCTTGTACGATAGCGTCGTTCCTGTGTCTCACCTAACAAAAGGATGCCCGCAGAGAAAACACTAATGAGAAGAAGCAGGTTTACAAAAAGATGTTGCTTGTAGTCACTTTTCATGTATCTTCGGGAAGAATAAATCTATAGCCGTAGCCGGCACGATTAGTAATCAATGAAGCGTGTTCGCCCAACTTTTTTCTCAATCGGGTAATGTGGACATCAACAGTACGTTCAGTAATGTAAGGTGTTTCACTCCATACCTTACTAATTATATTTTCGCGGGAGAATATTCTTTCGGGGTTCTCTGCTAATGTGGTTAAGATTTCAAACTCTGTTTTCGTCAATACAATTTCCTCATCGGCAAGGATAAGTTCCTTTTTGTCAAGGTCAATCACAATATCTTTAAATACCAGTTTACGATCTTTTTTTTGCGAGGGTGTATGTATTATCCGACGCCTGAGCACTGCCCGTACACGAGCAATAACTTCCTTCATCGAAAAAGGCTTGGCAATATAATCGTCTGCCCCCACCGAGAAACCTGTGAGCATATCATTCTCTCCGTCTTTTGCTGTGAGAAAAATAATGGGTACTTCATTCCCGTTACGACGCAATGTTTCTGCCATCCTATAACCTGACATTCCTTCCATCATCACATCAAGGAGAATAAGTACATGCTCCGGACCCAAGTCCTCCAAAGCTTCTTTTGCAGAAGACACACATTGTACCTCGAATCCCTCGTTGACAAGGTTGAAGGCAAGTAACTCACTTGCATCATAATCGTCATCTACAACGAGTATTTTACCATTCATATCCTCTTCCTTCTTTTCTGCAATCCCAGATTTCGCTCTTTCAATTCCAAGTTTTGTTCCTCTTCAAACTCTACTTTTGATGATGCAAACGTACACAAGGATCAGCACAAACAAAAAGAACGGCTGTTACGATACGGTTACAGCTAAGGGGTATTTAAATGTCAAAGAAAACCTTGCTAACAAATACTATCAAAATGAGTATAGGGACGGATCGCCTCAGGAATACGTATTCCTTTTTCCGTTTGATTATTTTCAAGCAGCGCTGCCACAACACGTGGGAGAGCAAGGGCACTGCCATTGAGCGTATGACAAAGGCCTATGTTTCGTTTCTTATCCCGGTAGCGACAATGAAGGCGATTGGCTTGAAAACTTTCAAAGTTTGAAACAGAACTAACCTCCAACCAACGCTGCTGGGCAGCAGAAAAGACTTCATAATCAAAAGTCAAGGCAGATATAAAACTCATATCACCTCCACAGAGGCGCAGTTTACGCCAAGGAAGTGCTAATGCCGTTAACAAGGATTCTACATGTGCACACATTTCCTCCAAAGAGGCATAAGAATGTTCCGGTGTATCTACCCGAACAATCTCTACCTTGTCGAATTGATGTAAGCGATTTAATCCACGTACATCTTTACCGTAAGATCCGGCTTCACGGCGGAAGCAAGCGGAGTATGCTACATTCCGAAGAGGTAGATTGGTCTCTTCGAGGATCACATCCCTGTAAATATTGGTCACCGGAACTTCGGCCGTCGGTATAAGGTATAATCCGTCTTCCGGAATGTAATACATCTGTCCTTCTTTATCAGGTAACTGCCCTGTTCCATAGCCGGATGCCGCATTGACTACGTAAGGGGGTTGGATTTCCTCATAACCTGCCTTCACAGCACGGTCAAGAAAGAATTGTACCAATGCTCGCTGTAACTGACTACCTTTCCCTCTGTATACAGGGAAACCGGCACCCGTTATTTTGACCCCCAATTCAAAATCTATCAGGTTATATTTTTGCGCCAACTCCCAATGAGGGAGAGCATCCTCAGGGAGGGGAGGGATGGAGCCCCCAGTCTTTTCCATCATGTTGTCTTCCGCTCGCTGCCCTTCGGGCACACTTTCGTGCGGGAGATTAGGCAACTGTACCAACAAGGCTGTAACTTCTTCCTCTGCTGTTTTGCGTTGTTCTTCCAGCAACTTAATCTCCTCTTTGAGAAGAGCGACACGTTGTCGAAGGTCACCGGCTTCAGCTTTCCGTCCGGCTTTCATAAGGGCGCCAACCTCTTTTGAAAACCTGTTCAGATCCGCCAAAACGCGGTCTTGTGCCTGCTGGGATTCACGCCGTACTTTATCCTGTGTAAGGATTTTCGTGACGAGTTCTTCCCCGCCATTAAAACACTTCTTTTTCAATCGCCGAAGCACATCTGAAGTTTGCTCTCCCAGCACTTTTATTGTCAACATGTCTGCTATCCTTGTATTGTTTCCCTCCGGTACAAAGGTAACCAAAAGAGAAAGACGACTATCACTTCTTATGGACATTTACTACTTTTGCATTTTCCGACAAATAAAAACAATATAGACTAAACAAATGAAGATAGCGATTGTTGGGACAGGGTACGTAGGTTTGGTAACGGGAGCTTGTTTTGCAGAGATGGGGACGGATGTGTCTTGTGTGGATATTGATGAGTTTAAGGTTGAACGGTTACGGCGTAGCGAATTACCGATATACGAACCGGGTCTTGACGAAATGGTTTCCCGTAACGTAGAAGCAGGGCGGTTACATTTCACAACGGATATCCGCGACGTTGTGAATAAGGTAGATGTTCTTTTTTGTGCCGTAGGGACACCACCGGAAGAGGATGGAAGCGCTGATTTGAGTCATGTGTTATCCGTCGCCCGCTCAGTGGGCAAGTATATGGAGCGTTATATTCTTTTGGTTACGAAGAGTACAGTACCCGTCGGCACGTCTCTTCATATAAAGGCCGCTATTGCCGAAGAACAGGCTACCCGCAAAGTCAAAATTCCGTTCGATATAGCTTCCAATCCGGAATTTCTAAAGGAAGGAGCTGCTATCAAAGACTTCATGAGTCCGGACCGTGTAGTGGTAGGCATTGAGTCCGATCGTGCAAAAGAACTGATGAGTAAACTGTATAGACCCTTTCTATTAAATAATTTCCGGGTTTTGTATATGGATGTTGCCTCTGCCGAGATGACAAAGTACGCTGCCAACGCAATGTTGGCTACCCGTATATCGTTCATGAACGATATTGCAAACCTATGCGAACGGGTGGGAGCGGACGTGAATATGGTGCGTACCGGCATGGGTTCGGATATACGTATTGGTAGCCGTTTTCTTTACGCGGGCTGCGGTTATGGAGGATCTTGTTTCCCCAAAGATGTAAAAGCATTGATTAAAACTGCCTCCGATTACAATTATCCGTTACGTATCCTCGAAGCGGTAGAGGCGGTGAATGAGGATCAAAAACAGTTGTTATTCTCCAAACTTATGGAGTATTACGGAGAATTAAGCGGGAAATGTATTGCTCTATGGGGATTGGCGTTTAAACCGGAAACTGATGATATACGGGAAGCTCCCTCATTGACGTTAATTACAAAACTGTTGGAAGCAGGTTGTAAAATTAAGGCTTATGACCCTGTAGCTATATCCGAAACGGCTCATAAGCTGGGTGGAGCTATCTCTTACGCCGACGATATCTATTCGGCCGTGGAAGGGGCTGATGCCTTGTTGGTTGTAACGGAATGGAAAGTCTTCCGGATGCCGACATGGCCTGATGTGAAAAAACAAATGCGCCATCCCCTTATTTTAGACGGCAGGAATCTCTATGACAAGAAAGAGATGGAGGATATAGGATTCATCTACCGAGGCATAGGCCGGTAGAGATGTATTTCCAGAAACAGGGTCAATCCCTGTTTCTCCCCATAAAAATAGCCACGTAGTATAAAAGAGAAGCGAGAGAGCCGAGAGCTGCCACTACGTAAGTATAAGCAGCCGCCCGAAGAGCATCCGTTGCCTTGTCATGCGTATAAATATTAGTAATACCCGCTCCGTTCAACCATGCAAGAGCGCGCTGGCTGGCATTTATCTCCACAGGAAGAGTAATAAAACTAAACAGTGTGGTGGTAGCGAAAAGTATGATACCGAACAAAAGAAGACCAGGGAAAGTATTAAGTGTTAACATTCCTCCGAGAATAACCCATGTCATTATATTGGACGAAAATGAAACAACGGGTACGAGAGCGGAACGCATTTGCAGAGGGGCATAGGCACGGGCATGTTGAACGGCGTGACCGCACTCATGTGCCGCTACGGCTGCCGCCGCTACACTATCACTATTATACACAGATTCACTGAGATTGACGGTCTTGTTCACAGGGTTATAATGATCGGTCAATTGTCCTTGAACGGAAATTACGGAAACATCGAAAATACCGTTGTCCCGCAACATTTTTTCAGCAACCTGTTTCCCTGTCAGTCCACTGGACAAATGAACCTGTGAATACTTCTCAAACTTGTGTTTCAATCGGGCAGAGACCACCCAGCTAAGAATAGCGGTACCGATAAATATGATCCATGAGATTGGCATAGTAAGTAATATTTAGTTAGACTGAATTATAAGTTCGGGTTTACAAATTATCGTTTGTTCACGGTCAGGGCCAACCGACACGATGGTGATAGGCACCCCGAGTTGCTCTTCCAGAAAAGCTATATAATGAGAAAAGGCCTGTGGAAATTGTGACTTTTGATTTATTGCCGTCATGTCGGATTGCCAACCGGGAAGATCCACGTATTCAGCACGTAAGTCGGCAGGAAGCATGTAAGGGAAGGTGTCCATACGCCGCCCGTCTATCGTATAGGCAACACACACTTTGATAGTCTCAAAAGTGTCAAGGACATCGGATTTCATCATAATAAGACGTGTGACACCGTTCACCATAATGGCATAGCGAAGAGCGACAAGATCTATCCATCCGCAACGTCGTCGTCGTCCAGTAACAGATCCGTACTCATGACCAAGTTCACAGAGACGATCCCCTGTTTCATCCGTCAGTTCGGAAGGGAACGGGCCGCTACCCACCCTCGTACAATACGCTTTAAATACACCGAAAACCTCTCCAATATGCTTCGGCGCAATACCCAACCCAATGCAACTACCTGCACATATCGTACTCGAAGAAGTTACAAAAGGATATGAACCAAAATCTACGTCCAACATCGTCCCTTGTGCACCTTCGGCAAGGATACGTCGTCCTTCGGTAAGGTTCATATTGATAAAATACTCGCTATCTACGAGAGAAAACGTTTTCAAATAGGCTACTCCTTCAAGCCAACGTTCTTCCAATTCACGTAATTCGTAGGAATAGTCAAATGAACGAAGTATCGCCTCATGACGTTCCTTCGCTTGACGATAAACGGTATTAAAATCCTGCAAAATATCTCCAACTCGAACACCATTCCGACTGACTTTATCTGTGTAAGCAGGGCCTATACCTTTTCCGGTAGTTCCAATCTTACTGTCACCTTTCACACTTTCGTAGGCAGCATCCAGAAATCGATGGGTCGGCAAGATAAGATGGGCTTTTCGAGAAATGAGGAGACGTTTTCGAATATCGGACAAACCTCCAGCGATCAATGCTTCTGCCTCTTCCTTAAAGAGTAACGGATCAAGAACAACACCATTTCCTATCAAGTTCTTTTTTCCACCTTGGAAAACGCCTGAAGGTATAGAACGTAACACATACTTCTTACCTCCAAACTCTAAAGTATGTCCCGCATTAGTCCCCCCCTGGAAGCGGGCAATGAGATCATACCACGGCGTAAGGACATCTACAATCTTACCTTTACCTTCATCGCCCCACTGCAATCCCAGCAATACATCAACACTCATGTCGCCTCTTTTTTAATCTATTGCTTTCTACCTCTTGACGAAGTCGAAAAGCACACTTACTACAAAGTCCAAAGATATACACATTATGGTAATAGGCAGTAAACTTGCGAAACTTCAACTGTCGTACATCTACACGCAAACTTCTAACAGATATATCCGTCAAAGAACAACATTCTATACAAAAAAGGTGGACATGTTTGTCCGCCATTCTTTTCAACTCGTATAATGGAATAGGAGTAAGCGGATGTTTGACAAGGATACCGGCATTAATGAGAATATCAAGGGTCGTATAGAGCGTTGACTTACTTACATGGAAAACATTCTCTTCAAGTTTGTTTTGCAACTGTCTCAACTCAAAATGCCCGACAAATTCACAAACATACTCGAATATTGCATTCCTTTCCTTCGTGAGTCGAAAATTTCTTTCATTAAGAAATGTAACAAAAATCCGGCGCAACTCATTGGCCGTAGCTACATCCATTGGAAAAAGTTACTAAATCCTACTAATGTACAAGCACTTTAACAGGCTCTTCTCCTTCTACAGAAACGACAACAAAACCCGAAGGAATATCCAAGATCGTCTCATCAGAGACTATCGTTTCATTTATCAGAGTTTTTCCCAATAGATTAATAATTTTTAATTTCCTTCCTGCGACCCCTGAGACTATGATATTTCCTTCCGAAGCTGTCACTTTGACAGCCGTTTCTTTCACATCAGCCACCTTCAAAAGAGTACTCTTCACAGTGAATATTTCTACCCCTTCAAGGATTGCTTCTTCATACGTGGACGTATGTAGCACAGGAATACCGTTGATTATCTTTATCCAGCTATTAAGCCCACTCCCATAGTAACTATATACGTCACCACGTGTTTCCAACAAGAAAGTTCCATCACCTTCGGGGGCCAGACGTAACGAGAAAAGAAGGGGTGATGATTCTCCTTCGATTTGCTGCTCTTCAACAGCGTAAGTAATTTGAATAGTTTCACCGGCAACGGTCAATTTAGTATCCCCATCCGACAATATTCCCTCAACAAAGGCCAACCGGGGCTTATCTTCCCAAAGGAAAGCTTCAGGATCTTTACCTTCCAAACGGTAAAGTGATACTGAATCGGCAAGACTACGCAGAAAACGGGCCGTCCTTACTATTTCCCTTCCCACAATCTTCTCTTCTACATCAGACATAAGTAAATACTGAGGCATTTTGACACCACGCACATAACGAGCCACAAGCTCACCCTGTGATTGGTCTTCTATTGCAAGATAACTAAGTGAAGAACTTCCTGTCGATTGTGGAGCAAGAGTAGCAGATGTAAAAATGCTCTCAATACGGATTTCCTGCTCTTCTTTAACATTCTCTGACGTCAAACTGCGATAAAGAGAAGGATAGTGATCCTGTACAGCGAATTCCCCTTTCGGGTAGTTCTTATCCGTTACATTCAAAACAGATTGAGCAGTATTATTGACACTCAACCAAGAGAGCGGTATCGAATACTTGGCATAAAAACGTGACACCCCTTTAACGGGTATAGGTGTTACCCAATCACCTATTTGCCGTACCTCAGCCTCCGTCTCATATTCAATAGGAACATAACTACCTCCAACCAATTTGGCCATCACAAGTGTTTTTCCGCTAGTGATAACACCATTTGTGTGTAGAGCGATATATTTACCCGTTACATCATCTATCTCAGCCCATTGGCCTGAAGCATAAGGGGCATTGAACAGTTGATATTGCTGTTCTCCATTTTTGTCACGCCACGTTTCCTTCAATAAAAAGACAGCAGCTTGTTCAGGATCATTCTGTAAGAAATAACGACGGTTCACAGCGACATCAGGATCGAAAGAAATATAACGGCCATTGTACTTGAGTTTATAGATAGAACGTTCAAGAGGCACAAGAGCCGTATTAGCCGGAGTGGTGTATCCGTATGCTTCTTTGGCTACAAACTCAGGATAGATACGGCTATCGCTATTCGTAATATAGACGTAATCGTCACCACCTGAAAGATTGACACCAAGATTTCCTTTTCCTTGATAGTACTTAAAGGTAAAACCTTCACTGCCTGACAAACCCGACACAAAATGGTGATAACCGGCATAAGGATCGTTAAGACAATCGGAAGTAAGTTGTACCAGGCGTAACGTATCTGTTCCGAGGAAGAAAATCGTACCGGAAGCTGACCCTTTAAAGACATGACTCGGGTCGTCACCAAAATAAGAGACACTATATTTTCCACGCTCACGATTAGTTACCACCACCTCACCGACAGAAACATTTCCCTCTATGATCCACTGAGCAGCAGGATCTTTCCGTAAATGTTCCCCATAGTCGGCAAACGCAAAGGAACCGTCCGGTAAGAAAGTAAGGTATTTACCTTTACGCGGATGAGTTTCATCACTCCACGAGTTACGATTGTCATTAATTCCTACTATTTGCATTAGATAGACACCATTCACTACCGTAGCAGGCACATACTGATTCTCACCGCCCACATAGAAAGCAATGGCGCCAAGCGTCAAATCCTCAGTGGGATTGAGTTTACTCCGGACAAACACCTGTCCTGTATTCCCATCATAAAGGACATTAAAAAGGTAAGCGCCTGCCGATAAGGACGTTTTATCTTGCCATTTGTCAGTAGAGTTAAGTTCCAACGCTCCTGTAGAAGTAGGACTCACTACGATATAACCTTGATCTTTTACCAAAAGAGAAAACCACGTGCTATCAACTTGATGAGCCTCCTTAGCGAGCACTATAGATCCTTCAGATGCTCCATAGGTTACTCCCTGCGCTTGTAAATGCCGTCGATTGAGTACATCTGGCACCAACCCTGAGGAGGCAAAAGAAATTTGGAAATAACTGTCCGAAGTAGCACGGACATCATGAGTAAGCTCATTGTAAACGCCGTTTTTTCCTAAGTTGGTATTCAAATCATTCACCGAAAAAGGAATGTAACCCTCTACTCTACAAGGGGTAATAGTAAGGACATCCCTCGCCGCTTGTGCATCGCCAAGGTTTTTGAATAAACGAGGGACCACTTTATTCCCGTAAACTCCCCATACAATCACGCTTGTTCCTCCGGAAAAGGTATGATAAAAGAGATTGTCGGAGGGGGAACCCGACTTAGAGGAAGGGTGCCATTGTTGAATATCTCCATCAAGGCGATTAGCTGTGTTCGAAGCGGCAGCCTCCGATGCGGTAGCTTCTTCCGAGCGAAAGACAAGATCACGCAGAGAAAAAGCCGTACGGAAACGATAGGAGAAGCCCGTGATGTTGTCATCTCCTTTTTCCACTGTCACCTTCCACAAGATCTCATTCAGGCCTTCGGGGGAATCAGGCATCTGAGTCGAAGGTAAGAGATAAAGATATCCTCCTTTTTCCATAAGGAAGAAATCACCTTCACCACCTCTATAGGTAGCACGTAACAAGTAATTCCTTGCATTACTATATGTACCCTCGTCATAGATAGGGATACCTTTAATCCCTTCTACGCCCTGCGCAAAAGCTTCCAGGAAAGCTATTTGCAGAAATAAGACTGTCAGAACGAAACACAACCTCTTCATATTCTGTGACCATTAAGTCCATATATTTCCGTCCGAGCGCTATCAGCGCACCGCAAAGCTAAGCAATAATATAGCACTACCGTTCGTTCCGCACGAAAAATATTTCAACCCCACAAGGAAATTCTTGTTTAGCCTCCTGACAGCGATTCTTCACCTTTCGCCCCTATTGTTCATGTGAAGGGATGCACATCCGCGGGGTAAGAAACCCCTAACTGGCGACGCACTTCATCAATAATTTTAATGGTACTCAATGAGTTAGAATGACTATTGACGACTGATTCCCGCTTATCGGCCAGTAGCAAATCAATAAATTCAGAGATTTCATAATAAAACTCGTTTTTCTCAACAGGACGTGTTAAGTCTTCAACCGCTCTTCCGGAGCGAGAAGTGAGAGTGAGTCGACTAATGACATTGATGCGGTCAAGCATAATTGTTCCTTCTTCTCCTTGAAATTCAGTATGGAGAAAAGAATCGGCTATTTTAGAATAGAGTACAGTACCGATCATCTCATCATAGAGGAAATTTACAGTACCTTGCCCGTCGGTACCTGAAGGCACGAGAATTCCCGTTGCTTCGATACGTTTCGGATAACCAAACAACACAACCATCGGATAAACAGTGTAAACGCCTATATCGGACATAGCCCCATTAGATAAGGCAGGGTTGAAAGCATTTTGCACGATACCGTTTTTCAGATCGTCATAGCGAGAGGAATATTGGCAGTAGCAGGAGAAATAACGACGTATCGTACCTATGCGGTACAGATTGTCACGAAGAGCAAGAAAGTTAGGCGTCAGCGTAGGTTTCATCGCTTCCATCAGCGTCACACCATATTGAAGGGAAGTAGTAATCATGGCGGCGGCCTCTGCTACATTCGAGGCTAATGGTTTTTCACAGAGAACATGTTTTCCCCGCTTCATGCAAAGGATACTCTGTTGAGCATGCAGACTGTTGGGTGAGGCCACATATACGGCATCTACAAAAGAGCTTTCTACCATCTCTTCTACCGAAGTGAATACTTTTAGTTCGCCTCTTTCCAAAGAGTATCCCTGTTCTTGTACAAAAGCCTCTCCTCTTTCTCTTGTCCGCGAACAAACGGCAGTCAATACAAAACGTCCATCTTCCTTTGCTCCTGTCAACATCTTTCCCGTGATGTAGTTCGTTCCAATCACCCCAAAACGAACCTTTGTTCTCTTCTGTCCCATTTTTCTTTCCATCTGTCAGTCTGAGTAACAAAGTAACAAAGAAGTCCGGAAACAGACAAAGTTTCCGGACTTCTTAGAAAGAGTCGCGCTATACAATTAACTACGAAAGTAATATTTATTCGACAAAAATCTTCTGAACAAACTTTTTACTACCTGTTAATTCTACGATGTAGATGCCTTTTGGAAGAGATATACTGTGCTGATCATTGGTACTTGTCACCACAAATGTAGTCACTACCTGCCCTTCGGATGTGTAAACCGTACCTGTGTACCCTTCCAAGTTCACTATACTCAGTACACCATCCATGTACCGTACACGTACCCCATTATCAATTACCGTATACTCCTTCAATTTTCTAAATGGGCTACCGCCTTGTAGTATAATAAGCAACTGTTTTGAGTATTCTACTACATTGGAATAGAGAGATGGTAAGATATTATATTTACCGTCCACAAAAGCTCGCGCTTTGTTACGTTCTCTTATCTCGTCCATAATGTAACGATACCTGGTGAAAGTCAAATCTTCCAACAGGTTTACACTAAAAATAGTTCCTTCAGCCAAATCTTTTATAATCAATGGCCAACCTTTTTCTCCAAGAGAAGATAGGAATTTCAACAGTTCGAGATAAGCTTCAGACTCTGCATATTTACGCAAATCACTGTACTCTGAATAGAAAGTTTTGCTCCATTGAGTATACAGAATTTGGAATTCCTTCTTTACTTCTGCGGGAAGAGTTTCAACGAGGGCATTTATCTGAGCTAAATCTTCTTGCGAAAACTCAACCTCCTCGGCAGGTATCTCTCTCTAAGTATATTGTGGTTTGTAATAATAGAGAATTGAACCATAGCTTGAACCATTCAAAGCATGTCTCGGATGCAATGTACGCGACAGTGAACCGGGTTTACTTTCCCAATCATAACCGTGGGGGACATTAGGAAGGTACGTGTTCTTCGTAATAGAACCATGCGTAAATGATCCGGACAATGCCCACAAAGCCACAGCAGCATTCAATGAATCTGCGCCTGTCCGGGTATACCCATTACTTGTATAGCAAAGATCGAAAGCCTTTAATGGATCTGCATTATAATAAGAAGAAGAAGGATTCAACGGCCATTCCCAATAATTAATCCTATTTATTGTCCAACTAATACAATTGTACGTACTTGAAGACGGCGCTGAACGAATTGCATCATCCGCTTTTAAGTTCGGGAAGTAAGACATTATATCTCCTTCCCTTATTCCTAAATATAAATCAAAGGTAGACCCCAAAGGCACATACGAACTATACGATGAAACCAATCCGGCTGCTACGTTAGTCAAATTTGTCTTAATCCTTGATGCCCATCCCCAGTTAAAATCACCGGTACCTGAGTAACTGTCGTTGTAGGCTATAATATTACCCGGTAGATTTGTATCATCTTCTAACCAAAGATACGTATCAGCGCCACTTGGAGATAATTTACAAGTGAAGTAGTTGTTTATACTTGTACCCTTATTTGTAACACGAATTCCACCCCCTGAGATGGGCGCATTGGTTTGTATACTTATGGTAGTCCCATTAACTTTAATTGTAAGAGTGACTGTTCCGGAAGAGAACTGTCGGTAAGATCGTAGAAATATTCGATAAATACCTGTTACGGGGATGAGGGCAGACAAAGTTCCTCCTAAAGTTCCTCTATCTTTAGAATAAACCATTTGGGTCCAAGTATACGATGCAGGATATGACTTACTGAACAAGTGTATGACGTGTTCATAAGCGCCTCCATTGGAAGTCACCACTTCGACATTTTCCCCTGCGGAAAAATAATAATCAACATAAGTGGAATACAACAATGGTTGATTGAACGTAAATGAATATTCTTCCGCGCCGACGGATTTCAACGGAGGTTGGGAGTCTCTATGAATGCTACTGGTCGGATCCACAATAAAAGGGATACTATGTTCACGTTCAAAAGCAATCTCTTCTAAACGTTTCTTGAATCCCTCATCGGAAATACCTCTATTCGCCTCATTCAGAGACAGTTTAATAAACTCTACATTAGGTAGTAAAAGTGAAGAGGACAGAGATATCGTATTTACACCGGCTTTCAGAGGGATACGTACAAAGTCCCCTTTTCTATCCGTCAAGGGAACACCTTCCCATGTACTCACAGAAGATTTCAAAGTTGCATCCTTCAGTGCTTTATCATTGACACTGACGGAGAACTCGGAATAACCCTTCCCTGTAAGAGAGGAAGAAACCCAAGTGTCCAAATAGTATTCACCAGTAGAAACACTCTCAACAACAAAGTTTTTAAACTTCGTTGTGCCGTTGTATCCTACGGTAGCAGACTTAATAACTACATCACCTCCTAATGCAGGATGAGCTATAAAATACTTCGTCTCAGGCCCATACTCCTCTTCCTTCGGCTCACTGGGGACAGCGGGAGAAGGAGGTATAGTTTTGATCGTTAAAGGCTGATACTCATCCGCTTGTAAGGAAGATGAGATCCCTAAGGACAGTAAAACTATTTTTGTTAAATTTTTTACTCTTTTATTGTTTTATTGTTTTTTTACTATTAGTATAAAAGTGAACCATACTTCATCCAAGTCCCCCTCTTGAAAAGCTATGGAGGCCCCCTTTCCCTTGCGAGCCATGCTCTACACACAAGAATAACATCCGGATGCCGGAGGTTATATATGCTTGTGTTTAGAATCTGTCTCATGTTTCACTCTTCATTTATCTATACGCCACTGCCCCCTTTCGATTGAAACTATCAGTAACCCGTTTCAATCCAGTATCACAAAAGTAATTCTTTTCATTCATAAAGCAACATCTACTTATTGCTTAAGAATGATTTTATTAAGAGCGTTATCTCTTACCGCATAGCCATCAAGCAGGACACAACACTCATGTGGTAGCCGCCCTTCATCTAAGATGAGCTAAGTTTTTCACGATCACAGTATTTTCCAACGAAAAGAGAAGGAAACTGCATAGGCAGGAATACCGAAAACATCACCGGTATCACCGGCGAAAGCCGCAACGAAGGTGAGGGAGGGATGATGAGGTAAAACATAACTCGCCTCTGTAAGGAATGACAGGCCTGTTTTTTTGTGCAAGAAAGGTACACCATGCGTTCCCCATCCGTTCATTAAGGTACAGAGCAAACGATAAGATAACAATGCGGCAGGTTGCCCTTCCATCCCTAAATGCCAATCCAGAATACGAGTATTTAAGAAACCTTGCCGCCCGCCATCGTTGTATTCCGGCGAAGGAAGCAAGGGTGATCCCTCAGCCCGTCCAAAGTGGGCATGTCCATTGACATAGACACCATTATTATAGTAATTATCACCGCCTCCTCCCCGTGCAGAATATTCTTTATGATCAAAATCAAGGAAATGAAAGGGTCCGCTTTGATGACGCGTCGTCACATACTCTATCACCACTTTCCGCAATCCATTAAATGGCAAGTCTCCACGGATTCCCCATAAGCCGTCTATCCCATTAGCGAACTCCGTCCCCGATTTATCGGCAGCAATGTGTTGATAATACATCTGTATCGCCCAATTATTCCGGTCGTATCCAAGCTGCATGTCATACGCTATATGATGAGAACCAAGCACATTGATCCTGTCGGTTTCGAGTGCACTCGCTCCTCCCGGTCGTGCGGCCACAACACGCAGGAAATCGGTGAATGATTGCGGTAACTTTCCATATTTCGGATGCTTTCCGGCCCATTGTGCAGTATGTCGAACCCCTACGGTAGCGTACAGGGGTATATTTCTCCGTTGATCACTTAGTCGTAGAAACAGGTTTTTATTGTGACGGAGTACATCCTTTATGTAATAGTCGTCCTTTGTGGAAGACGCCAGATATCCCTTATCTACCGCCCAGGCTACACTAAACTCTCCTTTCCACTGTAACCATTGTCCAATCCACGGAAATTCCACAAACTGTGGAACGGCGAGGTTCAGTTCCGGCATCGGCCGTGCATTACCCGATTGTATCATATCTCCCGAACTGAGATTTTTATCCCATAATGATACATATCGTTCCTTCGCCCCAAGCATCAACTTCCATCCCTTATACCGTAATCCTCCGTAAGCCTGTTGTATATAGGCTTTTCCCTGGCGGGGCGTCACCACTATATCTGCTCCCACGTCCCAATGCACATCCTTTCCCCACAATCCTTGATGTACTGCTTTCCCTCTTATGTAGCCATTCCCCGATTGCAACGGCACAACTCCGTACCGGTTACTCACCATCCAAAAAGGTAATACTTTACCTGTCCCCCCTCCTGTCCATGCTTCTACGTCGTAGTATGTTCCTATTCCCTTTTGTCCCAAAACCGCCATTGTACTCAATAAGCACAGTCCCAAAACCCTTGTACTTAATTCCGTGAACCGTTTCCGTTTCCTCACGTGATATTGGTACAGTAAACACCCTTTTCCTATTATACTCCGCACAATCATTTTCTTTCTATTCTCTTTTTGTACCTCTGCGTATGATAGTCTCATCCGTTTGAACTCCCGCCAAGCTTTCCATACCGCCAATGCGTTTTTCCACTTTCCACATAGTGCATATCTCAAACCTGCTGCCGTATCCAACAAGCATCGAACCCGCATTACACCCCATAGTTTTTCTTCCGGCAGGTTTTTATATAACATCAACAAGTTATTCCTGAAATTTAGAAACGTTTTTCGGGGATGTTCCGCCTGTAGAGTTCCTCCACCTACGTGATAGACAACCGCCCGGGGCGTACAAACTACACTATAACCTCTATTTCGTAAGCGCCAACAGAAATCTATCTCTTCCTGATGGGCGAAAAAGGTTCCATCCAGTCCTCCTTCCTTCTTATATATCGCCGTACGAACGAACAGGCAAGCACCACTTGCCCATACAACCTCAATCTCCGTATCGTATTGCCCTTGATCCTCTTCCGTCACCTCCATTATCCTTCCCCGACAAAACGGATAACCGTATTTATCTATGTAACCTCCTGCAGCCCCTGCATATTCAAAACGCCCTCGCTCGCGCTCCGACAGTATTTTCGGCTGCACCGCCGCCACTCGTTCATTCGCCTCCATTACCGACAAAGGCGCTTCCATCCAACCCTCCGTCACTTCTACGTCGTTGTTCAGGAGAACTGTGTACTTTGTTTCTATCTGTGCTATCGCTCTGTTATATCCTTCTGCAAACCCGTAATTACGATCCAATGTAATCACCTTCACCTCCGGGAACAGTTTCCGGAGCATCTCTACCGACCTGTCCGTAGAACCATTATCCGCCACTACCACTGTAGCCTCTCTACTATGTTCTTTCACGAATGGAAGGAAACGCTTCAACAACGCTTGTCCATTCCATGTCAAGATAAGCACACTCACTTGCTCATACATACTTCCAGCGTTTGTGAGACCAAAGCCAATAAGCAGGATCACGTCGTATACAGGCTTCCGCCCGCCGCGCATATTGTTCCGTTATCCAATTCTCAGGCATTTCACAAGGTTTGTCGGTAAGCAATTCAAAATTCACCGTATAATACCCTCTCTTCACTTTGCGCGTATCCAGAAAAACGACAGGGAAACCCAGTTTGCGGGCAATCCGTTCCGCTCCGGTCAACATAGATGTATCCCGATTAAGGAAAGATGTACGATAGTGCACGTTAGCTAAAGCCGGACGCTGGTCGGCCAGGAAAATGACCACAGCCCTTTGACCTTTTTGTTTGATTCGTACCATATCACGGAAGACATCATTCCGTTTCATTCCGTACGATCCAAAGCGTTCACGTAACTTAATAAACAGGCGATCCATTGCTCTGTTATGCAAGGGTTTGTATATTTGATACGTCTCCCCTTCCAATAACTCTTGTGACGCTGAAAACCATTCCCAATTACCGTAGTGCACCATCAACAATACCACACACGTATGCCCTGCTTCAAACAGTCCGTTTACTACCTCGGGATTGTTCAATTTTGCCCGTCGCTGTATTTCCTCCTTTCCGATGTAAGCAAGCTTCACCACTTCCACGATATAGTCCGCAAAGTGATGATAGAAGGCTTTCTCTATTCGTAACCGTTCTTTTTCACTCATATTGGGAAATGAGGCGGTAAGATTATCCCGAACCACCTTTCTCCTATACCGCAACACATACCTGATCCATACGTACAATCCTTCCGACAGTCCATACAATATCCACAACGGTAACCAGGCTATTGACATGATTCCTGCATAAAGCAAGATGTAACCGGCTCTTTCCTTCATTCCTATTGCCATATCTCCGAAATCCTCCCGCTCAATTGGAGCAGAGAGATTTCACACAGTTTTGTATTGTATTCCACGATAGAACGTCGCTCTTCCGCGTCCAACAGTTTACTTTGAGCTTCCCGAAGTTCTATCCCCGACAAATCTCCCAACTTATAACGGTCAATCGCTATTGCGTAGTATTCCTGCGCCACTAAGGAATTGGCACGTTCCAAATTACACAAGTCTCGATTATTTTGGTAGGACATCCAAAGGTTACTCAGGGTCGCACGCAACGACAGTTCAAGGTCGGCATAACGCCAATTACTATTCTCTATTTCCAAACGGGCATTACGCTGTTCCCGCCTCCTGTTCAATCCATCGAATAAGGTCATCCCAAGTGTCAATCCGTAATTCAGTCCGGTGCCTGTATTATCACTTTTCAGTTTGTCCCACCGTGCCGAGTAGCCATAGCCTGCCGTCGCTTTCAGATAAGGGTAATTCCGTCCCCGCAACCGTTGATACTCCAACTCCGATACCCTGCGCTCACCCTCTGTTAGGAGAAGACCGGTATTTGCCGCCAATGTATTTACCCACAACTCCTCTTCATTTCCCAAGGCGCAACGCAAATCTATCGTTGAATCCGCCGGTACAGTCACTGCTTCCACATCTTCCAGCGCCATCAATTCATTCAGGCGTATCCGGCAACGGTGTACGGTCTCCCGTTGGGTCAATACCGACGAACTATCGGCATTAAAATCCACTTGCGCCTGCTGCAAGTCCAATCGTGACATGGAACCTATCCGGTAGCGTTGCTCCACGATCCTTAGCCGTTCCTTTGACAGTTCAAACGATGTGCGCACATTGTTGAAGCGTGTCTGTTGGCGTATCAGATTATAATATTCCCCTGCTATTTCGGCCACGAAATCTTCTATGGCTTGCCTGGTGCGTAACATTCCCATGGCTTGCAATTCCTTCAACCGTACATAGGAAGCTTGTATGGCAAACCCGTCGAAAAGCGTCCAGTTTAAGCTCAATCCTGCATCTATCCATGCACCGTCAGAGAGACTTCCTTCGACTTCCAAATCCGGCAGATAACCGGCATTCCCGGGCGTAGCGTTGTTGCGGGTTACTGTCTCTGCGTTACGGACTATCCGCAAGCCGTAGTTCCTTTCCAGTCCTGTGACGATACACCGTTCCAGACTGTATACTTTCTGGGCTGTCACCTGTTGTATCCCTGTGACGAAAAGAAAGGCTACGGGCAACCATTTACAATCTCCGTAATGCATCTTTTATCATCTTTTCTACCGACATGGCCGGTGATTCTTTAACCAGTTCTCCTATCACTTTCCGCGCTGCCGCTGTCTGGAAACCTAACATCACCAGTGCCGATATAGCTTCTTCTGCCGCCTGTCCTACTCCGCCGACGATCTGTCTATCTATTGCCGACAGAGAGCCTTGTCCCAGGGTTTGCACTTTATCTTTCAGATCCACCAAGATACGTTGTGCAGTTTTGAGACCAATCCCTTTCACAGCTTTCAGGGCGCGTTCGTCTTGAACTCCTATCACGTGTACCAGCTCTTCGGGGGACAAGGAAGACAGTATCATTCTGGCCATATTGGGGCCGACCCCTGAGACGGATATTAATAGGAGGAACAAGTGGCGTTCTCCCTCTTGGGCAAAGCCGTATAAGAGGTGCGCATCTTCGCGGATCACTTCGTGTACATAGATCAATCCCTGGCTTTGCCCTGACAGAGCGCTGTAAGTATTCAGGGAGATATTCACTTCGTAACCTATCCCTGCGGCTTCTACCACGATCCGTGCAGGCTGCAAGTCTTTAAACTCTCCGCGTATGTAGGTTATCATGATTGATTTTCTATTACTTTGGTTGCCCAAAGGTAGCGGCTTTTTTCCCTGAAAAACGAAAGAAAAGATATGATAGATGCGGAAATAATCCGGCAGATCGCCGAACAGGGGGTTGAAGGTACCGACCTGACCGTAGCGGCCGTACGGGTACGGCCTGTGAATCGTGTCACCGTAACTGTGTCTGCGCCGAGGCCGGTAACGATTGACGACTGTGTAGTCTTGACGCACCATATCCGCAAGGCATTTCCTCCCGAACCGGAGGATTATTCGCTTGAAGTATCCTCCCCCGGTATCTAAGGAAAGTCTTACATACGAAGTTTTTTACGGAGGGAGAGAGGAAGAGCGTCTTTGTGAAGAAGGATATTGATAGTTTTGGCGGCAACATAGGCGTCGGAGACATACCAAGTGCCTTGATAAGGATTGTTGGTTCCCCATGAATTTTTTACGAGATAGAATTTATCGCCGTGTTGGTCGCGGGCGATACCGTAGATTTGCATTCCATGGTCATCAGTGGTACGGTAATCGTCATAGGACAGAGAGCGCATAGCGGGAGTAATTACAGTATCACGGGGAAAGACCGCTATACCGTTTTTACGACTCCATCCTTCTTCGGAGACGTCGGCTGCCCAGGCGATGGAGAAACCGTTCTCAATAGCATGGTCAAAGAGTGCAAAGAACTCATCGTAAGGGATATTGTAGGAACTTGACCAGCGCCAGTTATCGGGGATCTCAAGGGCGAAGGCTTCGTAATAAGGTTGGTGAGTGAAAGAGGTCAGGGAGATATAATCGTCCGCATTGAGGCCTATCTCTCGAGCGAAGGAAAGGGGAGTGAACGATCGTCCTTCGTAAAGAAAGGTTTCGGGAAGCGTACCGAGATAGGCGTCAATAAGACCGTTGAAGGCAGGTTTCCACGCAGAGGAGAGTTTTTTGTTTTTGTTAGTCAGGATAGCATCCAGGAAACCACGTGCACCGGCTATCAATTCGGCATGAACATGTTGTGTTTCGCCGTAATCAAGGCCGGGCATTTGAGTTTCGGGGACTATCCCATAACGTTTCACGGCGTAGAGGACGTCATAGAAGGAACCTCCCTCGGCGAAGCAGGTTGTTCCATGGGTACGGACATATTTGTCAGCCTTATCGCGGTAAGTATGGCTGACTACGAACATTTCGGCGAGGTCGTACTCACCTTTACCCTGCCGGAGGAGTTCCGATTCGAGGAAGGCCAGCATAGAGAAACACCAACAGGTACCTGTACGCTGCTGATGCTTGATAGAGGTAATAGGGAGAGTTTTTTCAAGGGTGAAGACATAAGACGTGTCTTGCGCGCCGACCGACGCTATGGTCAGCGCGGCGGCGAGCAGGACAGCGGATAACTTGTGCATGACAAGGAGGTAGAGGCTTACTTCTTGAGGAGTACTTTAGTCACAGTATCACCTCTTTTAATAAGGTATATACCGGCAGGAAGCCCTTCGGTGGCGGAACCTACGTAGACCCCTGTGAGCGTATAGATTTCGGCGGGGAGGAAGGGGAGAGAGGGAAATACAGGTTCGATAGAATTGCCGACAAGGGCTTGATAGGTTGCCCAGGCGGTACGGGCGGCGGTATAGGTTTGTTGAGCAGTGGTGCGGGCGGTGTTATAAGCAAGGGTAGCGGCGGCAAGGGTGATAAGGGCGGTATTATAAGCAGTGGTGTCAGCGGAAAAGGTGGTAAGGGCGGTACGATAGGCGGCCAGAGAATCGACGGCAGCTTGAGTGGCGGTACGATAGGCGGCCAGAGAGTCGACAGCAGCTTGAGCGGCAGTGCGGGCAGCGGCCAAAGAATCGACGGCAGCTTGAGCGGCAGTGCGAGCGGCGGCAAGGGAATCGACGGCAGCTTGAGCGGCAGTACGGGCGGCGGCAAGGGAATCGGGGACAGGTTGGTAAGCGCTGACAGCAGCTTGTTGGGCACGGGCGGCTTGTTGGGTGGTATAGGCAACGGCAGTGAAGTTAAGGAGCGCGCTAAAGTAGGCGTAGGCGTTATCGCCGGTGGTAGCGCCGGTGGCGCGGGCGGTTTTGGCGGCAGAATAGGCGGCAGAGACGGCATTATTGATGTCGCCAATGGCGGTAACATAGGCGGCGTTACGGTCAACGATAGAGGTGGCAGAGGTGGCAGCACGGTCGGCAGAGGAGGCGGCGGAGTAAGCAAAGGCGGCCGTGTAGGCGGCTTTGTAGACGGGGTTAGAGGAGTTGAGAGCGGCGGCGCAAGCCGAGAGAGAGTCAGCGGCTTTTTTATAAGCGTCAGCTTTTCTATTATAATCTTGAGCGGCAGTGGGAGAGGGCGCTGCTTCGAGGAGGGCGGGGAGTGCGAGGAATGTTTTGGTGACGGAATCTTTAAGTGCGCCAATGGATTTTTGAAGAGTAAGCTCAGCGTATCCGAGTGCAGGGATGGACTCGGTGAGAGTGTAGATAGCAGTGGTGGGATTGGGGAGAGTAGCGGCAACAGTGGCGGCGGCAGAGAAGACGGTGGCGGCGGTATCAAGGATGGTATGTATGGGAAGGAAACCTGTGCGATAAGCGATGAGAGGGAAGGAGTCACGTGCGGATCCATAGCTACCGTGAGAAGCATCAGTTTGAACTTTGGCATTATCGGCGGTAGTGTGGGCGGCAGTGGAATCGGCGGCAGTGGTATATCGGCCGGGATTTTCAATGTACGTAATAACTGACTGAGGGATTAGGTGGGCCAAGGCGGCGGCATCTTTGATACCCTGTGATTTGATGCTGTCGGCGCCTGTGGAGATGGAGGCGGCAAGCTTGTAGGCTTTAGCAGCGGCGGTGTAAACGGCAGCAACGGGGGAATGTGAGGTGGAAGCAGTAGCGGCAACGGTACAAGCACTTTCTTTAGCGGTGTGAGAGGCGTTAGGTGAAAATTGACCGCTATAAATGGAGGCGATAACGGATTTGGCATCTTCAAGGGTAGTGGTGGCATTGTTGACGGTTAAGTTCTGGTATCCGAGGGTGTTCTGGTGTCCAGAGGGTGTTGGGGTAATGGTTTCGCTACGGTTGGGGAGGGCATTAAGGGCGTTAACGGCGGCGGTATAAATACCGGCGTGGTATTGGAAGATACGAGAGCGGAGGGCGATGGAATCAGCCTTGGCTTTGTTGTAGGCAGTGAGCGTGGCGGTGGAATCGGTTTTAGCTTTGTTATAGGCGTCAAGCACGCGGGTGTAGGCTTGTGCTTTGGAGGTAGAATCGGCCTTGGCATCAATGTATTTTTGGGCTTTGGTGGTGGAATCGGCCTTGGCTTTGTTGTAAGCGCGGAGAGTGGAGGAGGAATCCGCCTTGGCTTCGGTGTAGGCGGTGAGAGTAGAGAGGGTATCGGCTTGCGCTTTAGCGAGAACTTGCGCTTTGGAGGAGGAATCGGCAAGGGCAATGGTGTGAGCGTTGGCCTTTACAACAGAATCGTTTCTAGCGATGAAGTAAGCATTTTCAGCGTTGACATAGATACTGAAGGCTTCTTCTTTGGTGAGGGGAGTATCATCGCTGGGAGCAGGAGGTTCATCGCCGTCAGGGAAAGCGGCGGCGCGCAGGGCAGGGGCGAAGAAGAGGAGGGCGAAGAGGAAGCCGGTAAAGAGCGAGGGGAAAAGCTTTGTTTTCATGGTGTGATGCATTTTTAAAGAGGTTACCAATTAAGAGTTCATGAGACGGGGCAAAGGTAGGTGTTTCATTGAACTTTCCATGAGGTCCTACTTTTTTTATAGATAAACTGCGGGCGCTCGCTCAGGGCGGAAGTTATCTTTTGTAAAGGACTTTGGTTATGGTATTGCCTCTTATAATACGGCGTATCTTGAAACAAAGGCGGTAGAAGTCAAGGAAAAGAATCTTCCCGAACAACGGCAGTTTTGCGATGCAGTAGCCCAAAAAGAGGATGCCGTCGCGGCAGGTATCTTTGTCCTTCAAATAGATATCACTTAAAAAATCGTTGATATAAGGGCGGGAGCATCCCGGCGTCAGCAAGGCACACTTATACAAACACAGGGTAAGTATAACAAACTTTGAGCAGCGTAACAAGACGCAACAAACTCCATACTGATATTCAAGCACTTAGCCTTTTATGTAACAACCCAAAAAAGTTTGTTACACATCTAATCCACTGATTCTGTGTAGCTTATCCCAAAGTGTAACAAAAACACCAACTTTCCCTATACGCGCATATATATTTTTACGCGTTATACATGCCTCGCGCGTACGCGTGTGTACAACACTAATTTATTTTTCTATATATCATATATATCTATATACACATAATAGTTTGTTACATCTTCTTGTGTTGTAGTCCTGGTGCGGAAAATCCCTGACACAATAGATTGTTACACTTTGTTACATACATCTTGAAAAGTAGTGTGGATGCGGGTTCTTGAAAAAAGTTTGTTACATAAGTTTGTTACACCCCTCTGAAACCCGCATCCAACCTACAAAGTTCAAAAAAGAGGGTGCTCTTCGTGCTAAACACCCCCCCCCTCTGGCAGAAAATCTTTTCCACCTTTTGTGTGAGGTTAGCCCAGCTGGGGTTTATGGCCCCCTTCTTCAAAAAGACAAAGCCCTTCATATAGTTCGCACTTCAAAATATGTGTTGCCCAATTACTTCCATCAAAATAATTCACATATGTAGTATCACAGTTGCATTCCTTTTCTCCATTCTCTTTAATAAATTCTTCAATGCTTTCTATAATAACCTCCTCATCGTCTTCGAAGCCCTTGACATCAATCTCATGACTTTTGCAGAACTGCAATAAGTCCTCAATATTGTGTTTAATCGTAGCCTCCCATTCACCGTCTGCATACATTTTCTCCTCGAACACATATGAATGCTGAATCTCATCTACACGATTGCCAGCGTGGTCGTATGTGTCGTTTAAACACCCATTCTCGACAACCTTCTTTTTGTCAAAAATGTAAATTCTGTCTTGTTCTATGTGTCTGTACACTTTGAACTTTTCATTTGCTTCCATCTCTCTTTTTTTTGTTGTTAATGTATTCCGTAATCGGTACAATTATTGAGTTGAACATTACTTGTCGAATAACCACAAAAACCCCCAAACAATAATATTACCTATTATCCAAGTGTATACGGCAACTCGGATTGGTGCAGCTTGCATTAGCGGGCACCACTTTCTTATTCGAGAAGAAAGGGTATGAGGTAAGATCTTTATATTCAATGCGCTTTCCAATTCAATCAATGCATCTGCATCCAATTGAGTAGTGCCAACAGTCTTGCAGTGATAAAGGTATCCGAAAGGCTGTCTAACTTGTATTCTGTAATACCCAAAGCAATTGATGACAGAAGTCTTATATATCCCTCGCATACTACTGAGGAATACCATTATTAAAATGACTTCCTTTTCGAAGTCGGAGAGTGTTGCACTCTCCGACTTTATTTTATCCCATTTTTCGATCAATACATAGTGTGACAATTCACACGCTTTCAATTTGAGAGCTTTGTTTGTCATCACTTCCGTAACATACCGGTGTTCTTTTTCATTTAGTGTTTGCATGATTAGAAGAATTTTATGTTTTTATCAGAAGAAGTGCTTAATATAAGCACTTTAAAATAGGTATCTGATAATCTAAGTTTTTCTTTCACATAAGCATAATCTGCATTAGCCATGTGCGAGTTCGGATACATCTTATATGCATACACATCATCGACATTAATGAAGTCTCTTATTGCACATAAGTGGTTAAGCTTTCGAGAAGCCCGGACGACAGGAAAGACAATTAATATTGTTCTCATTGCTCAGTATATATGAATAGGGTACATTTACACTGGATTTTTTCTGTATCCATTTCGTTGTTTATTAGCTTTTTAAGTTGATAAGAATCTTGTGAGTACTGGGTATTTTGTTTTCATAAATATCTACTTAAAGTTTGTTCTACAATATGTGCGAGCATCAAGTATTGTTTTCTGAATAGACTGCTTTTTTTATACCGGAATTGTACAGCCGTTCTAAATTGCGGTGTAGATATGTAACGTCTGGAATCACGCTGTAAGCGTTAGCTTTTACGGCTACTTGAAAAGTAAAATAAACGTCTTCATGTAAATCATGAGGAATACACCGGATATGATTATTGCGAAGGAAAGAAATCTTGTAGAGCCTATTCCAAGCAGTAATAGGTTGGAGGCTATTAATTATATGTGCTTTGTTTCTTTCTACAAGAGCACTCCCATTCTTTAATATATGTTTATGGGGGGGGGTATGGTATGATCAAGACAAAGCGTAGTCCTCGAACCCTGTACAAAATCGACGTTGCTTCTCTTCATTTCGTCGTACAGCTTTTGGATGCAGTCCTGTGTGATTTCATCATCGCTGTCCATAAAAAAAAGATAGTCTCCCCGGGCATTATCAATGGCTGTATTCCTTCCTGCACCGAGACCGATATTCATCGGATGGTCAATAATCCTTACTGCCTTGCCACGCGGGTGTCCGGCGATGATATTCCTGACAATTTCCATGGAGTTATCCGTACCCTTATCATCGACGACAATAAATTCTATCTCCTCATACGTTTGATTTAAGGCCGAAAGCAACGCCTTTTCGATATAAGGTGCTACATTGTAGACTGGCATGGAGAGCGTAACCAACTGTTTCATGACTGTGCGAATTGTAGCTCACAAATATCCGAAAATCTTTATCTTTGGAAGTGTTTAGTCGCTAAAAAATCAACAGATTATGGAAAAGAGACGGGATTTCTTGAAACAGGCAGGTTTACTGGCGGCGGGAGGATTGATTGCTCCCCGATGGCTGTCTTCCTGCAAAGGGTTGAAGGAACATGAAGGGAAATACATGGGCATCCAGCTCTATTCGCTACGTGAAATGGTGGCGAAGGAGGGTATAGAGGCAGCCATGAAGTTGGTTTCCAAGACGGGGTTCAAGCATGTAGAGACGGCGAACTATGAAGAGGGCATGATTTATGGTTTTGAACCGGCGGAATTTCGCAAAAGGGTGCATGATTTGGGAATGAGCTGTACGAGCGCGCATGTGGGGAAGATGTTGGAGGCAGGCAAGGAAGACGAGGTAATGTCCTGGTGGGTGGGAGCGATTGAAGCGCATGCGGAGGTGGGTGCGGCCCATTTAATCTTCCCATGGATGCCGATAAACGCCGGTACGACGGGGGATGACTTGAAGAGGTATTGCGATTATTTCAACGAAATAGGGTTATTGGCGTCTCAGGTTGGAATTGCTTTCGGGTATCACAATCATGCCTTTGAGTTCGGAATGATAGAGGGGGAAAGGGTCTTCGATTTCCTGATGGATCATGTGAACAGGGAGGTGGTGCAGTTTGAGCTGGATGTATATTGGTGCCAGGAGGGAGGAGGCAATCCGGTGCAATTTCTCACGGAGCGCGGCGATCAGATCAACGCTATCCATATCAAGGATGTGCAGGAGATAGGAAGGAGTGAGAAGATGGATTTCCAGCCCATCTTTGCACAGATGAAGACTAACGGGATCAAAAACTGGTATGTGGAGGTGGAGGAATTTACCGATAACGATGCAGTGAAGGGCCTCAAGGAAAGTTATGAGTTCCTGGAAAAAGCCGACTATGTGTATTAAATAAATGTGGTTGGGTCTTGCGGGTTTGTCGGCTGTCCTGCTTGGCTGCTATGAGGTATGTAAAAAGATTTCACTGAGGGGGAATGCGGTGCTACCTATCCTGTACTTTAATACGTGCATGGGAGGACTGGTGCTATTGCCGTTACTATGGTTGTCAAAAAAGGGGCATTTCTCAGAAGATGCCCTTTTGTATGTAGCGCCCTTACGGGTGGAGGAACATGGGGCGGTGGCGTTGAAGTCTGTGTTGGTACTGGCATCATGGTGGACAGGGTATTCGGCAGTGAAGCACTTGCCGCTGACATTGACAGGGCCAATTAAGGCGTCCCAACCGGTAATAACGGTGATGGGGGCGGTGGTTATTCTTGGTGAAAACCTGAATGTGATGCAATGGGCAGGAGTAGGGCTGGCGTTCCTCTCTTTTTACTTGCTGTCCGCTACGGGGAAAAAGGAGGGTGTCTCATTCGGGCGTAACGGTTATATCTGGCTTATGCTGATTTCCATCGTCACGGGTGCACTCTCGGGCCTGTATGACAGATACTTACTGCTCAGTATCCCGCCTTTTTCGCTGCAAGTGTGGTTCACGGTTTACCAGGCTGTATTGCTGACGCCTGTATACCTTTTTTTTCATATCAAAGGAAAGACGTGGAAGGGAAGTATCACATGGAGGTGGCAGCTACCGCTTGTTTCCATCCTCCTGCTGTCGGCTGATTATTTCTATTTCGTGGCTTTGAGTGATTCCGAAGCGCTGATCTCCGTTATCTCCATGATGCGACGCAGTAATGTGGTTATTACTTTCTTGTTCGGGGCGTATTATTTCCATGAACGGAATTTGCGGGCGAAGTCTATCGACCTGTTTTTAATTTTGTTAGCTATGATTATCCTATACTTTGGAAGCCTATGAAAAAGATTATTGGGGGATGTATCCTACTTATGCTCCTTCCCATAGTTGCCGTAAGTCAAGAAAAGCGCTTGCAAGGAATGTGGTATAATATGGAGAACCTGTTCGGGGAGGGAGAATTGACGGAGATGAAGTGGACGCCAAAGAAGTATGCTAAGAAATTACAGAAGATGGGTCAACTACTTCTGATGATAAACGAATGGCAAGAGACAGGGTTAATAGGGTTGTGTGAAATAGGTGGAGCGAATGTCATGGAAGATCTGCTACATGAAATTTCCCTCAAAGAGAAAGGATACAGGTATAGCATGACGGAAGGAGCGGACGTCCGCGGAATTCAGGTGGCTTTACTGTATAAAGTTCCCATGTTCACGAAAATGGGTGAAGCTTCGTACCGGATTGATATGGAAGATAAACGCCCGACGCGAGATATCCTGCATGTATGGGGACAAGTGTGTACGGGAGATACGCTGGATGTACTGCTGTGCCACTTCCCTTCGCGCTCGGGCGAGGCAAGGGAAGTGGAATGGAGACAGCACCGGGCAGGCCGTCGGTTACGCGAGGTATGCGATTCGCTGCAAGCTATCCGGGGTGAAAAGAACAAGGTGCTGGTGATGGGTGATTTTAATGAGGGAAAGGAGTTGCATGTGCTACGAAATGAAGTCGGGGCTACGTCCTGGAAAAAGGATGTTGCCCCGACAGATAAAGGGAAACTGTATGAACTGCCTTATTCAGGGGGCAGCTATAAGTATAGGGGAGTATGGAGTACCTTTGATAAGATACTGGTCAACGGGGGATTGTTGGACAGCGGAGGTAGCGTGTACCTGAAAGCGGAGAGCGTGAAGCGTATGGACGAAGAATTTCTGCTGAAGAAGGATAAGACGTGGGGAGGTGTCCGTCCGTGGCGCACGCATTACGGGTATCGTTATGAGGGAGGTTTCAGCGACCATCTTCCGTTGTTGTTTGAACTTCAGCTTAATTGTTCTCCGGACGAAGCCGACGAACGACAGCGCCGGCCTGCCACATTTCGCTTTCCCGAAGGGCTTTGAGTTCGACTTCGAGCTTTTCGCGGTAATCGGGTTGGCTATTGGAATCAATGGAGCGTTGCGCCTCGTTACCGGAGGCTACTTCTTTATAAAGGCGTTGGAAAACGGGTTTGACGGCATCGTGGAAAGGTCCCATCCAGTCTAATGCGCCACGCTGTGCGGTGGTGGAGCAGTTGGCGTACATCCAGTCCATACCGTTTTCGGCGAAAAGGGGCATGAGGGACTGGGTAAGTTCTTCTACCGTTTCGTTGAAGGCTTCGGAAGGGTCGTGCCCGTTTTCGCGGAGTGTTTCATACTGTGCCAGGAGAAGTCCCTGTATAGCGCCCATGAGAGTGCCGCGTTCACCGGTGAGGTCGGAGTAGACTTCTTTCTTAAATGTGGTTTCGAAGAGGTATCCGGAACCGACGCCTATACCGAGTGCAACGACCCTGTCAAAGGCTCGTCCGGTGTCATCCTGATGAATGGCATAGCTGGAGTTAAGACCCCTTCCTTGCAGAAACATACGGCGGAGGGAGGTGCCGGAGCCTTTAGGAGCGACAAGGATCACGTCAATACCGGCTGGGGGAATGATATGTGTACGTTCACTGTATGTGATGGCGAAACCGTGAGAGAAGTAAAGCGCTTTACCGGCAGTGAGGTGTGGCTTGAGGCGTGGCCATACTTCGATTTGAGCGGCATCGGAGAGGAGATACTGAATGATGGAGGCTCGTGCGGCGGCTTCTTCGATGTCGAAGAGTGTCTGTCCGGGCACCCATCCGTCGGCGACGGCTTTGTCCCAGGTCTTGCCGCCTTTGCGCTGTCCGACGATGACGTTGAAACCGTTGTCACGAAGGTTCAGGCTTTGTCCCGGTCCCTGTACGCCGTAGCCGATAACGGCTATGGTTTCGTTCTTCAATACCTCCCTTGCTTTTTGAAGGGGGAACTCTTCGCGGGTGACGACTTTTTCGGTCACTCCGCCAAAACACATCTCTGCCATGGTGAATTACTTTTAGTTTATAATAAGATTTAATTTTTCGTGAAGTCTTGTTGCAACTTGGCAAGCATGTCGCTGAGGCGTTCTATCTTGCTTTTTGTAATGGCTATCCTTCCCGACCGGATGAATTGCAGGACGCCGATGCGGGCGGAGAGTTCCTCGAAGAGGGCTTGCGTCTCATCATAGTGTCCGTTCTTTTCAAGCACCACACAGTCGGCATTGATGAAAAGGACGCGTGCATCGTACTTGCGGATAAGGCTCTCCACGCCATCCATAGCTACGAAAAGGGGAGCGGAGAGCTTGTAGAGGGCTATCTCCTGATGCACAAGATCTTCGTCCGTATTGTAATAAGCCTTGAGGATATCCACGCGCTTATCAATCTGCTTAACGACTTTCTTGACAGTCTCTTCGGTGGTAAAAGTGGTGATAGTGAACTTGTGGATACCGGTAATAGCAGACGGCGAAACGGAGAGGGTCTCAATGTTGAGCTGCCGACGGGTGAAGATGACGGTAATCTGGTTGAGCACTCCGACAATGTTTTCGGAGAAGATGATGACGGTGTAAAGTTTCATACTATTTATTATCCTAACAAGATGTTGGTGATGCAGGAACCGGCAGGTACCATAGGATAAACCATGCCGCAGGGTTCAACCTGTACGGCGAGCAGGAAAGGCCCGTCGTGCCGGATCATGGCTTCCACTGCTTCGGGCAGTTCTTCGCGACGGCTGACAGTACGTGTAGCGATACCATAAGCGGCGGCGATAGCGGCAAAGTCAGGATTAACCATTACGGTGGCGGAGTAGCGGCTATGGAAGAACAGTTCCTGCCATTGGCGTACCATGCCAAGGTAATCGTTGTTGAGGACAATGATTTTGACATTGAGCTGTTCCTGTAGAATGGTACCCAGCTCCTGCATAGTCATTTGAAAGCCGCCGTCGCCGGTGAAGCAGCAGACCGTACGGTGGGGAGCCCCGAACTTGGCGCCTATGGCAGCGGGCAGTCCGAAACCCATCGTACCCAGTCCTCCGGAAGTGACGACACTACGGCTACGGTTATACCGGGAATAACGAAGCGCCATCATTTGGTTTTGGCCAACGTCGGTCACAACGACGGCATCGTGTCCGGTGGCTTCGGAAACAAGCCGTACTACTTCGCCCATCTTGATAGGCCCTTTATCGGGATGAGTTTCGGGACGAATAACCTTATTTTCTTCTTCCTCTTCATCGGAAACGAAAGCGGCGAGCCATTCGTCGTGCGTAGCAGGGCGGAGAAGAGGAAGCAGGGCGGAGAGAGCTTGCCGGGCGTCTCCACAGATGGGCACCATGACGGGCACGTTCTTACCGATCTCACTCGTGTCAATGTCAATATGTATCACACGCGCCTGGGGGGCGTAAGTCTTGAGGTCGCCGGTGACACGATCGTCGAAACGCATCCCAACGGCAATGAGGACGTCGCAATTGTTCGTCTTACGGTTAGGCCCCACATTACCGTGCATCCCCAACATACCCTTGTTCAAGGGATGGTTACTTGGGAGGGCGGAAAGTCCAAGCACGGTGAAAGCAACGGGCAGTCCGGCTTTCTCCACGAAAGTTTGAAGCTCGGCCTCGGCATGACTGAGTATGATTCCCTGCCCGACCAAGACGAGGGGGCGAACGGCAGCGTTAATAAGATCGGCAGCAACCTGTACTTGTGTAAGGTCAAGGGGGGGGGCGGGTTGGTAGCTACGGATGTGTGTGACCTTGGTATAGCTATAGTCGACAGTACCGACTTGCGCATCTTTGGAAAGGTCAATGACGACAGGGCCAGGGCGTCCCGTAGAGGCAATATGGAAAGCGCGGGAAATGGCGTATGCGATCTCTTCGGGTTTGCGTACCTGATAAGCCCATTTGGTAATAGGTTGAGTGATACCGATAACGTCTACCTCCTGAAAAGCATCACTACCAAGGAGGGAGGAGGGTACTTGTCCGGTAATGACGACAAGTGGAGTACTGTCCATCAGAGCATCGGCAATACCGGTGATAGTGTTCGTTGCCCCCGGCCCTGAGGTGACGATGGCGACACCCACCTTACCGGAAACACGTGCATAGCCTTGTGCAGCATGCACAGCGCCCTGTTCGTGGCGAACGAGGACGTGTTTAAGTCTATCCGTATAATCGTAAAGGCTATCGTAAATGGGTATGGCTTGTCCACCGGGATATCCGAAAACGGTGTCAACGCCTTCTTCCAGCAAAGTGAGGAGTAAAGCTTCCGATCCTGCGATATGTGTTTTTTCTTTCATAATAAATGCTCTTATTGATTCAGAGGGAGCGGATAGCTCCCTGGTCGGCCGAGGAGACGAGTGCTGCGTAAGCACGTAATGAACGGGGAACGTTACGCCGACGTACGGGAGGAGTAAAGGCGTCTTTACCACGAGCCTCTTCTTCACGTCGGCGTGCGGAAAGGGTATCGGCGGAAAGAGCGACATTGATCGTACGTGCGGGTATATCAATTTCAATGATGTCTCCGTCGCGGACAAGTGCGATAGCGCCGCCGGCAGCAGCTTCGGGAGAGACATGTCCAATAGAGAGACCGGAAGTTCCTCCACTGAAACGACCATCGGTAATGAGGGCGCACTGCTTGTCTAAATGACGGCTTTTGATATAAGAAGTGGGGTACAGCATCTCCTGCATACCCGGTCCTCCTTTCGGCCCTTCGTAAGTGATAACGACTACATCGCCTGCCTGTACGGAATGATTGAGTATACCTTCACAAGCTGCTTCCTGCGAATCAAAGACTTTGGCGGGACCGGAAAAACGGAAAATAC
This sequence comes from Tannerellaceae bacterium, assembly GCA_031288175.1. Classification (GTDB taxonomy): domain Bacteria; phylum Bacteroidota; class Bacteroidia; order Bacteroidales; family Tannerellaceae; genus JAITAD01. The sequence goes on from JAITRW010000040.1 coordinate 177,263, forward strand.
TTTCGTCAACACCGGCGGTCTTGACAACGCATCCCGTTTCGGCAATATTACCATAGAGGATAGCCAGTCCCCCGTCATTAGAATATGCGTGAGCGAGATCGCGAATACAACCGGCTGCACGGTCTCTATCAAGCGTTTCGTAGTAAGTCTCTTGGGAACCGAGAGAAATATTGAAACGACGCGCCGGAGCGGCCGCGTAAACAGAAGTGGAAGGAAGAACCTCAGGATCGTATGTAACGATGGCTTCGGCAAGGGTCATTCCGTCTACACGCTGCATGGCACCGTCCACTAATCCGCCCTTATGGAGTTCGCCAAGTATGGTAAGGATACCTCCGGCACGATTGACATCTTGCACGTGATAGTTACAACTCGGCGCAACTTTGCAGAGCACAGGAGTCCGGCGGGAGAGGGTATCAATGTCCTTCATCGTAAAATCAACTTCTGCCTCATGCGCTACGGCAAGCAGGTGGAGCACCGTATTGGTGGAACCGCCCATGGCAATGTCAAGCGTCATGGCATTGAGAAACGCCTGCCGCGAAGCGATATTACGGGGAAGTACGGAATTGTCGCCGTCGCGGTAATATTTGTATGCGTTATTGACGATAAGTCGGGCGGCACGCAAGAAAAGGTCTGTACGGTGCACATGCGTAGCAGGTATAGTACCGTTACCGGGGAGGGAGAGACCGATCGCTTCGGTAAGGCAGTTCATGGAATTGGCGGTAAACATACCTGAACAACATCCACAACCGGGGCAGGCAGCGCGTTCAATCATGGCGACTGTATCATCACTCACCGTTTCATCAGCTGCCTCTATCATCACATCAATCAAATCCAAGTAGCGGCCATCTGCCTCTCCGGCCTCCATGGGGCCACCCGATACGAAAACGGCAGGAATATTTAAACGCATAGCGGCCATCAACATGCCGGGAGTTATCTTATCACAGTTACTGATGCAGATCATTGCATCGGCTTTATGCGCATTGATCATGTATTCGACACTGTCGGCAATGACGTCACGCGAGGGCAGGGAGTATAGCATACCGTCATGTCCCATGGCGATACCGTCATCAATGGCGATGGTATTAAATTCGGCGGCAAAACATCCGAGGCGTTCGATTTCGGCTTTAACCTGTTGCCCGATAGCGTGCAAGTGAACGTGTCCGGGCACAAATTGCGTGAATGAGTTCACTATGGCTATGACAGGTTTCCCGAAATGTTCTTCTTTCATTCCATTAGCCCGCCACAGGGCACGCGCCCCTGCCATTCTTCTACCCTCTGTACTGAGAGCACTACGTAACTGCTTCTTCATTTCTTTCGCTTTTTACCACAAAAAGGCCTTTCCCCAAGGAGAAAGGCCTCTACACTGTTTGTTATAACCCTTACTGTGTCTACACGCCCTTCTCCTTCACTCGCCGACGACCGGCAAGCTCACCACCAGAAGAAAAACATGTAGAGCACGATTCCACATAACCTTGCGTATTTCGCCGCAAAAGTACAAAAGAATTTATAACCACAAGGGTTTTCCAAAAAACCTATCTTTACGCCGTTTTTTTCGATAATAACATGGTGAAGATAAATTTTCCGGATGGTTCCGTTAGGGAGTATGCCGAAGGTACAACACCCTTGCAAATAGCTGAGGGCATTAGCCAGCGTCTGGCACAAGAGGTATTGGTCGCTGAAGTGGATGGAGAGAGCTGGGATCTGAATCGCCCGATAGAAAAAAATGCGTCCATTAAATTATATAAATGGGATGACGAGGCAGGGAAACATACCTATTGGCACACGAGTGCGCATCTGTTGGCAGAAGCCTTGCAGGAGCTGTACCCGAAGATAAAGTTCGGCATAGGTCCTGCCATTGAGAACGGTTTCTACTATGATGTAGATCCTGGTGAAGGGGCAACGATAAAAGATGGTGATTTTCAGGCCATTGAGGCGAAAATGATGGAATTGATTGCCCGGAAAGAATCTGTCTGCCGAAAAGAAGTAAGTAAACAAGACGCACTGCAAGCTTTTTCCGAGAGAGGGGAAGTGTATAAAGTAGAATTGATCGGTGAGCTGGAAGACGGGACGATTACTACCTACACACAAGGCTCCTTTACCGATCTCTGTCGCGGGCCTCACCTTCCCGACACTTCTTATATTAAGGCAGTCAAGATTCTTAGCGTAGCAGGAGCCTATTGGCGCGGCGATGAAAAACGTAAACAGTTAGTTCGTTTGTACGCTATCAGTTTCCCAAAGAAAAAGTTACTTGACGAATACCTTGCCCTCCTTGAGGAAGCACGCAAACGCGATCACCGTAAGGTAGGTAAAGATTTGGAGCTTTTCGGGTTCTCCCAATCCGTGGGAGCAGGTTTGCCTTTATGGTTGCCGCGTGGTACACAATTGCGTTTACGTTTGGAGGATTTTCTTAAACGCATACAAAAGAAATACGGATACCAACAGGTGATGACCCCTCACATCGGGGGGAAACTGCTGTACGTCACCTCCGGGCACTATGAGAAGTACGGTAAAGATTCTTTCCAACCTATCCATACTCCCCAAGAAGGTGAGGAATTTTTATTGAAACCGATGAATTGTCCGCATCATTGTGAAATATATAAGCTCGCCCCCCGCTCTTATCGCGATTTGCCGATACGCTTTGCCGAATTCGGTACGGTCTACCGCTACGAGCAAAGTGGAGAATTACATGGATTGACACGCGTACGGGGGTTTACGCAAGACGATGCGCATCTGTTTTGCCGTCCCGACCAGCTCAAAGAAGAGTTTTTAAAAGTGATGGACATTATCTTCATTATCTTCAAAGCTCTTGATTTCGACAATTTTGAGGCACAGATCTCTCTCCGTGATCCTGACAATAAGCAGAAATACATCGGCTCGGATGAGAATTGGGAGAAAGCGGAAAGCGCTATTATCGAAGCCTGCCGTGAAAAAGGATTGAAAGCGCATATCGAACTGGGAGAGGCTGCTTTCTATGGCCCAAAGTTAGATTTTATGGTCAAGGATGCCATCGGACGACGCTGGCAGTTAGGGACCATTCAGGTTGACTACAACCTGCCGGAGCGTTTCGATCTCGAATACACGGGAGAAGACAGCAAAAAACATCGTCCCGTCATGATACATCGTGCACCTTTCGGTTCAATGGAGCGTTTTGTCGCCGTACTCATTGAACATACGGGAGGCAAGTTTCCTCTTTGGTTGACGCCCGATCAAGTCGTCGTCCTGCCCATCAGCGATAAATTCAACGATTATGCCCATCGTGTGGCGGAGCAGCTGGAAGAGCACGACATACGTGTATTCGTAGACGGGCGGAGCGAGAAGATTGGACGAAAGATACGCGACAATGAGTTGAAAAAAATTCCCTACATGCTCATTGCCGGTGAAAAAGAAGCCGCTTCCGGTGAAATTGCCGTGAGAAAACAAGGAGAAGGCGACAAAGGTTCAATGAAAGTTTCTACCTTTGCCGCACTTTTGAATAAGGAGGTAGGCGAAATGATGAATAGCTGGAAGCGTAATTAGAAATTAAGTAATAGCTACACGCACAAGGGAAATTGGGTCGAATGAGGAAGGAGGGTCTGAAAGAACAGTATCGGATTAATGGGTACATACATGTTCCCGAAGTTCGTTTGGTAGGAGAAAACGTTGAGCAAGGGGTGTATCCTCTCCCTTTAGCTCAAAAGTTGGCAGAGGAGAAAGGTTTGGACCTTGTTGAAATATCGCCAAAAGCTGACCCTCCTGTTTGCCGTATCATTGACTATAAAAAGTTCCTTTACCAGCAAAGGAAAAAACAGAAAGAGCAGAAGTCGAAAGCCGTAAAGGTTGTGGTGAAAGAGATACGTTTCGGTCCTCAGACCGATGACCACGATTACAATTTCAAACTCAAGCATGCCCGTAGTTTCCTTGAAGAAGGAGCAAAGGTGAAAGCTTACGTTTTTTTTCGCGGTCGTTCCATCTTGTTCAAAGAACAAGGGGAAGTGCTTTTGTTACGTTTTGCCAACGATTTAGAAGATTGCGGAAAAGTAGAACAATTACCTCTATTGGAAGGAAAGCGTATGATCATCATGATATCGCCTAAGAAGGGTAGTGGATCCGTCCAATCTACTGCGAAGTCTACTGCCGGTAAAGCAGTGCCTCCAGTAATTGCCGGAACGAGACATGCGGAAAAGCCAGAGGAATGAACGTTATGGTATCCATTCTTTACAAACCATTAATAACCAACGAATAAGCAAATGCCTAAGATGAAGACTAATTCCGGTGCCAAAAAAAGATTCGCTCTTACCGGAACAGGAAAGATCAAGAGAAAGCATGCGTTCAAAAGTCATATCTTGACTAAGAAGGCTACGAAACAAAAACGTAATTTGACGCATCCCGGATTGGTTCACCATGCAGACCTTGACGGTGTCAAGAGGTTACTCGGTCTCAAATAATTACAACCTAAACCATTCAGTATCATGCCCAGATCAGTTAATCACGTTGCTTCGAGAGCAAAAAGAAAGAGAATACTAAAACTTACCAGGGGTTATTATGGTGCACGCCGGAACGTATGGACGGTGGCCAAAAACACATGGGAAAAAGGGTTGCTGTACGCTTATCGTGATCGCCGGAACAAAAAGCGTGCTTTTCGTGCCTTATGGATACAACGTATCAATGCGGCAGCACGCCTCGAAGGGTTCTCCTATTCCCGGCTTATGGGAGCCTTGCATAATAAGGGTGTGGAAATAAACCGCAAAGTATTGGCAGACCTCGCCATGAACCATCCTGTCGCCTTCAAGGCTATCGTGGAAAAAGTGAAGTGAACGCTTGGAGGTAGCAGCCTTAGTATCCGGCGGCGTAGACAGTTCTGTAGCTGTCCACCTGCTTAAGGAGGCAGGGTATGAACCGGTTATCTTCTACATCCATATCGGAATGGAAGGGATGTCGGACGGAGGATGTCCCTCTGAAGAAGACGTCGAAATCAGTTCATACATAGCTCGTCGTTATGGATGTCGTTTTGAAACTGTTTCCCTTCACAAAGAATATTGGGAAAAAGTGGTCGGCTACACGATTGATGCCGTCTGTAAGGGATTAACACCCAATCCTGATGTTCTCTGTAACCGTTACATTAAGTTTGGATGTTTTAATGAGCGATGGGGAAAGGACTTTGCGTATATTGCAACAGGACACTATGCTACCACGACAATTTATGATAGTCTTACCTGGCTCTCTACCGCCAAAGATCCTGTTAAAGATCAGACAGATTTTCTTGCTCAAATCACCCTTCCCCAACTCAGTAAATTGTTGTTTCCCGTCGGTAATTTGCTTAAAAGCGAGGTACGTGCATTAGCCACCTCTCACAAGTTACCAAGCGCACAGCGACCGGATAGCCAGGGAATCTGCTTCCTCGGCAAGATAAACTACAATCAATTTATCGAACGATACTTAGGTACAAAGCAAGGTGACATCGTTGAGAAAGAAACAGGGAAGCGTCTCGGAAAGCACAATGGCTATTGGTTTCATACTATCGGACAACGCAAAGGGTTAGGTCTAAGTGGAGGGCCGTGGTTCGTCGTACAAAAAGATGTATCTAATAATATTCTTTACGTTTCCAACGGGTATGATCTGGATGCACAGTATAATAATACTTTCTTACTGCAAAATTTTCATTTTATCACCGCTAATCCTTGGATAGATATGACTTTCCCTCTCTACATTACTTTCAAAATACGTCATACTCCAGATTTTACAATAGGGCGGCTTTCCCGTCAAGGCGATTATTATCGCATTGATTCCGCTGAACGTTTACAGGGTATCGCCCCTGGACAATATGGTGTTGTCTATGACAGTAGCTGTCGCCTTTGTATCGGGAGTGGTATGATCGTCCCCACCACAGAGAAAGAGCGTACTTTTGAAGGTATGAAGACTGAAAAATATGAGAACAAGAAAAAGAGCTTTTTGGCAAATCCTTTGCCGATGGATTTATAAAAAAATAGGATGGACTTATGGCCCTTTGGAAGGTATTGAGACACCAAAGTGCGTTATTTGCGTAGCGCCTCATACAAGCAATTGGGATTTCATCATTGGGAAAATATTTTACACCTCTCTTGGTTGTAATGCCAGGTTTCTGATAAAGAAAGAGTGGTTTACGTTTCCTCTTAATTTAATATTCGGCCCATTGGGAGGAGTTCCGGTAAACAGGAGTAAAGCAGCTTTGGTGACAGATCAGGTAACAAAAGAGTTTTCCTCTCACAAGAAATTTCAAATTGCCATCACCCCCGAGGGAACACGTAAGCCGGTCAAAGAATGGAAACGAGGATTCTATTATATCGCACAAGCGGCCTCTGTCCCTATCTTATTGATCTATATAGACTACACAAAAAAAGAAATCGGTGTGTGCGGTCTCTTTCATCCGACAGGTGACATTCGTAACGATTTGCAAGTTATTCGTACACATTACAGAGGCTTTAACGGACGGTACAAGGAGAACTTCATAGATGTATGAGGGTATTAATTACAGGAGCAAGCGGCTTCATTGGGGCATATTTGGTGGAGGAAGGTCTGCGGAGAGGTTATGAAGTTTGGGTGGCGGTACGTTCAACGAGTGATTTATCTCGTTTACCGAAAGGGAATATCCATATCTTAGTAGACCTACCTTTCGACAAGGTCAACCAACTAACTGAGCGGTTAGCAACTATCCCAAAAGATTGGGATTATGTATTGCATAATGCCGGTGCGACGAAAGTGGTGGATAAGGAAGATTTTCTTCGCATAAACGCTTTGTATACAAAAAACTTCACCGAGGCTTTAGTAGCAGCAGGCCGATCTCCGAAAAAATTCCTTCTCATGAGTAGTTTAAGCAGTTACGGACGAAGCGATGAAAAAACTTTTCGACCCATCTGCATTTCCGATCCGCAACATCCCGAAAGTCTCTATGGGCAAAGTAAATTAGCGGCGGAACGATACGTAGCCCTTGCCCCTTTTCCTTACGTGATACTACATCCGACAGGAGTATATGGGCCAGGTGATAAAGATTACGCGCTTGCCTTGCAAAAGGTACGTAAAGGAATTGGATTTGCCGTCGGCATAAAGTCGCAGAAACTAACCTTTATCTACGTCAAAGATTTGGCGCGTATTGCTTTCCTTGCACTTGAAAATAATAAAGCGCTGAACAAACGATATTTAGTAGCCGACGGAGACACTTACACCGACCGTACTTTTACCCATTTAATGCAACAAGCTGTCGGACGTCGTTTCCTTATTTCGCTACGAATTCCTCTTCCGCTTGTCCGTCTTGCCTGCTTGTGTTCAGAACAGTTTGGAAGATTACGAAATCAACCTATGACTCTTAATTCCGACAAGTATCTTATCCTTCGCCAGCGGAATTGGGTCTGCGATACTACACTTCTCCGCGACGAACTCGGTTTCGTACCCGAATATCCTCTTGAAAAAGGGCTTGCCGAAATAGTAACCCACAGTCAGTGAACGAAAGTGCCGATAGGTTGTCCTGTAACTACCTTCAAAAGGTTACCCGGAACATCCATATCGAACACTATAATAGGAAATTTATTCTCTTTACAAAGAGTAGTAGCCGTTAAGTCCATTACTCGAAGGTTCTGACGGTATATTTCATCGAATGTGATGTCGGCAAATTTGACAGCGGACGGATCTTTTTCAGGATCGGCTGTATACACTCCATCAACACGTGTCCCTTTAAGCATCACATTGGCCTCTATCTCTATACCACGCAATGCCGCACCGGTATCGGTAGAAAAAAGGGGATTGCCCGTTCCTCCCCCAAAGACGACAACGTGTCCTTGTTCCAGTCGCTCTATAGCCCTTGACTTAGAATAAAACTCACCAATCGGCTCCATACGAACTGCCGTGAAAAGATCGTTCTTGACACCAATGGCAGTCAAGGCAGAACTTAGTGCTAAACTGTTAATCACAGTTGCCAACATTCCCATCTGGTCACCCTTAATACGATCAAAGCCTTGTACAGCACCGCCAATCCCTCGGAAAATATTCCCTCCACCGATAACGACGGCAAGTTGTATCCCCAGATGAACGGTATCTTTTATCTGGGCGGCATAGCCGTTCAGACGGACGGCATCAATACCATATCCCTTACCGGAGGCAAGTGATTCGCCACTCAATTTTAATAAAATACGTTTATATGACATGTTGTTATAAATCTATATTAGTGATTCCGTGTCTCTTCCAAAGTAAGGGTGACAGGACAATGATCGGAATGCGTTATCTCGCCAAGGATAGAAGCTTCGCGAACAAGGGAACGCAAAGAATCACCGACCATACAGTAGTCAAGACGCCATCCTTTATTTTTGGCTCGTGCATAGCTACGGAAACTCCACCAACTATATTCTTGCCGTTCAGGATATAAGTACCGAAAAGTATCCACAAAACCGGCATCAAGAAAACGACTCATCCATTGGCGTTCTTCAGGAAGAAAACCACTAGAGTTTGCATTGCCGATAGGGTCATGAATATCTATATTCTCATGACAAATATTGTAATCGCCACAGATTATCAAATTGGGACGTTCCTTGCGGAGATCGGTGACATAAGCCAGAAAATCTTCCAGCCACCGTATTTTAAAAGCTTGACGTTCATCGCCACTTGTACCGGAAGGATGATAAACGCTGACTACCGACACTTCTCCGAAATCCGCACGTAGAAACCGACCTTCGTCATCATAGCAAGGGATCCCCATCCCATACACGACCTTGTCGGGCGAACACCGGCTAAGGATAGCGACGCCACTATATCCTTTCTTTTTTGCACAAAAAAAATGCGATTCGTACCCGATTTCCTGAAAAGGTAGCACCGGATATTGGGCGTCTTGTAATTTTGTTTCTTGAAGACATAAGAAATCAGGACCCTCTCCCGAGAGCCATTCGACCAAACCTTTCCTTACGGCGGAACGTAATCCGTTTACATTATAGGAGAAAATCTTCAAACCTGAAAGAATGGAATGTTATTCTACCTTCTTATTTAAGACAATATGCAACACATACCCTGCGATGACGATGAACAGTCCAATGGCAAGAATACCATTAGTCAATGCTCCGCCGATATACGTCCCCGCCATGAGGATAATGCCAATGAGAAGAAGAATAACACCAATATTTTTTACTAACGCGCTCATGATAAAACCTGTACTTAAAGTGTGTAATCCATCCTTACAAAGGAAAGAAGATTACGTGAGAATCAAAATATTTTAGGGAACAAAAATGGAACAATAGCGGATATTTGCCTCTACCTTTGTATACTAATGAACGTAACGGTGAGAATGAAACGCATTTTCTTGGTGGGATACATGGGAGTGGGAAAAACTACCATAGGGCAAGTGCTTGCGCAACGGATAGTTTTTTCTTTCATAGATCTGGACAAATACATAGAGGGACGATATGGTATGACCATTTCCCTTCTCTTTAAAGAGAAAGGAGAGGAGGCTTTTCGCGAAATCGAACGGCAGATGTTGTTGGAAGTATCCTCTTTCGAGGATGTTGTCATTTCAACCGGCGGAGGTACCCCTTGTTACCATAGTAATATGGAAAACATGAAAAAGACAGGGATAACCATCTACTTGCGGGCATCCACAGAAGAATTAGCACGACGAATTGAAACAAGCTGCAATATCAGACCGATATTAGCCGGTCGGAGAGGAGAAGAGCTAAGGGAATTTATTCGTAACAGCCTGCAACAACGGGAAATGTTCTATAATCAAGCCTCTCTCGCATGGAACGTACCGAGTTTAGAGACAAATGCAGATATACAGCAGGTAGCTTCTTCGCTTGCAGACGAACTTCACAGGACGGTAGAGAAATAAGCATCTTCGATGTGTTCAATATCAACACCTCCTTTGCCATCGGTAACAATGGTGACGATATCGAAGCGTACGGGGTAAACTTTTTCCAAATGCTGTGCATAACTATCTGCCGCCGCTGTGAGCCGACAGATCTTTTTCCGATCAATAGCCCCTTCCGGATTGACGAGGTATCCTTTGGAGCGCGTTTTCACCTCCACGATAACGAGTGTTTCCTCATTAAGAGCTACAATGTCCAGTTCAAAGTTGTGCCAACGCCAATTAGCATCCAATATCCTGTATCCTTTCCTGGCGAGAAAAACTTGTGCCATACGTTCCCCCTCGCGTCCAATCACTGTTTTGGATTTCATCATTTAGGAAAAAGCGAGAGAAGTTCATTCGTTACCTGCCGGACAGTCCTAAGGTCTTGTCGTAGATAACGGCGACGATAAACAAAAAAGATATAAAGCGGGAGTGAAACCGGCAGGAGTAGAGCAAAGATACGTCCGGTCACAGATCGCCGGAAAACTGGATGACTGTAACCTGTCAACACAGGGAAGTCCATCAGCTTATTCAAAATAAGGACACGATCTGAATTGCGGAGTATTTCGATAAGCTCTTCCATTTCAACGGAAATAGCTGTAACTCCGTGATCATTTCCTTTTTGCTCCCAAAAATGGAAAAAGGGCGGGAAAAGACAGTAAATATCCGCACAAGAACGGCAAGCCTCAGAGAAAGCAACAAGTCTCCTAGAAAGAGCCTCGTAATCAGGAGGGTAGATAACAACCTCTTTACGTTCAATTTTACGGAAAGTGCGGTGACCACCTAAACGTTTAAAGACGCCGAGGTAAGTTTCTATATTAATGATAACGGAATCTCTGACTGCTTTCCAGGTAAGGAACGTTCCGAAAACCGCTAAGGCAGTTGCTGAAAGCCACATCCCCTGCCATACAGGCCAGATACCATTCCTTGCCATTTTCAACCCAACGTTATCAAGGATATAGTAGAAGATAAACAGGAATATGGAGAGGATTACAGGGAGGCCCAATCCCCCTTTTCGGATGATAGCGCCCAAGGGAGCGCCGATGAAGAAAAAAAGCAAACAGGCGACGGATACTGTAAACTTCTTATGCCATTCCGTGAAGTAACGCCGTACGCGTGCCGATTCATCAGAAAAAGACAACACACGCAAAGCATTTTGGTCTTTGATATCGCGAGCAACATTGCGGGCACGTATAAGGACATCTTTATAAGGAGTGACGCCTGAACAGATTAGACTGTCAAAGGGAATAACCTGTTTGCCTACCGCCTCTAAGAGGCTATCCTTTGTAAGTGTCTTCCTATAAGAAGCCGCCGTTAACGCACGGGCATTTACTTCCCTGACACTATCAAGGCTTGCCGTCATGGAGTTGATAGACAGCTGGAGTTGATAAAGATTCTTCCCCATATATTCGTTTTGGAGGAAAGAATCATCAATGCGTGTAAAATTAGCATCGAAGTCTATGAGGATTTCCTTTGAACCGAAAGTTTCGCGACGATAAGGCACAGAAGCCGGATGAAGTCGGTTACGGGGATTCTCCTGGCGGAGGTTTTCAAACGATTCTCCAGTATAGAGCGTAAGGATTAGAAACTTTTTATCTACCGACATTTTCAGACGGCCTGAATCCGCCACGATCACCCTTGCATTATTGAATCCTCCCGAGTAGTCGTATATCATCATATCCATCAGGAGACCATCTTTATTTTTTTCTTTTACATAAAGATTAAAGCCCGTGATTTCACCATAGAATGCCCCTTGGGGAATATCCAGTTCAGGCGATTTCTGACGTACCGAAAAAAGTAACCCCCACAGTTTTACCTGCGCCACCGGAAGGACATTATTTTGAAAGAAAAAGGCCCCCACACTGATACATGTCACCAATATTATCAGTGGCCGCATGATACGGAGCAGCGAAACCCCCGCCGACTTCATAGCCAGCAGTTCCAATCTCTCCCCAAGGTTTCCAAACGTCATCAACGACGCCAACAGGATAGACAGCGGAAGGGCCATTGGCACTAAGAACAGCGCTGCATAGAAGAACAATTCCACCAATACCGATAACTCCAGGCCTTTCCCTACCATATCGTCGATGTATCGCCAGATAAACTGCATCAAGACGATGAATAGGCATATGCCAAATGTCATCACAAAAACCGGAAGGAACGTTTGGAGAACAAAGGTGTATAACCGCTTCATACCGCAAAATAAACAAAACCTATCTACCTTGCGCCCATGTTACACACACAGAATATACAAAATATACCCTCCCCCTGCTATGTACTGGAGGAAACCAAATTCAGAGATAACCTCTCGCTCATCAAACACGTGGCTTTTTCCGCGGGAGTAGAAATTATTTTAGCCTTCAAAGCCTTCTCTCTCTGGAAGACCTTTCCTCTTGTCAAAGAATACATCTCCCAATCTACTGCCAGTTCTCCCTGGGAAGCGCGATTAGCCTGGGAAGAGATGAAAGCCCCTGCCTATACTTACGCCCCTGCCTATACCGAAAAGGACATTCAAGAGATTTTACTCTTCAGCAGTCACATCACCTTCAATTCTCTCACACAGTTTCACCGTTTCTATCCCCTCTTACAAGCTTCGGGAAAAAAGATCTCCTGTGGACTTCGTATCAATCCCCAATATTCCCCCGTAGGTACGGCTTTATATAATCCCGCCATACAAGGTTCACGTCTCGGCATAGTCCATGATCAGCTTCCCGATCCACTTCCTGAGGGAGTCGAAGGTCTCCACTTTCATGTCCTTTGTGAATCCAATTCTTACGACCTTGAGAACACCTTCTCTGTCGTAGAACAGCGTTTCGGTAATTATCTCCCCCATATCAAATGGCTTAATATAGGCGGCGGACATCTCATTACACATAAAGATTATGACGTCAAGCACCTCATTTCCCTCCTTCGTACCTTCAAAGCCCGTTACCCTCACCTGAGACTAATCCTTGAACCCGGAAGTGCCTTCGCCTGGCAAGCCGGCTTTCTGCTTACTACTGTAATTGACATCGTCAAAAACGATGGTATACACACCGCTATTATCAACGCCTCCTTCACCTGTCACATGCCCGACTGCCTCGAAATGCCCTATCAACCTAACATTCGCGGCAGCATTCCTTCATACTCCAACGTCACCCTTCCCAATTGTTACCGTATCGGAGGAAATAGTTGCCTGGCCGGTGACTTCATCCGAGAACCTTATTGCTTCGACCATCCCTTACAACCCGGAGACACACTCATTTTTGAAGATATGCTCCATTACACTACCGTGAAGACCACCTTTTTCAACGGTATCCGACACCCTGCCATCGCCCTGCTTACAAAAGAAGATAAACTTGAAATCCTCCGCACTTTCTCATACCAGGATTACTTATACCACATGAACTGACCTGTTCACGCTCTACACGGACGATCTGTCGGAATACACTTGTCCATTTAATGGTACATTTGTCCCTATCATCAAAAAAGAAAATCCCATGAGCTACATTAAGTTCGACAGGAATCTGATGAGTAACCTCGAAGAATCGCTCTCCCGCGAGGTGCTTAGGACGAACCGCAAAGGGGCTTACAACTGTTCCACCCTCGTTGGTTGTAATACTCGTAAATACCACGGACTCCTCGTCATCCCCGTCTCCGATCTTGGTGAAGAAAACTTCGTACTTCTCTCCTCTCTTGACGAAACCGTTATCCAGCACAAAGCCGAGTTCAACCTTGGTCTCCATAAATACGCCGGAGGAAGCTTCTCTCCCAACGGACACAAGTACATCAGAGAATACTCACTTGATATCATCCCTCGTAGCCTCTACAGGGTGGGCGGTGTCATCCTCTCCAAAGAAAAAGTCTTCTGCTCCTTCGAAAACCGCATCCTCATCAAATACACCCTCCTGGAAGCACACTCCGCTACCACCCTTCGTTTCCGCCCCTTCCTGGCCTTCCGTAGCGCCCGCCAGCTCACTTACAAAAACGACCACGTAGACCAAGCCTGTGAAGAGATCCCCCACGGAATTAAAACCTGCCTCTACCCCGGCTATCCTCCCCTCTACATGCAATTCAACACCCCTGCAACCTTTGTCCATTTCCCAGACTGGTACATGGGCATCGAATATCCCAAAGAACAGGAACGCGGATACGTCTACCATGAAGACCTCTACGTCCCCGGCTATTTCGAAGTAGAAGTCCGTCAAGGCGATTCTATCTTTTTCAGTGCAGGAGACACACCTGTAGATATCCTCAAGATTCAAGAACACTACGAAAAAGAAATCTCCGAACGCACACCACGCGACAGTTTTTACAATAACCTCAAAAATGCCGCCCAGCAATTCTACTTCCGCCCCAATGAAACGGATGCTTACCTCCTGGCCGGTTACCCCTGGTTCAAAGTCAGGGCAAGGGATCTCTTTGTATCCTTGCCCGGATGTACCCTGGCTATCAAAGATCCCGTTCGCTTCGAGAAGATTATGCATACCGCTGAACCTGCCTTGCGTACCTTCATGGAGATAGGAGCCGCCGATCCCGTCATCAAAGAAATCGAACAACCTGACGTCCTCCTCTGGGTGCTCTGGGCTATTCAACAGTACGCCCAATACGAAGGCCTCGAAAAAGCCCGTGAACAATACGCTCTCCTCATGAAAGATATACTCGACTATCTTTTGGAGGGCAAACATCCCGACATAAAAATCCACGAAAACGGACTACTTTATGCCGATGCAAAAGGCAAAGCCATCACTTGGATGAACTCTACGATGGATGGACACCCCGTAGTTTACCGTTCAGGCTATATTGTTGAGTTCAACGCACTTTGGTACAACGCACTTTGCTTCTACAAAGAGTTGACCGGACAAGAAGAAGAAGGCTTTCAAGCTGTCATCCGTTCAGCTATGGGAGCCTTCCCACATATTTTCGTAAATGGGTATAACTATCTCTTTGATTCCGTAGATCGCGATGGAAGAGTCGACTGGAGCGTTAGGCCTAACATGATTATAGCCGTAGCATTGCCTTACTCCCCACTGACAAGGGCGCAACGCCGTGCAGTATTGGACTATGTAACCAAAGAATTGCTCATCCCCAAAGGATTGCGTTCTCTGAGTCCCAAAAGCGAAGGGTATCATCCTTACTATACAGGACCACAACGGGATCGTGACCTGGCTTATCATCAAGGAGCTGCCTGGCCATGGTTGCTCGGTTTTTACTTCGAAGCTTACCTACGTATCTTCGGACGGGGCGGCGCTTCTTTCGTAGAGCGTATCATGATAAGTATGGAGGAAGAGATGTCTTTGCATTGCATCGGTACTATCTCCGAGCTTTTTGACGGAACACCCCCCTTTACGGGACGCGGGGCCATATCTTTCTCCATGAGTATAGCTGCCATGCTCAGGGTTGTAGATTTGTTGAAAAAGTATAGTTGAGCCATGTTAATGCGTCGGACTACGCATCCGGGAAATAAACTCTTCCGTATAGACAAAAATTGGGTATACGGATACGTCCTTCTTTTATGTTTTGCCTGCTGGGTCGGTGCTTACATGGTCTCTATGGGGATTCCTGTGATGGAAGAAGGTACACCCCTGTGGAAAAGTACACAATCCTTGCTCTCCGGAAAAACAGCAATATATGTAGTCGGCATAATGACGATGATGATTTGTGCCGGCGTAGTACTTCGGACGAGCCACCGCATGTTCATGATGCGGGAACAAACGCTGTTACCGTTGGTGATATGTATTCTATTGCTCACCACAAGGGAATGTTTCATTCCCCTCGGACCGGGAGGTATCGGCGCATTATGCCTGGCTATATCTATCTGTACCTTATTATCTTCTTATCACAATATGGAATCTGCAAAGGAAGCCTACTTGGCAGGTTTCATCGTAGGAATAGGGAGCCTCTTCTGGGGATGTATGTTATGGTTCTTTCCTTTGATCTGGATAGTGTTGTACCGTTTCCTTTCCCTGACGGGAAAAACATTTGCTGCTTCACTGCTTGGGATAGGATCTGTATACTGGATGGTATGGGGGGTGTGTATCGTGATAGGCAACTACGACCTCTTATTGCAGCCTCTCACGGCGTTGCTGGACATACATCCGTTCTCTTTGCGAGGTATGCGATGGACGGAATGGTGCTCAATAGGATGTTGTATCCTGTTCTCAACAGTAGCTGTTGTTTGTACTATTCGCCGACGTCTTGGGGAGAATAGGCGGACACAATCTTTCTACCTCTTTTTATTACAGTACGCTATACTGATCCTCCTACTCCCTTCCCTTTACCCCAGCCCCACAGCGCAGGAAATACTTCAATGCCTTTGTATTCCTGCTGCTATCTTTTTAGCAGACTTCTTTACCATAGATAGGGAACGATGGAAATTCTGGGCATTCCATATTATGGTCGTACTGTTGTTTTTTTTCCTGTTTATCCGGATCGTAGAACTGTGGAATCTCTCGTAGCATACGGTTACATCGGTATTTTCATAGCCGCTTTCCTGGCAGCTACAATACTACCTTTCAGTAGTGAAGCTGTCTTGACGGGAGTTCTTCTGGCAGGGGCTGCCCCATGGCCTTGCTTCGTGGCAGCCCTGTTGGGTAACTCTCTAGGTGGAATGACCTGTTATTGGGTAGGTACGCTCGGGAAGACCGAATGGATAGTGAAGTATCTGCGTATGGATGAATTTAAATTGCGGAAAATACAAACAGCTATACAAAAGCGTGGCATATGGTCGGCTTTTTTTGTCTTTTTGCCTGGTATAGGAGATTTTATTGCCGTAGCGCTTGGTTTTCTGAGAGGAAATATATGGTTGGTCGCCGTTTTCATGGTAGCAGGAAAAGCCTTGCGCTATTGGGTATGGATGGAGTTCGTTTTCAAGATACAGGCTCTTTTGTAAAAAAACTATCTTCATACAGTTGCAACTTTGCACAAGAAAAAAACTATCTTTGCGCAAAAGCGTAACGCAAACTATACGATCAGTCATGGAAATAAAGAAATCACCGAAGGCAAGTTTGGAAAACGGTAAGTCTTTAGGACTCCTTATGGGTGCGGCAGTAGGCCTTGCTGTCTTATTCGTAGGTTTTGAATGGGGAACCCGTGAAATGAAGGTGGTTACGGCAAGTGAAGGTGCTGCAGATGTCATTGCAGAAGAAGAAATAGAGATCACAAGGCAGGAGAATACTCCTCCTCCCCCTCCTCCCCCTGCACCGGTGGTATCAGAAGTGTTGAACGTGGTAGACGATAACGTAAACCTTGAGCAGCAAGATATTTTAAGTTCGGAAGATGACCAGTCCAGTGCCCAGACACAGACCTATGTCGCCCCCGTAGTGGTGGAAGAAGAAGAAGAATCCGAGCATCAGATATTCACAGTAGTAGAAAAGATGCCTGAATTCCCTGGTGGACAGGCCGCACTGCTTAAGTTTTTGGCAACGTCTATTAAATATCCGGTCATTGCACAAGAGAATGGTATTCAAGGAAGAGTAGTTGTTGCCTTTGTAGTAAATAAAGACGGTAGTGTGGTAGATGCCGAGGTAGTACGTGGTGTTGACCCTTCGCTTGATAAAGAAGCTCTCAGGGTGATAGGGATAATGCCTAAGTGGTCACCCGGCGAACAGCGTGGGAAACCTGTACGTGTAAAGTACACGGTGCCTGTACAATTCAGGCTTCAGTGATCGGCTATCCGTCGATTGACAAAAAAATAGAGAAGAAGGCTGCTTTAAGAGCGTAGCCTTTTTTTCGTAGTCTTAAAGAATACGGTTAACCTATCAGGTATAGGAGATGAACCCGATGGATCTCATTGATGCTCATTATCCGGCAAATACCAAACGCCGTCATATCCTCGAAGCGCATGGACGGGACGTTGCCGATAAAGCTTTATCTATAGCACGTCGCCATCCTGAAATGAATTTGGATTTCCCTTTCATAGAAGAAGCCGCCATATTGCATGACATAGGTATGTTTCTCTGTGATGCCCCCAACATTGACTGTCATGGAAAAGCCGCTTACATATGTCATGGTTACCTCGGCGCCGACCTTGTGCGCCAAGCCGGTTACCCTCGACATGCGTTAGTGTGTGAGCGACATACGGGGACAGGATTATCTCTCTCGTTGATCATCGAAAAGAACCTCCCTATTCCACATCGTGAGATGAGACCTATTTCTCTCGAAGAACAACTCATCTGTTTTGCCGATAAGTTTTTCGGCAAACTCCATCTCGGGAAGGAGAAATCAATTGTACACATTCACGCTTCCCTATCTCGATATAGTGCTGACTCTATTGATTGCTTTACTCAATGGTGTGAGCTTTTTCTTTGAACTTTTCTTTTTTATTCTTACTATTGTTTTTATACCGCATTTTTAAATTCTAACACTAAATTTAGACATGAGACTCATCATTCAACCGGATTACGAACATCTCTCCCTTTGGGCTGCTCATTACGTAGCCAATCGTATTAATCAAGCCCGCCCAAGTACTTCCCATCCATTTGTACTGGGACTTCCTACCGGCTCGTCCCCTCTCGGTGTATATCGCCACCTTGTGAATTTCTACCATAGAGGAACACTCTCTTTTCGTCATGTCGTCACTTTCAACATGGACGAATACGCAGGCATCCCCGAAGATCATCCGCAGAGTTACCATACCTTCATGTGGACAAACTTTTTTCACCACATTGATATCCCACCCGCTCAGGTACACATCCTCAACGGAAACGCCCCCTCTCTCGAACAAGAATGTGCCAACTATGAAAATCTCATTCGTGCAATGGGAGGTATCGACTTATTCCTTGGTGGAATCGGCCCTGACGGACACATTGCTTTCAACGAACCTGGATCTTCATTAGCCTCGCGTACCCGTATTAAGACTTTAACTTCGGACACTATCCTTGCCAACTCCCGTTTCTTCGATAATGATACAAGCAAAGTTCCCACCACCGCCCTCACTGTCGGTGTAGCCACTATTCTTGATGCCCATGAAGTGCTCATCCTGGCTAATGGCCTTTCCAAGGCACGAGCTTTACAACAGGCTATTGAAGGCTCAATCAGTCAAATGTGGACGATCACCGCCCTCCAGCTACATCCCAAAGGTATCATTGTGGCCGATGAAGAGGCTTGTTCAGACCTCAAGGTTTCCACCTACCGCTATTTCAAGGATATCGAAAAGGTAAACCTTTGATCTGCGCAAACAATGTATAAAGGGATGAAATGGGCCTACTACGCGGTGCGGGATTATCTGATGATATTCCTCGGCACGGTTTTGTACGCTTTCGGCTTTCAGGCCTTCATCATTTCAAATGGAATCGTCGTAGGAGGGGTAAGCGGAATTGCTGCCTTAGCGCATTACGTCAGTGGCGTTCCCGTGGCTTTGCCTTACCTATCAATCAACATTATTTTATTAGCTATTGCTTTCAAGGTATTAGGAGCAAAGTTTATGCTCAAGACCACTTTTGCCGTTGCTTCGGTATCTCTTAACCTGTCTTTTTTTGAACGTTTGTTGGAAGGGATGCCTCCTATCGTCAAAGGAGAACCGTTTATGATAGTATTCCTCGGAGGTTTGGTTTGTGGTGTGGCTTTGGGTCTGATATTCTCTGCCAACGGAAGTACGGGAGGAACAGATATCCTTGCGGCCATTGTTAACAAGTACAAGAACATATCTATCGGGACAGGTATACTGCTCTTCGACGGCATTATCATCGCTTCTTCTTACACCTTGTTCAAAGATGTGGATAGGATCGTTTTCGGATTTGTCGAAATGGGGGTCAATTCCTATGTACTTGACAAGATTATTAATGCCAATAGGCAGTCCGTACAGTTCCTCATCGTTTCCCAGAAATACGAGGAGATTAGAAGGCGTATCCTCTTCGACCTGCAGAGGGGATGTACCTTGCTGCACAGTGAAGGGGGATATACGGGGAATCCCTCAAAAGTGGTTGTCTTATTGGTCAAACGCTCCGAGGCTCTGACCGTTTTCCGGATGATCAAAGAGATTGATCCGCAGGCCTTCATTTCACAAAGTCTCGTCAGAGGAGTATACGGTGAAGGTTTCGAGCCAATAAAAACCTAAAACCCTTCAATCAAAAAGAGGCAGCCTCCATCTGTGAAGCTGCCTCTTCTTCTAATTATATTTCATTTCTATAACTACTCCACCGGAATATTCTTGTTCACGTTCTTGCTACCGATCACTGCATAATAAAGAAGGTAAGCAAGCCCTGCGAAGATCACCCAATAGCTTGTTAGGAAGCCGAACATATCAGCGATCTTATTTTGTATCAGTGGTAAGATTCCGCCGCCGCAAACCATCATCATGAAGATTCCGGAGGCGGCCGTCACATACTTACCCAACCCTTCTACCGCCAGGTTGAAAATACCGCCCCACATCACTGACGTACACAGCCCAACAAGTACGAGACAGAAAGCATTCACCGGCACTTGGGCCATACCGAAAGAAATACCCGTTACCGTTGACTGGAAAACAGGCATTGATACAGTAGTCGACGGAGAGAGGATGATTGACACCGTCACCAGCACCAATCCCACCGATGAAGACACCGTAAGCATCATCTTGCTGCTCACCTTACCGCCTATAGATGCGCCCACGAAACGCCCGACCAACATCAGGAACCAATACGTCGCTGCCACCGATCCGGCTAATGCCGGTAACAAACCGATTCCTCCTTTTTCTATTGATTCCGTCAAATACAGATTCAATGTTCCCGGAATACCTACCTCCACTCCCACGTAAACAAATATACCCACAGCCCCCAATACAAAGTGACGGAACGACCACGCACTGTATTTCGACGACACCGACACATTTGTTGCTTTTGCTATATGCGGTTCTGGTATATCTACGAAAGTGAGAACAATTCCTACTAGTGTGAATATTCCTAAAGCTATGAACATCACCGGATTGACGTCCGTTATCGCCGTGTCCTTTGTCACTTCACCTACCAGCATCCCTACAAGAACTGGTACGAGAGTGCCCATGAACGAGTTGAATGTCCCTCCTACTTGTATCAACTGGTTCCCTTTATTCCCACCGCCACCTAACGTATTAAGCATCGGGTTCACCACTGTATTCAACATACACATGGAAAAACCCGCCACGAAGGCTCCCGACAGATAGACCCCAAAACTCCCTATTACACCCGATAAAAACTGGATTCCAACCCCTACAAAACCGACTACAATAGCTATCAAGGCTGTCCGTTTATATCCTGTCTTACGCAACAACATCCCTGCCGGGATTCCCATACACGCGTAGGCCGCGAAGTTCGCAAAGTTCCCCAGCATCCCCAAGAAATTGGACGCTTGGAACTGCCCTTTTACCACTACTCCCATCGGCGCCGCCAAGTTGGTAACGAATGAGATCATCCCGAAGAGGAGGATCATCATCAAGATTGGCAATCCATAACTTTTCTCTTTCTGTGCATTCATTGTTTTAAGTATTTATTTTAGTTTCTGCTCTTTATTTACTTCCGTTCGCTCCGCTGTTATCCCTCGCTGGGAATAGAGGTGAACCATCTTTTTCTATTTTCTTATAATGTTCGGAATAACAGGATTAATAACTGGGCCATGAGCACTCGTAAAAACATCGTCACCGGATACACCGTCGCGTAGCTCACTGCCGGCACGCCGTTCCCAGACGTCGCATTCGCATACGCTAGCGCAGGGGGGTCCGTCGTACTACCTGCCAATAACCCCATCAGCGTAAAGTAGTTTAGTTTATAATAAAGTCGGCCCACTGTCCCCACTATAAGCAGCGGTATGACAGTTATGATCACTCCATATCCTATCCACACCAATCCGCCCCTATTTACTATCGTATCTACGAAACTGTCTCCCGCCTCTAATCCTACACATGCCAAGAATAACGATATTCCCACTTCACGAAGCATCAGCAACGCTCCTTGTGTCGTATACGTGATCAGTTTATATTTATATCCGAAACTGCTGATTAATATCGCCACTACAAGCGGTCCTCCTGCCAATCCCAATTTCACCGGCTGAGGGATACCCGGAATCTGCCACGGTATACTACCCAATAGCACTCCCAGACCTATCCCTAAAAACAGCGCGATCAGGTTCGGTTCATTCAACCTTCTCATTGAATTGCCCAGCACTTCCCCTGTCTTTTTCACCGCCTCTTTCGTGCCTACCACCGTCAGTTTATCTCCCATCTGAAGAGATAATCCCCGCATTGCCACCATATCTATCCCAGAACGATTTATTCGTGTAATATTTACTCCATACATATTCCGCAACTGAAGATCTCCCAGGCGTTTCCCATTCAATTCCGGTTTAGTAACGATAATACGGCGGCTCACCAGTTGGCTATGCTTCTGTTCCATCCACTCCTCGTTGCTCATTGATATTTCTTTTCCTATGAACGTCCGGATCACTTCTACATCCCCTTCCGCCGCAATCACCAGGATCTTATCATTTTCTTGCAACACCGTACTATTCGATACCAAGTCTTCTTGAGTCTCATTACGCAGGATTCGCGATATTATAAACTCGCTATGACTCAGCAACTCCGAAATCTGCTTAACCGTTTTTCCGAAGATTGCCGGATTCTTCACCTCCAATGATAACGACGTCGCTCTATGCGTATGTTGCGCTTCTACTTCCGCTATCTTTTCCGCTTCTTTTTGAAGATTCACCCCAAAGGCATAACGCACGAATAGGATAGAGAGGATTATGCCGATCACACCCAGGGGATATGCCACTGCATACCCTAATACTATTGTTTCGTCCGTTTGACCTGTCGCATCTCCAAAGGCCTGTTGTGCTGCCCCTAAACCCGGCGTGTTCGTCACCGCGCCCGACATGATGCCCACCATTGTCGGCATTGATATGTCCGTTACAAAATGCAACAGCAACGTCAACCCTCCACCTAGTAATACCACCGAGCTCGCCAGTATATTTAGCGTCATTCCCCCTTCCTTAAATGAGGAGAAGAAGCTCGGACCCACTTGCATCCCTACCGCAAACACAAACAAGATCAATCCGAAGTCCTTAAAGAAGTGTAACACTTCCTTATCCGCTGTAAATCCCCAATGCGAAAGTACTATGCTTACAAACAAGATAAACGTCATCCCGATAGATATCCCCAAGAGTTTGATCTTCCCCAACTGGATTCCCAACGATATGGCCACCGACAGTACCAGAATAGAGTGTGCTACCCCTTTCCCTGTCAACAATTCTTGCAACCAGTCCATTTCCCTCTATATTGGCTTTTCGACAAGTTATTCGCCGCCGAAAGTAGACAAAATTTATCGCTACAGCACCACAAAAATACCCACTTTCAAATATTGCGACTATCTTCGGCGATAACCTTTTCGTCGGGTTGCCTCTTGACCAAGACAACGAAAGTAACTTGACAGACATATTGACCGCATAATGAAAAATATTCAGGATAGTATAGCGTTAGTACGAAAAGACATGTACCTTTGCAGACGATTGGACACATCCTTAACCATGGTTCATGGGGAATTGTGTGGGTAGTGCATCGGAAGTATAAGTAATAAAACTAAAAAATGACAGCAAAGAATGAGGAGGTTTACCATGAAGCTACGGGTGGCAACGAAGCAGACAAGATTCTCTATCACCAAATGATAATACCAGTTTAGAAATATCGTCCGACAACACATCAAGTTCTGAAAATTCTGATTCTGAATCATTAGTGTTGGATACTTTGACGATTAACAACTCTATTTTACCGAACACAAACGGTTCCCCCTACATTGGCACATCTTCTTTACGCTTCGCAAATATTTATAGTAATATCTTTACTACTAATAGTTACATTGTACCGCGTATAGATGGTAGCGCCACCATAGGCACATCAAACTCTCGTTTTGCTCTCATCTATGGATTGAGTGGAAATTTTTCTGAGGTAGTATCTAACTATTTCTATATAAGCGACAACGGAAGAATAATGCCTCAAGCCGACTTTGGGCGGACACCTCGGTACTCGTTCCTCACGTTTTAATAATTGTTACCTAAACAACGTTCATGCTAATTACACCTTTTTCTATGATGTCGTAAGACCTTGGACTAATAATACGGTAGACCTGGGGGATGCCACTTTCAGGTTTAGAGGTATTTATGGGTGGACTTACTTTGCTGTTCATATTGAAACGGAGACTATAAAAGCTGACGATATCGAATCCCCCGTAATAGAAAAACTTGAATCCCGCATTTCTCAATTAGAAGGAGAACTTGCCGCAATGAAGGCCTTGCTTGCTAAACACTTCCCTGAGTAAAACCGCTCACCATCTTTTATACGACCCGCTCCTTTTCCACCATACCAGCAGTATATAGCCGAACAGCATCCCCCCAAGATGTGCAAAGTGGGCGACCACATCCCCTTCTACATGCACAAGCCCCGATATCAGTTCTATCACCCCATAACCCGCCACTACATACTTCGCCTTTATAGGGATGGGTATGAACATGATATACAGCGGGGTGTTGGGAAACATCATCCCGAAAGCAAGCAATATACCAAACACCGCTCCCGATGCTCCGATGGTGATCATGTAATTCAGCGAGGGATCGCTTGATACAACGGTGCCTAACGTCGTCCCGTGATTCACAGCAAAGGTGTGTACATATCGTACCCACGTCAGTATCTGTATGATTGCCGCTCCTATGCCCGTGATGAAGTAAAACACAAGGAACCGTTTGAGACCCCATACTTCTTCCAACACCCGACCGAACATGTAGATGGCAAACATGTTGAAAAAAAGGTGTGTGAATGATCCGTGCATAAACATATAGCTCACAATCTGCCACACCTTAAAATCTTTAGCGCCCGGAAAGTGCAACCCGAAAAGCTTCACCATGTCTAACCCTACACGCGGAAGAGCAAGCGTGGCAAGGTAACATAGCGCGGTGATGATTATGAGGTTCTTTGTCGCAACAGGTAGTTGGGGCATATTCTTTTCTTTTTCATGAAACGATGCAAAGGTATGCCTTTAACCTAAACCAAACGACTGCATGACCGACAACGACCGTAGTTTAGGGAACGACGGCAAATGCAGCCGGTAGTAACGGAGGATGTCACCGAGCAGCTGGACGCGGGCATCCAACGAAAAGCTGTCCAATTCCATGTCTTCGTAACTCAGACGCAAAAGCTTGGACAAATGATTGCTCTCATCCTGGCTCAGATAGTCCGGATGCCCTGGAATTAGGCCTATAAATATGCCATTGACCATATCGAAGTAATAACCCTGACGATATGTCTTTCTATCAGGGTAGATACCCAAGTAATGTAGCAGGCCCAGTAAGAATACCAGCGGGAAATTTTCTATGCCTTTTCCTGTGTGTTCAAGGAAATGTACAGATCCGCTCAGGTACTCAAAAAGAGGCTCGTCTCTCTGCCCCTCTTGCAATATCCGGTACAGGAGCTCAGCCATGAAAAGAGATATCGCATTCTTGACCGGATGTATTGACAGCATTGGTGTTGGAAAGGACAACCGACATTCCTCCATTCGGTACAAATTTCGAGAAGAATGCTTCGCAAACTCTATCTCAAGGACGGACAGCGGTATGAACAATCCTCGAGATAATACATTACGGCGACCACGACTATAGGATACCGGCGATGCTATACGGCCACGATCATCGGTATAGAGATGAACGATATCGCTTCGGTCGCTGTATGCGATGGCATGAAGTACGATGCCACGGCCAGGCATGGATCAGTCTGCGAGGTTTGCCTTGATAAACTCCCGATTAAGACGGGCTATATGGCTGATAGATACTCCTTTCGGGCATTCCGCTTCGCACGCACGCGTATTGGTGCAGTTCCCGAACCCCAGTTCATCCATCTTGGCAATCATAGCTTGCGCACGGCGCGCCGCTTCCACTTTGCCCTGAGGAAGAAGCGATAGCTGGCTCACTTTGGCCGAAACAAAGAGCATCGCCGACCCGTTCTTGCACGCCGCTGCACATGCCCCACACCCAATGCACGCCGCCGCATCCATCGCCTCTTCGGCGTCCCTCTTCGGGATGGGGATCGCATTGGCGTCAGGGACACCTCCCGTATTGACGGAAACAAACCCTCCGGCTTGTATGATCTTATCGTATGCATAACGGTCTACCATTAGGTCTCGTATCACCGGAAATCCCGCCGAACGCCACGGCTCCACCGTGATCTCAGCCCCGTCTTCAAACTTCCGCATATGGAGCTGACATGTAGTGATTTCCGTATCCGGACCATGCGGATGACCGTTAATATACAAAGAACACATGCCGCAGATACCTTCTCGGCAATCGTGGTCAAAGGTTATCGGCTCCTTCCCTTCACTCACTAACTGTTCGTTCAATACATCTAACATTTCCAGAAACGAACTACCCTGAGAAATCCCTTTGAGACTATAACTTTCAAAGTGCCCCCTTTCCTTTGGGCCGCGTTGACGCCACACTTTGAGCTTGATATTTATGTCTTTGTCCATCGTGGTTTAGTTTTTGTAGTTTCGTTGTTGACGGACTATATATTCGTAGTCCAATTCTTCCCTCATATGTTCCGGCTCCTTGTCTTCTCCCGTATACCTCCAACACGAAACGTACGAAAAATCGCCATCATGACGCAACGCTTCGCCTTCGGCTGTCTGGTGTTCTTCTCGAAAGTGCCCCCCGCACGATTCCCCACGGTTCAGCGCATCGCGCGCCATGAGTTCCCCTATCTCAAGAAAATCCGCTAACCGCAACGCTTTTTCCAGCTCCGTGTTCAGTCTATCCGCCCCACCGGGTATACGCACGTTCCTCCAAAATTCCTCTTTCAGCGTCTTTAGCTTCTCAACAGCGGACTTTAGACCCGCCTCCGTACGACCCATACCCACCTGATCCCACATGATCAACCCCAGTTCCTTATGTATACTGTCCACAGAACGTTTTCCATTTATATTCATCAGACGCTCAATGCGTTCCTTTATACGCGCTTCCGCTTCTGAAAACTCCGGCGCGTCCGTACTAAAACGCGGCACTTGTATCTGGTCAGCCAGATAGTTTTGGATCGTATAAGGGAGCACAAAATAGCCATCCGCCAGACCTTGCATCAGCGCAGAGGCACCCAGACGATTCGCCCCGTGGTCAGAAAAGTTAACTTCCCCTATCGCAAACAGACCCGGCACTGACGTCATCAGTTCGTAATCTACCCACAGCCCTCCCATGGAATAATGGAGCGCAGGGAAGATCATCATCGGCGTCTCATAGGGATTTTCGTCCACGATCTTTTCATACATCTGGAACAAGTTCCCGTAACGCGCCTCCACCACCTTGAGACCCAGACGGTTGATCGCTTCAGCGAAATCTAAGTACACGGCTAGCCCCGTATTACCCACCCCGTAGCCTGCATCGCAACGTTCTTTAGCCGCACGAGAGGCAACGTCACGTGGAACTAAGTTACCAAACGCCGGATAACGGCGCTCCAAGTAATAGTCGCGATCCTCTTCCTTTATATCTGTCGGCTTTAGACGACCTCCACGTATCGCTTTCGCATCTTCCAATTTCTTCGGCACCCAGATACGCCCGTCGTTGCGGAGTGATTCCGACATCAGTGTCAGTTTCGACTGGAATTCTCCGTGTACGGGTATGCACGTCGGATGGATCTGTACATAACACGGGTTGGCAAACAACGCTCCTTTTTTATAACACTGCCATGCCGCCGAACCATTTGAACCCATCGCATTCGTAGACAGGAAAAAGGTGTTCACGTAACCCCCAGTGGCAATCACCACAGCGTGGGCGCTGAAACGTTCTAACTTACCGGTCACCAAGTTACGCGCTATGATACCGCGGGCACGACCTTCTATCGTCACCACGTCCAGCATCTCGTGACGTGTAAAGATTTTCACTTTACCTAATCCTATCTGCCGACTCAACGCAGAGTAGGCGCCAAGTAGCAGTTGTTGGCCTGTCTGACCACGTGCGTAAAACGTACGGGATACCTGTGCCCCTCCAAACGATCGATTGTCCAGCAACCCTCCATATTCCCGCGCAAACGGAACGCCCTGAGCTACGCATTGGTCAATGATAGCATTGGAAACTTCCGCCAATCGGTAAACGTTGGCTTCACGGGCACGATAGTCCCCCCCCTTTATGGTGTCATAGAAAAGACGGTACACCGAATCCCCGTCGTTCTGGTAATTCTTCGCCGCATTGATACCCCCTTGGGCCGCTATGGAGTGCGCTCGACGGGGCGAATCTTGGATACAGAAATTGTATACGTTGAAGCCCAGTTCCGACAGTGTCGCGGCAGCAGAAGCTCCCGCTAGACCCGTCCCCACGACGATCACATCTAACCGGCGTTTGTTGGCCGGATTCACCAGCTTCTGGTGGTCCTTATAGTTCTTCCACTTCTCGGACAGCGGCCCCTTGGGAACCTTTGAATCAATCATAATATATCAAGTTTTTTGGATTTACGTTTCGCTTAATCCCTTCAGCTGAGGAGGCTTTTTATGTAGAAGAAAAGCGTCACAAAGCCGAAGCCTCCACAGATTAACGTCGCTACTACGTATGTAATCACCTTCCATCTATTGATCCATATCCGGTTGCTTAACCCTACTGTCTGGAGGGCACTCCACAATCCGTGTGTGAGATGCAACCATAAGGCAACGTACCAAATCAGATAGGCGATAACCACCCACAGGTGACTGAAATAATAATTGATAAAAGAAGCTCCATCCGTGGTACCTATCATCTTGCCTCCCACCTCTACCTCGTGATACCCTATCAGTTCGGCGAACATCATATGGTACCAGAACTGGGCAAAGTGTAGCAACAGAAAGCCGCAAACCACCAGCCCGATCACAAACATATTCTGAGAAGACCAGCTAACGTTCTTCGGACGATCGCTCACCGCATAACGGCTACTACCACGCGCCTGCAAGTTTTGCCACGTCAGCCACAAAGCCATCACCATATGCACCCCGAAACCTCCGGCCAACACAGCGGTACCCAACAGGGCATACCAATTCGACCCCAACAGCTCACAGATCATATTGTAAGCCTCTGCGGAGAAGACCGCCGTAATATTCATTGCCAGATGGAACAGTAGGAACAAGATCAGGAATACCCCCGACAAACTCATCACCACTTTCCTTCCCACAGAAGAGTTAAGCAACCACATAGACAGATTTTTTACGTGTATTATTATTTTGATATTGCTTGGCAAAATTAGCCGAATGTACGGGATTGTAAAGCTGTTTCTCTCTTTTTTCCGTAACACTAAAAAACTATCGCAACTAAAGAACGTAGCCCTCCATCACATCGTTCTCTACATATCCGGCGACTATCTCTTTTGCACTATACCGGTTTTATTGTTTAATAGTATTGCACTTAACGCCTGTAAAGGAAGTAGTGAAGCCTGAGGAAAAGAATCTTCACGCTCAGCGGCATCTTGGCAATGAGCCAGCCGAGTATCAGTACGCCGTAACCTCCCTTGCAGCGGCTCTTGGCTGATTAATCGCAGGTGATCACTAAATATTTGCGCCATCTGGTTGAATTTTTTCTTTGACCAGCAGTGTTTCGAAACTTCCCAGTCCAAAAAAAGTACGTAACGTCCGCTATCACGCTGTAAGAACTCGCATTTAGGGATACCTGAAACGTAAAGTAGGAGTCTTCATGGATATGATGCGGAATGCATCGGATATTATTCTCCCTAAGGAACGAAACCTTGTAGAACTTATTCTACAAACTTACTCTCTTTTTACAACTCACAAAAGAAGGGCGTCTCTGCTTTTGAGACGCCCCTCTTTTTAACTATTCTCCGCGCTTTTATTAGTTCGCAGGTACCAGGATTGTTGTCGTCGTCGGGGTATAGATCCCACTCGTGAGGGCACCTACCAGCAGGTCAACAAAAGAATGTTGTGTCTGTACTACATAGTTCTTGGCATTCCCAGCTATTTCTTTTGTACCATATTGGTTTTTCAGCGGAATCAATCCCCCGACAAGGAAGTGATTCTTAACAGAGGCCACCTTCGTATAGGCCGCCGCTTCTTCTCCCACCACCAATTTCGCTGTGTAGCACGAACTGAGTAGCGCTACGCAACACAATACACAAAATACTTTCTTCATAAGACTTTTGTTTTTTTCCATCCGGTCTTCCGATGGAGGTTTATTGTTTATTAGAATGAGGAGAAGCAAGACCTGAGAGCAACCCTCATATATTGATCAATCCTTTTCTTCCACCTCTTCTTTGATCACTTCCATATCGTCGGCGCTTACCGGACGACGAAGGATCCATCGCAGTTCATTACTATCTTTTTGGGGAATGACATAAGCCTGTACAAACTCCCATCCTTGAACACCGAAATAGTTAAGGGCATCTACCATGGAATTGAACGTCACTCCTTCCTTACCTTTAGAAAAAGCAAGAGCAAGGGTACTACTTTTGAACCGATCCTTAAAGGAAGCGGATTGTCCATAGTCGGCATGTACATTCCATTTCGTACTGAGGAGTTTTTGAGTGCCTACTAACTCGCAGTATACGTAATCGGCAGATTTTGTTGTTGTCACGTAACAAGCTATAAAGACTGCCATCAAACAGAGAGAGACAGATAACTTTTTCATTTTCCTATGTATTTATTGTTTGTAAGTTCCGAAAAATTGGGGAAAGTCCATGACAATAGAAGGTGAACCGTGACTTGCGGAAACGGCTTCCTTAGGGGGAGATAAAATCCGGAAGGTTGCACTAAGAAAAAGTATTGTTTACTTCCCGCGTGCGAGGCTATGTGAGAGAGAGAGAGAGAGAGAGAGAGAGAGAGAGAGAGAGCAAAATAGTTCATATCTACAAGTTTCCTCTCCGATATTTCACCGAAGGACCCTTGGAAAAGCAACTCTCTATTTACCGATGTCATAGTCTTTAAATTTCCAACCACAAAGGTATTCTCTTTATTTGGATTCTACAAAGATTATGGAATTTTTCTACCCCCCCCCTCCCCAATATCTAACTTACACCTTTACTATTATTACCTCTTTATAGCCAACCATTGCTGCATGGGATGAATAGCCGCCTGTGTACATCTCCGGAGCTCGTATGGCATATATCTTACGAGCCTTACTTATCATGTAGAAATCAAAAAAAGCCTTAGCGCAAAACTCTGTCTCCTTATTATATGATATATGACCAACTTTCCCTTCTAATACATATACAGGTAATACTTTTACAAGTTTTAAGAAAACATTACTATCAGAAAAAATAACAACAGGATGAGTATTATTTTCCGCTAAAATTTTACTTATACCTCCGAAACAGCGTGCTATAAGCTTTTCTTGTTTCTCCGACGGAAGGCTGTTAAACTGTCTATCCTCTACATGTTCCAAAGCGTTCATAAATCGTAAATGAACGGCTATGTATTCGTTCTCCTGTAATCCCGTGTCTTTCATCCTCCTTAGGATATATTCCCGCGGCTTGAACAACGTATTATATAATTGACCCCATAAAATTCCATGATCCGGTATGTTATTATCCTGAAGTATATCATGACCCATAACAAAGCTCACATGATATTGTTTGATGCCTTTATTCAATCTCGGTATTCCCCTCCCTCTTACTATATATGGTATAACCCTCACATTTCTCAAATTATAGCTTAATGCCGCCTTCTCTGATAGCCAATTGTATCCATTGACCTCCACATAATCATCTATACGGAATGGAGGGTCGCTTATAATCTTAAATTCAAATCCATTTACTTTTGCGATATAATAACATCCCACCATCACATTAAGCCTATCTACAAGTCCACCATATTTTAATGACGGATCTATGATTAGATAAACCGTATTACCTGATACCTCTTTGTCTTTCCGAAACGAATAATACTTGATATAATATTTATACACCCATAAAAAATCGTATTTAATGTAGTAATATTTCCAGAGAAAATTCCTTATATGCTTTACTGATGATTTACAGTGTTTTTTGTAAAAACCGGTCTCTTTTATGTATGACTTAAATTTATTCCTCCTCCCATAATATCTTATCCGCTCTATTAACTCAACTATTTTCATTTTCTTTTCAATTTGGGTTAACAGATACGCGTAACAACCTGCTCCCCATCAGATTGATCGGAGTAAGAGCGAAAAAGAAAAAATAAGGGGGGGGGGATTTTTCCGGAAAGAAAACTATATTAACCGCGCAATTGCGCGAGGCTATGAGAGAGAGAGAGAGAGAGAGAGAGAGAGAGAGAGAGAGAGAGAGAGAGAGAGAGAGAGAGAGAGAGAGAGATAGAGAGATAGAGAGAGAAAAAAAAAAAAAATCAAAAAAATAAACAAAAAAAAT
>JAITRW010000028.1 GCA_031288175.1 Tannerellaceae bacterium
CGTCACCTTCACCTCTTTCCCCAGCGAGTTATCTATCGCATAACCCCAGATCACATCCACCTCATCGGGATTGAACTTGTTCATAAAGGCATTGATATAACCCATTTCCTCCATCAGCAGAGGCGTCTCCTCGTTGCAGCTTACATTCAGCAGCAACCGACGGGCGTGACGCACATCTTTGTTACCCAGCAGCGGCGAGTGCAACGCATCTTCCAACGCAATCCGCACCCGTTCGTCCCCTGTGCCGAAACCGTTACTCATCAGCGCCACCCCTCCGTCTTTCATCGTCGTCTCCACGTCGGCGAAGTCAAGGTTGATAACCCCGTTTTGTGTAATAATCTCAGCTATGCTGCGGGCGGCCACCGTTAGGGTATCATCCGCCTTTTTAAACGCATTGATCACCGTCAGGTCGGCATAGATATCCCGTAACTTCTCGTTATTGATCACCAGCAGCGCATCCACGTTACGCGCTATCTCTTCCACTCCGTTCAACGCTTGCAGGATCTTCCGTTTCCCTTCAAAAAGGAAAGGGATTGTCACTATCCCTACCGTCAGGATACCCATCTCCCGCGCTATACTTGCGATCACCGGCGCCGCCCCCGTACCCGTACCTCCTCCCATACCTGCGGTGATGAAAGCCATTTTTGTCCCGTCATCCAGCATCCGGTAAATCTCTTCACGGCTCTCTTCTGCCGCGCACTTGGCTTTGAGAGGTTGATTACCTGCACCAAGTCCCTGTGTTATAGTACGACCGAGCACAATGCGCTGGGGGACAGGAGAACGATCCAACGCCTGTTTGTCTGTATTACAGAGGACGAAAGAGACTTCCTGTATACCCTCCTCGTACATGTGGCTGACCGCATTGCCACCTCCACCTCCCACACCAACCACTTTGATTATGTTAGGACCTTTACTCAGGGAGTTATCTTTCCCGTAGACAAACGTAATCAACTCCCCCTCATTCGCTGTCAATCCCTTTTCGTCCATTATTCGTTGTTTGCTGCTTAAATAAACTTATATGACTGTTGAGGATACTTTCCTCACTTAATCTCTACAACTCGTCGTCGCTGAACAACCCTCCGACCCATCCTTTAATGGTATCTTTTACTTTACCGCCGTCTTTCTTTTTCTTTCCGGAAGCAGGATTCCGTGGAGGAACAGTCGGTACAGGGATTGTAGCGGCGGGTGGAGGCGTTGCAGAAGAAGAAGCCGCCGGGGTAGCACGGCGGGCGCAATTTTCCACATCGGGAAGTATCAGAATACCGACGGCTACGGCATCACAAGCGTCATGGCAGGAGATTGTACCCTGTTCAAATATTCCCTTTCGCAAGGAAGCGTAACGCACATCCTTTTTGAGACGTCCTTTTATCAGCTCTGCCAATTTACGCAGGTTGGAACCTCCGCCCGTGACGACTACACCCGCACCGAGTAGTTTCGCTATTTCCGGCGTTTCCAGGCGTACTAACACGTTCTCCAAGATTTCTTTGGCTCTGGCTTCGACAATAGTGTTGATATCCAAAAGACGGATGTCGCTCAATTTCGTACCATCCTCGCCGTTGACTTGCACGGTAGATGTATCCTCTTTATCAGCTTCAATTGCCCCATAAGTGATTTTGACACGTTCAGCTTCCGCCTCCACAAGATTCAATTCCGTCAAATCCCGAGTGATCAGGCGAGATCCTAAGGGGATCACGTTCAAGAATTGCAAACGTCCCTCCTTAAACATTGTTACTGACGTAATTCCTGCACCGAAATCTACCAGTGCACAACCTAATTCCTTTTCGCTTTCCGTCAGTACGGCCTCTGCCTGTACAAGCGGACTTATCACGATCCCTGCCACACGCACATGTGCCCGTTCCGCTGTGTTGAGAATATGCCGACGGAGGGAAGGACGCCCTACGATCAGTTTGAAATCCGCTTCGATACTCCGGCAGGGAACGCCCACAGGATTAAGCGTTCTTTTCCCATCCACCCTGTAGGCTGGAAGTACGATGTCCAGTACATCCAACCCTTCCGGTTTATAGGCGCGGCACTCCTCGTGCAGAAGGTCAAGTATTTCTTCCGTAACTTCCTCTTCACCGTCGAGTTCTCGGGAAACGATGTGATCAATAGTACGAATAGACTGTCCTCCGATACCGATGTACACTTTTGCTATCCGGCTACCTTCCAACCGACTTTCCAATTTACGCACCAAACTACTTAGTTTGACAGCTGTTTCCCCGATATTAAAAACCCTGCCACGACGAATACCGGTATTTTCTTCTTCCGTTTCCCGTGCCAATATGTTCAATTTTCCCGATTCGGTACACCGCCCCACGATACCTGTCAAATGAGAGGTACCTAAGTCAATTGCCACGACAAAATCCGTATATCCCGCCATCTTTGTTCCTATTCCTTCTTTACCTTCGGGTACAGACCACCTGACCCCTGTACTTCAAATTAATCACACTATACTTTTGCCACCCGAGCTTGGGGATAGCCTGCTCATAAAACAAACGGAGGTTCTCCAATTTCTTTTCAAAACCGTCCGGTGGACCTAATACGATACGATGGTCTCCCACTCTCGGAATAAATTCTACTTCCCTGTCCCGACGCACATACAATTGTTCTATCTGCACATTCCAAAACGCATCGTTGCGCAAAAATAAAGCTATTTCATATAAGCTACCTATTGCCATTTCTTTTTCTACGTACCCACACGCCACCGGCAGATAGGCTGTACTGCGTACACTTACAGGCATTATTTTACCGGATCGATCTACATAGAAATTACCATACATCCCCATTACCCGCAATACCGGCTCTCGTTGCGTAACCACAACTTTGACCTTGCCGGACAGTGTGAGAAAAGCCTCTGCCTGTGCCACCATATCATGTCGTTCCACAGTTTTTTCCAGCTTTTCAGTATCTATCTCTTTCCAAGTTTTGCCAACGGGATAGACTTCCTCTGATTTCATGATTGCTACCACGTCCGCGCTTGTCAAAAATTGTTCCTGTACGTTGTCCTGCACCACCACTTCTACCCCTTCGCAAATTTCCCCTTTCCCCTTGTTAGCCTTAAAAGCCCATGACCCCCATAGTACATATACCCCCAGCAGCACTGCCCCTCCCATCATTGCTACTCGCTGTATCCGCACTTTCCCCATCCTTACTCTGTATTGAGTTTGTCTTTCCGGACTGTAAAGGTAACAAAAACCTTACGATGATGATGGAGGAATTAATGTGGAATCTTGCTTCGTAACATTCATTAAATGAAAGAAAATGAGGGAGTACCAGGAAAAAATTACCTTTGCCCAAAAATGGGCTTGAGGTATTAAACAGGAAAGGGAAGTATGGATATAAAAGTGATGGCGATGGGAGTTGCTTTGGTAGGAGGCATGTGTGTGCAATGTCATGAAAATAAGGAAGAAAGTAATCCATTTTTAAAAGAATATACAACTCCGTTCGGAGTGCCGCCTTTTCAAGAAATAAGGATAGCACATTACAAGCCTGCCTTCCTGCAAGGAATGGCGGAACAAGTGAGAGAAATTGAAGCAATATGCGCCAATGAAGAAGAACCTACTTTTGCCAACACGATAGCTCCGCTGGATAAAAGCGGTCGCCTGCTGATGGCTGTCCGTTTAGTGTTTTTTGGATTGAACAGTGCGGACACCAATGAAGATATGGAGGCTTTGAGCCTTGAGATGTCTCCTTTATTTTCTAAGCATACGGATGATATTCGATTGAATCCCGTACTGTTTGGACGGGTGAAAGCCTTGTACGAAAAAAAGGAATCGTTAGGGCTGGATAAGGAGGAGGTAAAATTGTTAGAAGAAACGTACAAAGGTTTTGTACGGGGTGGAGCTGGGTTGCCGGTGGATAAACAGGAGCGGCTCCGGCAATTGAACAGCGAAATAGATAGGCTCCAGTTGACGTTCGGGCAGAATATGCTGAAAGAGACGAACGATTTCCAGTTAATTATTGACAAAGAAGAAGACTTGTCCGGTCTCCCTGCCGATCTTGTCGCCAATGCGGCAGAAACGGCAAAAAAGGCAGGTCGGGAAGGTAAATGGATTTTCACCCTGCATAATCCGAGTGTTATGCCTTTCCTGCAATATTCCGAAAAAAGGGAGCTGCGTGAAAAGATCTTCAAAGGTTATACGATGCGAGGTAATAACGGCAATACGGCCGATAATCGTGAAGTGGTATATTCCCTAATCACCAAGCGTTTGGAAAAAGCGCAGTTGTTAGGTTATGTCACTTATGCCGATTTTGTGCTGGATGATCGTATGGCCAAGACCGCTGGTGATGTATATCGTCTGTTGGATGAAATATGGGCGCCTGCCTTAACTAAGACAAAGAGTGAATTGTCCGATATCAAGGCAGAGATATACAAGGAAGGGAACGCCTTTGAGGCCGAAGGTTGGGATTGGCGCTATTACGCTGACAAAGCACGTAAAACACGTTTTGAGTTCGATGAGAACGAGATACGTCCCTACTTACAGTTGGAGAATGTACGGGAAGGGGCTTTCTACGTCGCTCACAAATTATACGGCATCTCTTTTACAAAGTTGGACAATATACCATTACCTCATCCCGAAGCGGAAGCTTTTGAATGTAAGGATAAAGACGGTACAACATTGGGCGTTCTCTATATGGATTATTTTCCCCGTTCGGGTAAGCGAGGTGGTGCATGGTGTGGTAGTTACCGCTCGCAGACTTATAAAGACGGTGCAAGAATAGGTCCCGTGGTGACGATCGTCTGTAATTTTACTCGTCCTACTGCCGGGCAACCGGCTTTGTTGAGCGCTGACGAAGCCGGAACCCTTTTCCATGAGTTCGGGCATGGCTTGCACAGTCTTTTCCGTGATGTTCACTATTATGGGATAAGTGGAGTTCCACGCGATTTCGTAGAACTTCCCTCACAAGTGATGGAGCATTGGGTCACGGAACCGGAAGTGTTAGCAGTGTACGCCAAGCACTATCAAACCGGCGAAGTGATACCTTCCGAATTGATCGAAAAGTTAGATCGGAGCGGTAAGTATGGGCAAGGGTTCGCCACGGTAGAGTATCTGGCAGCTTCGTTCCTTGATATGGATCTCCATGTCTTAAAAGAGGTTCCGGAGCCTGGTTTTGATCTCCTTGCTTTTGAAGAAAAAGTGTTAAGTGAACGGGGATTACCTCGGCAGATACCTTCCCGTTACCGGACTACTTACTTCAACCATACTATGGGTGGAGGTTATACGGCTGGTTATTATAGTTATATCTGGGCAGAAGTTCTTGATGCTGATGCCTTCGAGGCTTTCAAGGAAACCGGTGACCTCTTCCATCCTGAAACGGCCGATCGTTTCCGTCGCTATGTGCTGACTCCCGGAGGCATTGATGATGCAATGGACATGTACGTTAATTTCCGTGGAAAGAAACCGAATACTACTCCCTTGCTCAAAAATCGGGGACTTGTAGAGAATTAATTTATTATGGTACGAAAGAGTTTTCTTTGGATAGGTACATTGCTTCTGACACCCTCCTTGTTGGTGGCGCAAGAGAAAAATGAGATAAGATCTCTGCAACAAGTTTCAGGTTCGTCCACAGTCACCCGCATGGATCGGCAGGTAAATGCACTGATAGCCGGACATATGGATACGAAAGAAGATATTCAAATACGGAAATTGATAGAGGCGAACGAACGTGCCAAATTGATAAGAGCGGAATCGTTGATGTATCCCGCTGACGATTTGTATCAATCTCTCTGGGATAACTGTTACGTTAATCCCTTTCAAAAGCATTCCGTTACTTTCCCCGATAGTTACGAAATTGATTGTTCTTCTTTTGTTCTTCCTGTAGACAACGTGAGTATTTCTTCCCGCTTTGGACTCCGGCGGCGGCGGATGCACAGTGGTATAGATCTGCGTTTGGTGACCGGTGATACTGTCAAGGTGGCTTTTGACGGTAAAGTGCGTATACGAGGTTTCGAGCGTCGCGGTTATGGGTATTACCTTGTTGTCCGTCACCCTAATGGTTTGGAAACACTCTATGCGCACCTTTCTAAAATTTTCGTTAATGAAAACGACATTGTTCGTGCCGGAACACCCATTGCCCTCGGTGGACGTACGGGACGGGCTACCGGTTCACACCTTCATTTTGAGACTCGTTTTATGGGACAAGCCCTTAATCCGGAAGATCTTATTGACTTCGAGAACGGTGTACCTCACGACGATATTTACGTTTACCGTAATCCTGTTTTCCATAAAAAGGAAGTCTCCGCTTCTTCCAATAACCAATTTGTCTACCACCGGCTTCGCACGGGCGATACTCTCGGTTCGCTTGCCCGGCGATATGATACCACCGTTACCCGCCTTTGTGAACTCAATGACATTCGGAAAACGACTATCCTCCGTACAGGGTGGACGTTGCTTGTGGCAGGAGATTAGTGTTCTACCATTTCCGACAGTGCCGAAACGGACAAATGGATTTTGAGATACTCCAAAGAGATCCTTCATCGAAAGCACGAACGGGGCTAATCACGACGGCACACGGAAAAATAAAAACACCCGTTTTCATGCCTGTCGGTACGCAGGCTACCGTGAAAGCAGTCCATATTCCCGAACTGAAAGCAGATACTCATGCCCAGATCATACTCGGTAATACCTATCATCTCTATCTCCGTCCCGGTACCTCTATTTTTGAGAAGGCTGGGGGAATACATCGTTTCAACGGCTGGGATCGCCCTGTGTTAACCGATAGTGGAGGCTTTCAAGTCTTTTCGTTGGCTGAAAATCGTAAACTTACTGAAGAAGGTGCAGTTTTCCGTTCCCATATAGATGGGTCTGCTCATCTTTTTTCTCCTGAAAAAGTGATAGATATACAACGTTCAATAGGTGCCGATATCATGATGGCTTTTGATGAATGTTGTCCTGGCGACGCCGATCGTTCTTATGCAACTCGTTCCCTGACTTTGACTGAACTCTGGTTGAAGCGTTGTTTTACCCGTTTCCGGATGACAGAAGGTCGTTACGGTTATACTCAAACTCTCTTCCCTATCGTGCAAGGTTGTATATACTCTGACCTCCGGCGCCGTGCCGCCGAAGCTGTTGCCGAGTATGGTGCTGAAGGAAATGCTATTGGCGGCCTTTCTGTTGGGGAACCTACCGAAGTGATGTACGAAATGATAGAAGTAGTGAACGAAGTCTTGCCAGAAGATCGTCCTCGCTACCTCATGGGAGTAGGTACTCCTGCGAACCTTCTGGAAGGGATAGAACGGGGTATAGATATGTTCGATTGTATCATACCGACTCGTAACGGACGTAACGGTCAACTTTTTACTCGTTTCGGAATTATCAATATACGTAACCGTAAATGGCAAGATGACTTCTCTCCCGTTGATCCCGATGCTCTTTCTTTTGTGGATACACAGTATAGTCGAGCTTACCTCCATCATCTTTTCCGGACAAATGAGTATCTGGCGTTACAAATAGCTTCTCTGCACAACCTTGCCTTTTACTGTCGACTCATGGACGATGCACAAAATCATATTGCTCTTGGCGACTTCATTGCATGGAAACGTCAAAAGCTTGGACAACTAAGTAATCGTCTGTGAGATGAACCTTCACATCAAACAAATAGACCGGTATGTCATTCGGCAATTCCTGGGTACCTATCTCTTTGCCATTGCCTTGATACTGGCTATATCCGTTGTTTTTGATATTAATGAAAAGATAGATCGTTTCCTCAACCCTGCGGTTCCCCTCCGTGCGATCATTGTGGATTACTATTTTAACTTTATTCCTTATTTCGCTAACCTTTTCAGTCCTCTTTTTACTTTTATTGCCGTCATTTTCTTTACTTCACGATTGGCCGATCGTTCCGAGATCATTGCCATACTTGCCGGAGGGATGAGTTTCCGGCGGCTCATGGTACCCTATTTCTTTTCAGCAGCCCTTATTTCTTTAGCTACTTTTATTCTTAACTCATACGTTATCCCACCTGCCAACAAGGCGCGTATTGATTTCCAAAATACCTATATCCGAAATAAAAAGGTAAGTAATGCCAGCCATGTACAGATAGAGGCCGAACCTGGTATCATAGCTTATTTTGATAGATACGATGCCATTGCCGGTATGGGGTACCGCTTTTCCCTTGAACGTTTTCAGGATAAAAAACTCATATCCCGTCTTACAGCTAATTCTATCAAATATGATTCCCTCTACCGTTGGGTAATTATGGATTATGCCATCCGTGATTTCGATGGCCTTCGCGAGACCATTACCCATGGTTCACGTTGTGACACATTTCTGGCTATACAACCTTCCGACTTTCTTATCTCTGTTAACGACTGTGAAACCATGACTACCCCTCAACTCGCCACCTATATCCAACGTCAGCGGCGCCGGGGTATTGCCAATATCCAAACTTTCGAAATAGAGTATCACAAACGTTTTGCCGGTATCATGGCTTCTTTCATTCTCACTACGATTGGCGTCAGCCTTTCTTCCCGCAAAGTTAAAGGGGGAATGGGAATACACATAGGTATTGGAATAGCACTCAGTTTTTCTTACATCCTTTTTACCTCTATTTCTTCGTCTTTTGCCGTCAGTGGGGCTGTCATTCCATTTATTGCCGTGTGGATACCCAATATCCTTTATACTATCATTGCCCTTGTCCTTTACCGTTGCGCTCCTCGCTGAGAAAACTCTTTGATGCAAAAATAGTGTGACCTAATTCTCGTAAAGAAGGGTAAGAATGGTTTCACCTACAGCGTGAAGGGTTTTAGGATCAATAATTTGAAGATTGTCGGAAGGGGTATGCCAATGGGAGGCAAAACCTGTTTGGCTATCGGGATCGTAGTGGATGATGTCAATACAGGGGAAGCGGCGTCCTGCCATTACGTAGACATGGTCGTCGGTAATGGCGCCGCCTATCGCGTCGACGAAGTAACGTCCGTAACCTAAACGTCGAGCAGTATTCCATATTTTTTCTACAATGGGGGCAGCCTTGTGTACCGATAACCATTCCTTGAAGAAGCTTGCATCCTTTGCCCCTACCATATCCAGCAGAATACCATATTCCGCCCGATAATCTTTCACGTGCGGATTCTTTGCCCAGAATTGCGAACCCAAACACCAACTATCCGTCACATAAATCTCCTTGTCGAATGCCGGTACCCCGTAATCTTCTGCATCGAACAAGATGATATCTACTCCGACAGTCGGCGCCCGAAGGCCTAACTGACGAGATATCTCCAATAACACTCCACAACCACTTGCTCCGTCATCAGCTCCGTCAATGGGATGAAGATGGTTGGCAGTATCGGTGTCGTGGTCGGCGAAGGGACGGGAGTCCCAGTGAGCACAGAGGAGGATACGTTGAGCAAGATCAGGACGATATACTCCTACAATATTACGCGCCTGTAAACGAGTTCCGTCGTAAGCTTTCAGTTCGGCTTCTTGCACATGGACTTGTGCCCCATGTCGTTTCAACACGTCTACAAAAAATTCTCCGCAAGCACGGTGTGCTGCCGTGTTCGGCACCCTTGGTCCAAATGCAACCTGCTGTGCTACATAAACATAAGCACTATCTATATCGAATGTTACACTTGTAGAGGCGGCTATTGATGTAGCACTTGGCGGTGGAGTGGGAGGGAGTCTTACCTTATTTCCGCAGGCGCACAATCCACAAACAAAGACTACTACCAATATCCCTTTCATTGCTCTTCCACGATAAAAGTTCCTTGTGGTTGAAAGATGTTATAATCCGTCATCTGCTCGTTTGACTCAAAACCTTTACCTATTAATGTACGGTCGGCGCGTTCGATACGGATAGAAGAGTCCGAATAAAAACGCTTTCCTTTTCTGTCCCAATACAGTAATTCTGTTTCAAAACGTTCACCTTGCAGGTTGACGATTTTCACACTCCCTACCAACTTAGCCAATCCCTTCCTCTCCCATTGATAGGCTGTATCTGCCCGAATAGATGCTTCTACATTGAAAAGCGAGTCGAACCGCTCAATATAAATTCCCCGCGGACAATACAGATAGGGTTCCGAAGCTTTGTCGAATATCAATACTTCCGGCGCTTGTAGGCGGAAACGTGTCATCCCCGAATCGGAAATAAGCGACGACATATCCGTTGTACGCAAGGTATAACTATGATCCGGATCAAACACTACTTCTACCAATTCGTGTCCTTTATCTCTTCCTCCGCACGATATATGCAGAAACCCTAAAAATAACAATGCGGGCAAAGTAAGATACCTTACCCGTACCCGCATCGTCCATTTGCACGGAACCATACTTAGGTCAACGTACCGTTACCCGCTCGTTGATCCAACCACCGACAATGAAAGGCTGTCCTTTGTCAAGTTCAGGATGCATGAAGATATCTTCCGTTGAGGGCAGGTATTCATGGTAGGTGGCGATCAAGCGGCGTGCATCGTCGGCAATAGAAGGGTCGACTTGTCGTGCCTTTTCGAATTTGTCAATGGCCGCGTAATATACAGTCCGTGCCAATACGGCATCGTCGGGATAAACTTGTTTGGCCGAAGAAGCGTACATGTTACCCATA
The DNA here is from genome assembly GCA_031288175.1 of Tannerellaceae bacterium. Lineage (GTDB taxonomy): Bacteria > Bacteroidota > Bacteroidia > Bacteroidales > Tannerellaceae > JAITAD01. Next base: position 10,540 of record JAITRW010000028.1, read on the forward strand.
AGCAAGTAAGCGTTCCCATAATTAGGGTTATGTTCTAGTACTTTGTGCGCATATTGCCGCGCTCTATGCAAGCTGTGCTGTTCAAACATCAACAAGGCAATCATGTAATAATCATCTGCCTTGGCTTCATCTTCCGCTTCCAATGAAGCAGCCTCTTCAAGATACCGGATGGCCAGCTCGAAATTTTTGTCCCGAACAGCTTGTTTTCCTAACCCGATAGCCGATTCAGCGGTTGGTTCGTTCACATGTACGTAACGGGAAGCTACAAAATAAGCATCAATCTCCGTACACTTTACCCGTTTAAGTAATGCTAAGGAAGCTTTCAGGTAATCCATATCTTCTTGGTTCTCCTCTATCTTACTTGCGTACAAGTTTTGCAACGTTTCGCAGTCAGCTGCCCCACTACCGGCAAAATGTACGTCAATAGAAGCTTTATAAGCCTTCACCGTTTCTTGCGTTTTAGAGTCTTTTGCGGTCTGTGCCACGTCTAACTGAGCATCAAGGATAGCAGAAGATCGCATGTAATCTTTGATGAATTGTTCTTTATGACTGGCATCTTGAAGCAATAATTTGGTTGACGCAAAAACAAATAAAGCAACCGTTAACGGCTCTGTTTTATTATCATATTGATCAAGGGCTACGATCAACCAATCACGCAACAATTTCGGATCAATGTTTTCTTCTTTGTATTGAATGTAATCCTGTGCCTTGTGTCCGAGTATCCAATCTGTGCCGTACCGGCGATCATTTCCAAAATATTTTACACGTTGATCATACATCTTCATCAGGTCGTCTATCAAGGCGTTCTTTTTAGCCGCGTCATTCTCATTGGCTATGCGCCATGCGAAGATACGCGCACCATGCAGGTAGATGTCTTTGTGTGCACCGGGGCATTCCAGATAAGCTTTTTCCCAGAAAGGAAACGCATCTTGATAATTACCTGCTTTGGCGTAAGGAATAAACAAACTGATGTTTGTGATACAACGCACACTATCTTCCCCATGCCCAAAAGGCGTTTCACTTTCCACACCTGTCTGTGCGCCTACACTTGTTGCCAATGCCGTCAAGCCTGTCAACACCCACAAAAACCTCGTCTTCATTTCCTTTAGACTTTGTATTAATATTATAGCTAACTTCTGTTTTATCGCATCTTCAACTTATAGAACCACATTTCGTTGAACGTAAAATTCAATGAGAACCGCAAATAATCTTCCGACACCATACCCTTTAATTCCGGTCTCACCTGCACATACTGTACTGCCACATTGATTATCGACCGGTGATCGTCTACCCCATAACCTGTGCGAACCGGAAACCCTAATCCGATCCCAACTCCATATTCTCGATAACCATGCATTCCCTGTTCACCCATGTCCGCTTCCGCATATGAATTGGCATAGTGTCCTCCTATTCGATACTTCATCCGTTGGAAAAAACTGCGCCCCACGGCGTCCGGTATGTATTCTATACCAGCTCCAATCCGCATCCTGTCCCGTAAGTTATCTCCTTCAAAGGCCACTTTGCCCCATTCTTCGAACCGTGCATCGGCACTTACGGTCAACTGATTTTCTTTGACAAAGGAAAACCCGAAACCGTATGATTTTGGCAAGCTAAACTTTCCTTCCAGTGTATCCGTTTCCACATATCCACTTGCCGTACTAACACCTACTTGCTGCTCTTCATATAACTCTGTGGTCAGTTTTTGTGTCGGCGCATATATTGCTCCCAATATTAACCGATTATTCTTTCCCAAAGGTTGGGTATACTGAACCCCTGTTTCCCATTTAATACTTCGTACTTCTAAATAACGTGTGTTGACGACATTTAAGGCCTCGCTATTCGAAAATGTTACATTGCGCTGGTGGCTTACATTTCCGAACAGGTAACCTCCATTTATCCCAATAGACAACCGTTTCCGCCAAGGTTCCCAAGATACCCCTCCATATGCTTCTGTCAATCCTCCTGTCCCGACGAAACTCGTTATCCCTACTTCCTGTTCTTCCCCTACAAACCGATAACCTACATGTGAAAACGGTAATAAACCGGCACTCATTGCTACGCCTGGGAATAACCGGAATAACATCGCCATGTATTCGACATTCCCATTATTGTTTTTCTCCCGAATATCTTCCTGTGTAAACCATGACAGCTGAGCATGCACTCCGAAATCAAAGATAAACGTCAACGAGTCTACTGCCGAATACGAAGCCGGATTGAGTACATTCACCTGTTTACCGCTCCGTAGCCCGATCCCCGTTCCTCCCATAGCCCGACCTGCGGCAAAGGAACGGTCCGCCAACTCTCCATACCCGAATCGTGTATAAGGAGAATTGGTGTTATTTTGCGCTGTTGCCGAAAGGCAGATCATCACACCGACACAAAACCGGACGCCACCTTTTACGTTCAACATAGGGTGTATTCCAATATCCTATTCAATCCTTTCAATACTAAATGGCCATCTACAATAAAACGTCGCTCGCTTGCAAAGGTACAACCCTTTTTCGCTTGCTTGCCGTCGAAAAGTTCTTTTTTCACCAACCTTTCCAAAAAGTTAGCATGTCCCCCCGTTAAAAGGACGATCGCTTCCGGATATCTCAGCCACATTCTTTGTATGTACCCTATTATTTCATACACTATCCCATTCACTACCCCTGCGCGGATAGCCTCTTTTGTTGTCTGTCCAATGTGTCCCACCGTCAATTCGCGCGAACCTTCATCCGTCAGCGGTAATTGTGTCGTGAATGCGTGCAAGGCACGGAAACGAGTTGTCAGTCCCGGCGATATGGATCCCCCTGCGTATACTCCTTTCGCTTCAACTACCTCAAACGTCATTGCCGTCCCCACGTCTATTACCAATATGTCTTGATCCGGATATAGACAGGCTGCACCGACAGTAGCCGCCAAACGATCTCGTCCCAAAGTTTCAGGAGGAAAATACCGTACCTCCAGCGGCACCTCCGTCATGTTATCGAATATTTTTATTGTCCCCTTGACCTTTCCTTCCAACCTTTCCCGCATACTTGCCTCACCACCTGTCACCGACGATATTATCGTAGCTTTCGGTCCGTAAAGTTTCACGATATCTATCAGCCCCTTTATATCTTCCCCCTTGCACACTGTGCTGTGTATTAAGCGTCCCGCTTCGTCAAACACCCCTCCTTTTGTGCACGTGTTCCCTTGTTCAACTACTATATTCATCGTTCGTCGGCTTTGTCACAGTTCACACCACTCACCTTGTACGGTTTCTCCTAAAAATCGCCCTGCTACTTCCGAGAATCGCCCTGTTGATTCCGTTGTCAGGAAACGCCTGCTACCCCCTTTCGACAGTCGCTGTTCCATTTCCGGATGACGGTACAAGTAGTCTTGCAATCGTTCCGCTACATGTTCTCCCTGCGACAACACATTTACCCCCTTCGGTAAATGCTGCTCTATCAGCCTCGTCAATAATGGGTAATGTGTACAACCCAACACCAATGTATCAATTTTCTTATCTGCCGCCAAGATGTGCTTAATGTGTCGATGCACGAAGAAGGCCGCACCCTTCCCTGAAGTCTCATTGTTTTCTACCAACGGCACCCACAACGGACAGGCTTCCATAGTCACTTGTATTTGCCCTCCATACATTTTTGCGATTTCCATTTCATAGGAACCGGATGACACTGTCCCCTCTGTCCCTAACACACCTATATGCTTTGTGACGGTCATGTTCCCGATAGCTTCCACAGTCGGACGTATTACCCCTAATACACGTTGTTCGCTTCCCAAACCCGGTAAGTCGTGCGTTTGAATAGTTCGTAATGCCTTGGACGAGGCTGTGTTACAAGCTATAATGACCAGAGAACAGTTTTCGGCGAACAAATGGATAACAGCTTCCCGCGTGAACCGATAGACCGTCTCAAACGATCGTCCCCCATAAGGAGCACGTGCATTATCCCCTAAATAAATATAATCATATATCGGTAACAACCTTCGGATCCGGTCGAAAATAGTCAATCCTCCGTAACCCGAATCGAACAACCCTATTGCCCCCACAGTTGTAAAGGCTTGTATAGTGTGTACCTACAAACCTAATTTCGCTTTCACTTTAGCCGTCAGATCCTCTGCGTCCGGCCCCGTATATAAGATAGCGCCAGGATTTAGAATGTACGTCAATCCGGCTTCTGTGCCTACGGCATGAATAGCATCCACCATTTTTTGTTGAATGGGCTTGTATAATTCCTCCTGCTTTTTTGGAACATCCTGTTGCGCCATTTGGTAGACGTTTTCCATCCGTCCTTGTATATCTTGCAACTCTCTCATCCGTTGGAGCTTGATATTTTCCGTCAAAGAATCCTGCTGTGTCAGGAATGTCTGGTACTTTTTGTCGTACTCTTGTTGCATCAATTCTAGCTCTCTCTTGTATGATTCACTCAAATCGGCCAGCTTTTTTTCCATCTCACCAAGTTCCGGCATAGCTGTCAGTATGTCTTGTGTGTTGACGTATCCGATTTTCACTTGCCCAAACCCCTTTTCCGGAAACAAGAAAATTATTGCCAATCCTATTAAAGTCACCCCTCTTACAGCCCCTTTCTTCATATTCGTAATCCTTTTGTATTTACATACTCACTTCTGCGCCGCAAAGGTAACAAAGTTTCTAAGCCTGCAAATCCTTTTTTTTAAGGATGCGGAGGGAAAAGTTTACCTTTGCGGTAGTAGGTGCCTGTGCAGGGATGCGGCAAGCAAGCAAGGTGAATGGAGAAAAAGAGGGAAAAATGGCATGTTAGCAAAAAGGATAGTGCCTTGTTTGGATGTGAAAGAGGGCGCGACTGTAAAAGGAGTAAAATTTGTGGACTTTCGCGATGCGGGAGACCCGGTAGAGTTGGGGGCGAAGTATAGCAGAGAGGGCGCGGACGAATTAGTCTATCTGGATATTACCGCTTCACATGAAGGGAGGAAGACTTTTACCGATGTAGTACGTCGAGTGGCCGCGGGAGTAAATATCCCTTTCACTGTAGGAGGAGGTATTAATGAGCTGGGAGATGTGGAACGTCTTTTGAATGCGGGAGCCGATAAAGTTTCTGTAAACTCTGCCGTTTTGCGTCATCCTGAACTGATTGAGGAGATTGCGAACCATTTCGGACGTCAAGTGTGTGTCGTAGCTATTGATGCCCGTATAGAAGGAGACGGTACATGGAAATGTTACTTAAATGGAGGGAGGGTAGCTACGGGGCGCGGTCTTTTCGAGTGGGCAGCGGAAGCCGAAAGCCGTGGCGCGGGCGAGATCCTCTTTACCAGTATGACTCACGACGGAGTCAAAGAAGGCTACGCCAATGATGCCCTCGCCCATCTGGCCGATACCCTAAGTATTCCCGTCATCGCCTCCGGAGGCGCCGGCTCCAAAGCCCATTTCAGGGACGCTTTCCGGCAAGGTAAGTCAGATGCTGCGTTGGCGGCCAGTGTTTTTCATTTCGGAGAAATAGGTATAGGCGAACTGAAAAGCTATCTGCAGGCAGAAGGAATAGCGGTGAGAAGTTAATTTGTGATACCCATGAGATATAAAGACGTTTTTGAAGAAGAAATAAAAAACAAAGTAAGCCAAGACTTTTTTCAAAAGTTCGACTGCACAGAAATTCTGGGGAAAATTGATTTTGCAGTAAAGAGAAAACAACCTGTATCCGGCAGTGACTACAGCGAGGAATATCTATTGTGGGCAGAAGCAAAAAAACGCACAACCGATATATTGATGATGCTCGCACAACTTGTACTGACTATAGGAAAAGCCCGTACATTTGACGAAATCCTGCCGCCAAAGTTCCTGGGTTGCTATGATAACGAAAAGATAGCCTTTGTGCCCTACTATGCTATTCAGGATATCTTTTACCAGAATGATTTCAATTGGAATGTAGTTCCGTCAAATCACGAAACCCGCGAGTTCAAGCAAGTCTACACACAGATAAAAAAGATTGTAGAAAACGATATCCCTTGGAAAACCTATCTCTTCAATTTTGTAACCGAAGAAAAAGAATTAAGAAGGTTTATCCGTGAGAATTTCACAATTGAAAAATCGGATATCTCAAAAAACAAGATTGATAAAAACAACTTTATTATCATCTATAACAAATGGATAGACGCCGTCAAGCCCACCATTGCCGTCAATTGGGACATCGCTAAACGAAACGGCATCATTAACGGCGATTTCTACCTCGCCGACCTCCTCTCCTCTGACAACCAAACAATCAAAGACAAACTCTTTGTGGTCTTGGAACATAATCAATACAAACTTGACCGAAGAAAAACAGAATCCGGATTATTTACCTCTTCAGAGGTTGGCTTCAAAGACAAGGCTAAAGCCCATAATCTGTTTTGGGCTAAATACGAACGCCCTCCACTCGAAGAATATTGGAATTATATCATCGAACGCCGCGACTTGCTTGTCCCTCAAGACGTCCGCGAGCGCAAAGGCAGTTTTTTCACCCCGCGCCAATGGGTAGAGCTGTCTCAAAGATATATTGCCGATGTGTTGGGAGACGATTGGCAGGACGAATATTATGTCTGGGATTGTGCCGCTGGCACCGGCAACCTGCTTACCGGACTTACCAATAAATACAATATCTGGGCGTCTACACTGGATAGACAGGATGTGGATGTGATGTACGATCGAATAGCCAATGGCGCTAACCTGCTTGAGTCTCACGTGTTTCAGTTCGATTTTTTAAACGATGAATACTCTAAACTACCGCAAGGATTACAAAATATTATTGGAGATGAGCAACGACGAAAGAAGTTGATTATTTATATCAATCCACCATATGCGGAAGCAAGTAATAAAAGGACATTATCAAAAGGAGTAGAAGGGAACAAGGGTGTAGAACAGAGCAAGATAAACAAGAAATATGCAGAATTTTTAGGGCAAGGGAATGCAGAACTTTTTGCGCAATTTTTCACGCGAATTTATTGTGAAATGCAAGGTGTTATCCTTGCAGAATTTTCAAAGTTGAAAATTCTGCAAGGGCAACACTTCGTAGATTTCAGAAAATTTTTTCTTGCGAAATTGGAAAAAATATTCGTTTGTCCTGCGAATACATTTGATAATGTAAAAGGTGATTTTCCAATAGGTTTTATGATTTGGAATACAGCAAAAAGAGAAAAATTTGAACATATAGTTGCTGATGTATATAATAAAAAAGGAGTTTTTAGAGAGAAGAAAGCATTTTTCTCTTTTCCGGATAGCCGGTATATAAATGATTGGATTAAACCGTACAGATCTAATCAAAATGATAAATCTGTAATTGGTAAATTTCCATTTAAAGGAAATGACTTTCAGAATCAAAATATAATTGCACTCGTAAATCCCGAGAAGGCTTATAATGTTGAAGCAGGCCAGTTTTTAATTAATGCAAATAATCTTATAATAGCAAGTGTTTATTTTGCCGTACGAAAAGTGATACTCGCCACATGGTTGAATGATAGGGATCAGTTCCTGTTTCCAAATAAGAATTGGGAGAACGATATTGAATTTCAAAATGACTGTTTAACTTATACACTATTCAACAATACTATCTCTTCTAAAAACGGAGTGAATCATTGGATACCTTTTACGGAGACAGAAGTCAATTCCCAGGATAAATTTGAGAGTCATTTTATGATTAGTTTTTTAAGCGGGAAAATTATAAAAAATGCCTATGGGGATTTATTTGAACTATTAGAAATAGAAAATGAAAAGGAATCCAAAACAAGTTGGAGAAAAGGTGAGAATCGTAAATTTTCCGCCGTCGCGCAATCCGTTTTTGATGCAGGTAGAGAATTGTGGAAATATTATCATGCACAACCCAAATGCAATGTGAATGCCTCGTTGTACGATATTCGCGAATATTTTCAGGGGCGTAATGAGAAGGGAAAAATGAACAATACTTCGACCGATAAAAAATATAATGAACTAATAACAACTTTACGTGATCAACTCAAAACTTTAGCAAGGAAAATTGAACCGAAAGTGTATGAATATGGTTTCTTGAAATAAGTAGAGGAATAATAAAGTAATGACATTAAGATACAATGTATGGGGTTATTTTTGAAAAAGAGTATTGCCGAACTACAGATTGAGGCAAACGAACAGGGCGAAGGTTCTTTTAAAAGAATCTTTGGTGCCTGGCGCCTGATAGCCTTAGGGATAGGTGCCGTGATCGGAGCAGGGTTATTTTCCATAACAGGTTATGCGGCTGCCAATTATGCGGGGCCTGCGATAGGCCTCTCGTTCATTGTGGCAGGTATTGGTTGTTGTTTTGCCGGTCTATGCTATGCAGAGTTTGCTTCGATGATCCCAGTGGCAGGAAGTGCCTATACCTATTCCTATGCAACGATGGGGGAGTTCATCGCATGGATCATCGGATGGGACCTAATCTTGGAATATGCCGTCACGGCAGCGACCGTAAGTATTAGCTGGAGTAAATATCTTGTGCACTTTCTCGAAGGATTGGGTATAGATCTGCCTTTAGCCTTGACCTCCTGCCCGTGGGACGGAGGAATAGTCAATATCCCCGCCGCCTTGATCATTGTAGCGGTGAGTTTCTTATTGATACGCGGAACGAGTGAGAGTGCAACGATGAATAATGTGATAGTCGTCTTGAAAGTAATTATCGTATTGAGCTTTATCTTTCTGGGATGGAAGTATATACGTTCGGAGAACTTCGTTCCTTATATACCTCCGAATACCGGTACTTTCGGCGAATACGGATTCAGCGGAATTATCAGGGCGGCCGCTGTCGTTTTCTTTGCTTACGTCGGTTTCGATGCCGTCAGTACGGCTGCACAGGAAACGAAAAATCCTTCGAGAAACATGCCCATAGGCATCCTTGGCTCCCTCCTCGTCTGTACCGTGCTTTACATCGCCTTCTCACACGTCATGCTCGGTACCACACGCTACGAATTTTTCAAAGGACATGACGGTATCGCCCCTGTCGCCCTCGCCATTGACCACATGGAAGACCTTGGTCCCGATGGCGTCTTCATCCCTGCCTACCCTTGGTTGGGCAAGGCCATCGTCTTAGCCATACTTGCCGGATACACTTCCGTCATTTTGGTCATGCTCTTGGGGCAGAGCCGCGTGTTTTACAGCATGAGCAAGGATGGGCTTTTACCGGAAACTTTTGCCAAGATACATCCGAAGTTCAGGACCCCTTACAAAAGCAACCTCCTCTTCATGGTCACCGTCAGCGTCTTTGTCCTCTTTGTCCCTGCTCGTGTGGCTGGGGAATTGACGAGTATCGGTACCCTCTTCGCCTTCATTCTTGTTTCCATCGGTGTTTTGGTGCTCAGGAGACAGATGCCGGAAGTCAAACGTACCTTCCGTACTCCATGGGTACCCTTTGTACCTTTGGCAGGAATTGTTACTTGCCTATTCATGATGCTTTATCTTCCTCCTGAAACGTGGACGAGGTTGATCATCTGGATGCTACTCGGTATGGATGCTTATTATCTTTACGGAAGTAACCATAGCCGTTTAAGAAACGGTGAACCGCTTTCCGACAAAGATCGCCGCTTTATCGCGCGGGTTACTGTCATCCTTGCCGCGCTTCTTATTGCCGTCACTGCTTGTTTCTACACCACCGACGCAAACAAAGTCTCTTTTTACCTTTCCCTTATCTTTTCTCTTGTTCATATCTTTGCTTACAAAAGCAAACTCTTCGTATGTTTGTGTCAGGAAAAGATGTAATATTGCAGGGAGTTTACTGTCACCATTTCATCGTTTTCACATGAAGATAACGTTGTGCCGCTTCTTTCTGTGTTTTGCCGCCTTGTTGATGGCCTTTATGGGCAAGGTTGGTGCGCGTGTCGGTTATGTACCCCATTCTCAGGAGTCATCAGTCATTCTGTCCAATGAGCTTAGGGGTGTTTCATGGGACAATCCTGCGACTCTTCATGAAGCAATCCTTTTTGCAAACGACAGCGATCGGATCTGCCTTACCGTAGGTGAATATGAATCTGGCGCTACAGCGCAATCCCCTGGTTTTCGTATTAATAAGTCAATCTATATAGAAGGTGGTTTTTTAGGAGACAAGAGTAATAGTTCTCGTATTTTTAAAGATTGGTTGAACGGGAAGGCTCAAGTCTATAAACCCCGAAGTACTGTTAACGGCCGTGATAATAGTCGTGTCTTTACGGTGTCAGGTACCGGCACCAAAGTCCATTTGACAGACATTTCTATCACCGGTGGTAATGCAGATGCGGAGTTGATTTTTCCTCACTGTGGCGGCGGCTTGTACATTGACAAAGGCACCGAAGTGGAGTTGAATAGGACAATCGTAACGGGTAATAAAGCTTCTTCTTCTCGGGAAGGAAAGGGGGGAGGTATTTACGTAGAGGGAAAACTGTTCCTCAAAGACGGTAGAAGCGAGGCGTTCATCGATTCGACTTTCGGCGTCCTTGCAAATGCGGCGGCGGTGGGCGGTCCTGTTTTCAGCGAGGCTGTGGAAGGGTCGGCGGTGTCCGACAATGTGGCCACTACGGCAGATACCACCGGAATGGGCGGCGGCATATATATAGGTACGACGGGTGAAGCCATTATAGAAAGTAGAGGTTTGAATATAGATCGTGCTACCGGTGAATACACCATTGATCCCGAAGAGGGTGGGGGCTGGTATGTCGGTCATTTCGGCGAACGCTCTGTGGAGACAGGAGTGATTTTCAATCACAACATAGCAATTAAAGGAAACGGACAGGGAAAAGGGAGCGCTATAGGAAAAGGGGGCGCTATATACAATAAAGGGACCCTGCATCTAAAGAGAGGCTCTGCAATCTTCAGTAATAACATAGCGGATTCCAATCCGGCGAATACGTCGGACGCATATGGTGGCGCTATTTTCTTCGAAATGTCGGCACAGACCGGTGGTCCGATATACTTCAACGGTAATCGTGCGAAACCGGAGAATGCCGTCGCTGTCAATAAATCACATGGGCACCACGTTTTTCCTTACCATCTGGTCACCTTTGTTGATGTAGATACGATGTTGCTATCGCTGGGTGAGAAAGCCAAACCTCTGGCAGGGGCTTCTTATATCATGACGGACAATTCTTTTACTTTCTCTCTCGCACTTAAGGGTCTGTACGAAAGGTCGATACCCCGTGTATGGGTGAACAATGTCCTCCTGCCGAAAGAATCTTCCTCTACTGCTTCTGCCTACCACTACAAGATAGAAAATAATAGCGGGAATGCGAACGTTGAAGAGTTTAAGGTAGCCGTTAAACTTTTTCACCCTGTGCATGTATCGGTGTCTTCGGCCTTAAGGAGATACCTGACTCTTTCCCCTCCTTTCGACGAGAACGGTAATATTATAGATACTGTTCTGCATGGAGGGACATTCAAATTCACTGTAACGGCCGCCGAATCTTCCGCTGATGATTACTTTGTTATCGTCAATGGACGCATCCTTGATCGAGGGTCGTCTCAGGTCAGACAACTTGCACCGAACAAATACGAATATACGATTTCCGACTTTGTAACCACTGCTTACACTATTGCTATTGCATCGTCCGTAGCAACCATTGACATGATATTCAAGGCGCCTCCAGGGGGTGTCTCTTACCTTATAGATGGAGAACCTTTGGATTTCAAAGGGAAAGCAGATCTCTCGGTTCCCTACCTTGCCGGAAATCCTGTTTATTTCATCGTTAAGCATGATGACAGTCTGTTTGAGCCGCCTGCCGTCAGATACAATGGCGTTGAAATACGGAGAATTTTCTGGGAAGTGCCGGAAGAGCGACATTTCTCTGTGACCACACCCGCATATGAAGGCGGTATAATTTCTGTTGACCTTCCAATAGCACGTGTTAATTTCAAACTGACTATTAATCCATTGGAGGGAGTGGTTTACAGTGGGAGAGAAGGGTGTCTCTCTTACAGTATTACTCCCCCTACAACCCATATCATTCCCATTACTTGCATGTCTTTAGACACTTCGATTGCCGAGATAATTTCGGTCGACGCTTCCTCTCGAAGAATATGTGTGATGGGTAAGCAAGTGGGTAAGGTCAGTATCGTCGGACAATTGGGTGTGTTGGCAGGTGTGAGAGATACGGTGGAGATAGAGATTGGGGAATTATCCATAGGACAAGGTACCCTCTATATGATTAAGGGTTCTTTCAAGCGGCTTTCTTCACCTGTAAGCCAGGCCGAATGGTCTATTGAAAATCCTGAAGACTCGGCGATAGTTACGGTTACACCGGAAGGAGAACTTTACGGAGTCTCTGCAGGAAAGGCGAAGGTTGTTTATGCTACCGGAAAAGAAAAGTGGCAGATATGGACTATACATGTTTTGGATAAGAAAAATCCGGGTGAACAAACCGTGTTACAAGAAAAGGGAACATACTCCTTGCGGGAACTTTTTGGGATTGAGGAAATTAATCAATGGGAATCTTCTGATCCTCTCGTTGCCTTCGTGAAGAAAGATACCCTCTATACGTCGCACTACGGAAAGACAACGCTCTATGACGCAGGTGCCGAAGGCGGTTTGGAGGTGTATGTGGCACGTATAGAGCTGAAAAGAAATAGGTTGAGTAGTCCTGTTATAGGCGATACTGTCTATATCACAGATACGGTTATGCCGCAAGAAATTAGAGATAGACGTCTTGCATGGATGACTTCCCGCGTTTCCGTTGCCGAAATAGTGAGCCAAACCAATGCCTGTGCGAATGTCAAGATGAAAGCTACGGGTGAAGCCTATATACAAGCCTCGCTTGTGGCCAATCCGGAGGTCAATGCCGTCGCTTACCTTTCGACGCTTAGTGCCATCGAATGGTTAGCTCCTCCTCCTAAATTCCTTGTTGAGAACGAGGTTGTCACTTTGTCCGCCACTCTCAATCCCAAGTTACCGGTGGACGATGTCTTGGTGTGGGATACGGTGCAGGGTAATAACGGTAGAGTGGAGATCCTGAGTCAGACAGGACAGATAAAGGCTTGTATCCCCGGTGAAGGGCAGATAAAGGTCAGTTCTAAGGCTAATCCCGACCATTTCAATATCAAGACGATACCGGTAGTAAGGATAGAATTTAAGGCTCCGAGTACTACATTCGCTATTGGCGATATAGGGACGGTCACCCTGCAAGTACAGGGAAGGGAAAGTGGAGTTGATACGTTAGAGTTGGTCTCTTCGCGCCCTGATGTCTTGACGGTGTCCAAGTCTCTCGTTACCTCAGGGGAAAGGGTATTCCTTACAGCTTTCTCTCCCGGTATGGTGACACTGACGGCGCAAATTAAAGGACACTCTAATACAAAAACTACGTACTCTGTACAAGTCGTTAAATTAGAGTTGCCCACCAAACAGATAGTCGTTGTGAAGGGAGATGCGCCATTTTCCCTTATGCCTAAGATTACTCCGGGAAATGTCCTTACCTGGCGTTCTACCAATGAACAGGTGGCGTCTGTGCAAAGTCATCAAGGGATAGTGACTCCGCATAATATCGGGACGGCTTTCATCGTAGCCGAACTTTATGAAAAGGAAGGCGATGATACGCCGATTGTTTCGGCCTCTTGCCAGGTGACCGTTGTGGGGGAAACCTACGTAAATAGTATAGTTGTCGGAGTGGCTCCGGAAATGACAGGGTTGACGGTTGTAGCACCCATTGGAGTTTACGAGGTTGGCAAGTCCTATCAACTCGCGATAGAAAAAGATGGAGAGATAATCACCAGTTCTCCTGAGATGACATGGGAATCAGGCGTTGCTTCGAACATCACTATAAACCCCACTACCGGATTGATGGTACCTAATGTTCCCGGTCCTGCATCCGTAAAGGTGACTTACAGTGGCATTATCAAGACGTATACATTTACCGTCGTAGCTCCATCCGGCGGTATCAAACTTAAAGAAACCGAGTTAACGTTGCACGAAGGTGAGAAGCATTCTATTGGTTACGTTTTGAGTCCTGACGGAATTTCTTACGGCATAATAAGATGGACAAGCAGTAATAAGGCTGTTGATGTAGACCTTACAGGTCTTGTTACGGCAAACCACTATGGTGAGGCTTATATTAAAGCAACTCTTTATCACTTTGACGGAAGTATTGTAGATAGTGCTTTCTGTAAAGTCAGAGTTGCTTCGGAGGGTATTGGCTTTGCCCTCTCTGACAGTGAACGTATTCTTGAGAAAAAAGATAATTCTTTTGAACTTCGGGTGAATGCCATGCCTCCCGGCATAGACATCGGGCGTGCTTATTTTGTCAGTGATAATCCTCTCGTTGCGTCCGTGAGTATGAATGGTGTAGCGAATGCTACGATAACTGCCAATAACGGTGGTACGGCGGACATAACCGTCTATGTACAGGGCGTTCCGAATTTGGTACAGCATTGTAAAGTAACGGTGAAATCGAATCCCGAAAAGATCCTGCTCAATTATGATACACTTACTTTGTCTATAGGTGAAAAGGCCTCTATCTCGGCATGGGTATTTCCCGTGACCGCCCCGCAGAACCACACTCTGACCTCCGCCAATCCGAGTATTAGCCAAATATCGGGTAATGAGGTGATCGCCCTTTCGGTTGGTACGACAAAGATCACCGCGCAGACCCCTAATGGTCGTTTTTCTGACCTTACGTTGAATGTAGTTCCCGTAGATGTGGTAAAGAAGCAGTTGACGCTTTCCGATGCCACCCTCGTCTTGACAAGAGGACAGAAGTACACGATCCTTGCCTATTCACAGGATATTATCACAGATTGGGCGGTCAGCGGCTCATCAACCGTGATAGAACATTTGGGAGATGGTTTGATTAGGGCTATTGCACCCGGAGAGGCGACCATCACGGCTACCGATGTACATGGTAACAAGGCCTCTTGTAAAATAACCGTCAACATTTTTGCCGATAGACTCATAGTTTATCCCTATCGTCCGAGAATTCTCCTCGTGGGGGAAGAGTTTATTGCCAATGCAGTCCTTGAACCTTTGGATATTCCTTTGAATGAGGTAGTATGGGTGGCAGACAATCCTTCCGTAGTGAATCTTAACCAGGAAACCGCCCTCGCTTGCCGAATAATAGGGATGGTTGAAGGTGTGACCCTTCTCTCCGCACAATCTGCCGACGGTAAAGTAATCAATCAATGGTTGCTTTCCGTACAGAAGACGCGTACTGGTATCGAAGATATTCACGAATCCGGAGAATTGTTACTTCCCTCCATTTCCTACCATGCAGATGTACTCACTTTGAAAAACCTTGCCGGACATCGTGTTTCCTTGACCACCCTTAGTGGCCGTACCCTCGGTGCCTTTTTCGTTGACGACGACAATGAAACTCGTTCCCTCTCTCTCTCCACCGGAGTATACATTTTGACTGCTACCCATCAATCCTCTCGTTTCGTCACCAAATTCGTGGTTAGATAATACGTTATATGAGTGGTGGTCGCTTTGCGGAATATAGGGGATTGGATTTGGTGGAAGTTAATAAACAGGTGGAAGAAATGTGGCGGGAGAAGGATATCTTCCGCCGGAGTATAGAATCGAAAACAGGGGAGAACGGACAGGAAGAGAAAGAATTCGTTTTTTACGAAGGGCCGCCTTCTGCAAATGGGATGCCCGGTATTCATCACGTTATCGCCCGTACGATAAAAGATCTTTTTTGTCGTTATCGTACGATGAAAGGTTTTAAGGTGAAGCGGAAGGCAGGTTGGGATACACATGGGCTCCCTGTTGAGCTGAGTGTAGAGAAAGCTTTGGGTATTACCAAAGACGATATTGGAAAAAAGGTATCTATCTCGGATTACAATGCCGCCTGTCGTAATGATGTCATGCGTTATACCCGTGAGTGGGAGGAGCTTACCGTCCGTATGGGTTATTGGGTAGATATGGACGACCCTTATGTTACTTGTAACAATCGGTACATTGAAACTCTCTGGTATCTTTTGAAGCGTCTTTATGGGAAAGGCCTTCTTTATAAAGGCTATGCTATACAACCTTTTTCACCTGCTGCGGGAACAGGCTTAAGTACGCACGAACTTAACCAGCCTGGTTGTTATCGTGATGTCAAGGATACTACTTGTACGGCACAGTTTCTGATTCTTGACCCTAAAGGCGGTATGACCGGTTTTGGGAAACCTTTTTTTCTCGCATGGACGACGACTCCCTGGACATTGCCTTCGAATACCGCACTCTGTGTCGGCGCAACTATTACTTACGTCGCCGTACAAACATACAATCCTTATACAGGTGAACCGGTAACGGTCGTTTTGGCGAAAAATTTGCTCTACGCCTATTTCTCTCCGAAGGCTGAAGAGTTGGACTTGAAAAGTTACCATGCAGGCGACAAGTTTATACCCTATAGAGTTGTCGGTCAATGGCAAGGTGCCGAGCTTGCCGGTATGCATTATGAGCAGCTCTTTCCGTGGGTACGTCCCGAAGGTGATGCTTTCCGTGTCATCACAGGAGATTTCGTAACCACCGAGGAGGGTACGGGCATCGTTCATATTGCTCCAACTTTCGGGGCTGATGACGCTCGTGTTGCCAAAACCAATGATATTCCTCCGCTGATGTTGCGCGACAAAGACGGAATAGAAAGTCCGATGGTAGACCGCATCGGAAGGTTCTTTCCGATACAAAATCTTGACCCATGTTTTGTGCGGGAGTGCGTAGATGAGGTAAGTTATGCTCCCTTCGCCGGATGTTTCGTCAAAAACGCCTATGATCCAATCTTGACCGATACCGACGAGACCCTTGACGTCAAGATATGTATGTCTCTAAAAACGGCAGGAAGAGCCTTTCGTATAGAAAAGCATGTCCATAACTATCCGCATTGTTGGCGAACCGACAAACCTGTCCTTTATTATCCCCTTGATAGTTGGTTTATCCGGACTACAGCTTGTCGCGACCGAATGATTGAGTTGAACAATACGATACAATGGAAGCCGGTAAACACAGGCACAGGGCGTTTTGGTAAATGGTTGGAAAACCTGCAGGATTGGAATCTCAGCCGTAGCCGTTATTGGGGAACGCCTCTCCCTATTTGGCGGGCAGACGATGGAGAAGAACGTTGTATCGGTTCTCTCGAAGAATTGTATACAGAGGTTGAGAAAGCTGTACTTGCTGGATGTATGCCTGTGAATCCGCTTGCCGAAAAAGGTTTCCGTCCGGGTGTCTTTACCAAAGAGAACTATGACAAGATAGACCTCCACCGTCCCTTTGTTGATGAATTGATTCTACTCTCTTCCAAAGGCAAGCCGATGCGCAGGGAGGAAGACCTTATTGATGTCTGGTTTGATTCGGGTGCTATGCCTTACGCCCAAGCTTATTACTTGGGGGAAAAGGATGTCCATAAGTTGGATTTTCCCGCCGACTTTATTGCGGAAGGCGTCGATCAGACACGTGGATGGTTCTTTACACTGCATGCCATTGCCGTTATGGCTTTCGACAGTGTAGCCTTCCGTACGGTTGTTTCCAATGGTCTTGTGCTGGATAAAAATGGAAATAAGATGTCGAAGCGCTTAGCTAACGCTATCGACCCTTTCAAAGCCCTTGACGAATACGGTGCGGATGCCCTGCGTTGGTACATGATTACGAACGCTTCTCCTTGGGATAATATCAAGTTCGATACCGATGGTGTTGAAGAAGTCCGCCGCCGTTTTTTTGGGACATTGTATAATACTTATTCCTTTTTTGCACTTTACGCCAATGTGGATGGGTTCACTTATCAGGAAGAAGAGATCCCCCTCGCCGAGCGTCCGGAGACAGATAGGTGGATATTCTCTCTCCTGAATACGCTCATAAAAAATGTCGACGGGTACTTTGCCGATTATGAACCCACACGTGCAGGGCGCGCCATTGCTGACTTTGTAAACGATAACCTGAGTAATTGGTATGTGCGTCTGAACCGTCGCCGTTTCTGGGGAGGCGGATTGACGCTTGACAAACTGTCTGCCTATCAAACCCTCTATACCTGTTTAGAGACGGTTGCCCGGCTGATGGCGCCTGTTGCGCCTTTTTATGCAGAGCGGCTTTATCTTGACTTAGCGAAAGTGACTGACAAAGGACAAACTCTTTCCGTACACCTTGCCGGTTTCCCTGTCTGTATAGACAGTTTTATAGATAAAGACTTAGAGGAACGAATGTGTTTGGCCCAAGATCTATCCTCCCTCGTCCTTGCACTTCGGCGGAAGGTGAACATCAAAGTACGGCAACCTCTTCAAACTATTCTTGTCCCCGCTACCGGAGCCTTGGCTGAAAGCCTCGAAAGAGTGAAAGACTTGGTGTTGAGCGAAGTGAACGTCAAAGAACTTCGCTTAGTCTCTGGAACGGAAGGTGTCCTTGTTAAAAAAATTAAGCCCGATTTCAGAAAGCTCGGACCACGATACGGCAAAATCATGAAATCTCTTTCTGCCGCCCTGCAAACCTTGTCGCAGCAAGAAATCAACGATTTCGAGACGAAAGGAAAATACACCTTGTGTATTGAGGGACAGTCTTCCGAGATAGATTTGGCCGATGTGGAGATAGTCTCTGAAGACCTTCCGGGATGGCTTGTTGCCAACGACGGACATCTCACTGTGGCCCTTGATGTTACTTTGACATCCGATCTACGGTACGAAGGTATTGCACGGGAACTCGTCAACCGTATACAGAACCTCCGTAAGCACATCGGTTTGGAGATTACCGACCGTATCAAGGTAATTCTCCAACCTTCACCGCATACCGATATCGCTGTTCGACTTTTCCGAAATTACATTTGTACCCAAGTCCTTGCCGACATCCTTGATATAGCTCCTTTAACGGAAGGACATGAATTGGATTTTGACGACTACAAACTTCTCGTCCGTCTTGAGAAGTCTCAAATCTTATGAACAGTAGTGAGGACAAGCTGGTTCAACAAGAGTTCGACGGTTTGTTGGATGATTACCTCCATTCAAAGCATCGGAGGAAGGTAGATGTCATTACGAAAGCTTTCCGTTTCGCTTGTCAGGCGCACGAAGGTGCGCGCCGCATATCTGGTGAACCTTATGTCATGCACCCTTTGGCCGTTGCGCGGATCGTCTGTGGGGAGATGGGATTGGGATCGACTTCTATCTGTTGTGCGTTGCTCCACGATGTAATAGAAGATACTGATTACACCGTTGAAGATATAGAACGGCTCTTCGACGCCAAGATAGCCGGCATTGTGGACGGGTTGACGAAGATTTCCGGAGGTATTTTCGGTGAGCATGCCTCTGTACAGGCCGAAAACTTCCGCAAGCTTCTCTTGACTATGAATCAAGACATTCGCGTCATTCTCATCAAGATGGCCGACCGTCTCCACAACATGCGTACACTCGGCTCTATGCTTCCGGCCAAACAGTTCAAGATAGCAGGGGAAACCCTCTACATCTATGCCCCATTAGCGCATCGACTTGGTTTGTTTGCTATCAAGACGGAACTTGAAGACCTCAGTTTCAAGTACGAACACCCCGAAGAATATGCCTTCGTTGACCGTAAGCTCTTTGATACCGCAGAACGACGTAACAGGCTTTTCGAAAACTTCCGGCTTCCCATTGATGCCAAGCTTCGTGAAATGGGACTTATCTATGACATCAAAGCCCGCGTCAAGTCAGTCTTTTCTATCTGCAGTAAGATGGGAAACAAGGGTATCTCTTTCGATGACATCTACGACATTTACGCCGTCCGGATCATCTTTGACCACGAGGAAGATGCCGATGAGAAAAGTATCTGTTGGAGTATCTATTCCGCAGTTACCGACGTCTACCGTGTCCGTACCGAACGTATCCGCGATTGGGTTAGCCGTCCCAAGGCCAATGGTTACCAAGCCCTCCATCTCACCGTCATGGGGGAGAACGGCGAGTGGGTAGAGGTACAGATACGTAGTCGACGCATGGACGACATTGCCGAGAGAGGGTATGCCGCCCATTGGAAGTATAAGGAAAACAGCACAGTCCCTCTTAACAACACCGAGCTTGACAAATGGATACAAACAGTCACCGAAATCCTGGAAAACCCTACACCGAACGCCCTTGACTTTCTTGACAACATTAAACTCAGCCTTTACGCCACCGAAATATTCGTTTTCACTCCTAAGGGAGAGCTTAAAACCCTTCCGCAAGGTGCCACTGCCCTTGATTTCGCCTACTCCTTACACACCGACATCGGCAATTCCTGTATTGGAGCCAAGGTCAACCATCGCCTCGTTCCCCTTAGTCATCCTCTTGACAGCGGTGATCAGGTAGAGGTACTTACTTCCGGTTCGTACAGCCCGCAAGTAGAGTGGCTCGGCTACGTCACCACTTCCAAGGCACGCACCTGTATTGAAGCCGTCCTCAAAAAGATGCGACGGGAAGCCATTCGTGCAGGGGAGGAAAAAATCCTTGACGCTCTTCGTAATTCCGGTGCCGAGCCTAGTCGTCGAAACCTCGAAGATCTCGCCATTTATTACGGCTTCCGGCGTCAGGAAGATTTCTATCGTGCCGTGGAAAAAAACGACGTCGTGCTCCCCGACAATCTCAAAAAGTTCCTTAAGGAGCAAACCGGTACCGGTTTTTTCAAAAGCGTCAAAAACACATTTCGTGCCCTTAACCGCAAAAGCAAGAAAGTGCACGAAGAAGATCCCGTCTTAGCGGAACAGATAGATATAGGCACTGCACGTATTGACCGTTCCAAACCCTATTTTCTGACCGAAAAAGGCCTTGTCAGGAACTACACCATAGCACACTGTTGTAAACCCATACCCGGAGACAACGTGTTTGGTTTTTTAGGGGAAGGAAATCAAATTGTCGTTCACAAACGAACTTGCCCTATCGGTATGAGGTTGCAAAGCAGTTTTGGAGAACGTATCCTTGATGCCCGTTGGAGTAGCCATGAGACTGTTTTCGACGCCACCCTCGCTCTCAAAGGTATTGATGCCATCGGTATCCTCAATGACGTCACACGTGTCATTTCGGAATTTAACGTCAGCATAAGTTATCTCTCTATGGAAGCCCATGACGGAGTTTTTGAAGGAAAGATAAGGATGCAAGTACGTGATGCCGAAGACATACAACAAATCTGCCTCAGTCTTTCCAAGCTACATTTCGTACAGGCCGTCAGTCGCGTAGCCGAGTGACCCATTTTATTCACGGAGAGTCACATCGTGCGCACCGCCTTCCACGATACTCGTCGCCGAGACCAACGTAATCTTCGCATTTGCCTGTAACTCTTGAATAGACAGTGTGCCGCAACTGCACATCGTCGCACGGATTTTCCCCAGCGTCACTGCAAGGTTGTCTTTCAATTTCCCCGCATAAGGAACGAAGCTATCCACTCCTTCTTCAAATTTCAGCGCTTCGACACCCCCTGCATCGTATCGTTGCCAATTCTTAGCACGGTTAGACCCTTCTCCCCAATACTCTTTTACGAAATTATTTCCCACCGTCAGTTTCTTTCCCGGCGCCTCATCGAAGCGCGCAAAATAACGTCCCATCATCAGGAAATCCGCTCCCATGGCCAGGGCAAGTACCATATGGTAGTCGTGCACTAGGCCTCCGTCACTGCACAGGGGGACATAATATCCCGTCTTTTGATAATAGGCATCCCGCGCTGACGCTACATCCATTACCGCCGTTGCCTGACCGCGCCCTATACCTTTCTGTTCTCGCGTGATGCAGATAGAGCCTCCTCCTATACCCACCTTCACAAAGTCCGCCCCCCGTGATGCCAGATAATGGAAACCGTCTCCATCCACCACATTTCCTGCCCCTACGGGAACGTCATATCGCCCTTTAATCCATTCCAACGTTTCTGCCTGCCACTCTGAAAAACCGTCCGATGAATCTAAGCACAACACATCCACTCCCGCTTCCACCAGTGCAGGAACTCGTTCCTTAAAATCCCGTGTATTGATTCCTGCACCCACCAGCAACTCCTTATCTCTTCCCAAAAGTTCATAAGGATAAGCCCTATGACTGTCATAATCCTTGCGGAACACGAAATACTGCAATCGTTGTTCGCCATCTATGATAGGCAGCGTATTCAGTTTATGGCCCCAGATGATATTGTTGGCTTCACGTAGGGTAATTCCGAGGCTTCCTACTATCAAGTCTTCAAAAGGCGTCATAAACATAGCTACTTTTGTCTCCGGTGCATCCGTCTCTATGCGGTAGTCGCGGCTTGTAACCAAGCCCAGGAGCCGTCCGTTCGCCGTCCCGTCGTCTGTCACGCCGATTGTCGAATGACCGGTTTGCGCACCCAACGCCAGCACGTCCGTCAACGTATGTTTCGGCGTCAAGTTTGCATCGCTCACCACAAAACCCGCTTTAAACTTCTTTACCCGGCGCACCATCTCTGACTGGGACGCTATCGGCTGAGAACCGAAAATGAACGACAACCCTCCGTTACGCGCTAACGCGATTGACAGTTCCGGACCCGATACCGATTGCATAATTGCCGATACCAGCGGCACATTTAGACGGATAGACGCCTCCTCGCCCTTCCGGAAACGCACCAACGGCGTCTGTAACGATACAGATTCCGGCGTACATTCTTTCCGCGTCAGACCGGGTATCAGCAAATATTCCCCAAATGTCCTCGAAACGTCATCCAGATAGACAGCCATTCTCTCTTTCCTTTACTCTCTTTTTATCCACAAACAAAAGTACGAAAACGTTTACACACGTTCTCTATATAGGAAGAAATAATCTATTTGTCGGAAAAGAATCTTGTTGAGTTATTAGATATACGGGAATTTATATATCTTTGCGGCATCCAGAAAGGCAAAAAGGATTTTATGATGACGAATTTGATTTGTATGTGCTTTAAGGAATTGACGCATAGGAAGCGTACGGCAGTGCTTTTGCTTGCCGTCGGTATCTCCGCTTGTTCCGGTTCGCTTCCTGACGTCACTCCGCCCGCCACTTTCGACGCTTATCCCAACGCCTTCTTCGTAGACATGGAAAGCGAGGTACGCTCCCTGAGCATCACCTCCCTGGTGGCGGATACGGCTTCGCCGTACCTCATCGAAGCTCTCCCCGACTGGCTCACTGTCAGCAACGATCCTTCCGGACTCCTTCTCCTCCGTTTTGCCGAAAATGAATCAAGCGCCGAGCGTAGTGGCCTCCTTCGTCTCCGCCAGACTGTCTCCGGACGTACTCTTGACATACCTGTGAAGCAGCGCGTGATTATCTTTCCTGACATTCGGGTAGATGTACCTGTCCCTAACGGCGCTCCCCTGGCCTTTGCCAAAGATTTCCGTTCCGTCGGATACGGCAACCGTGCCATCTCTGCCGTACTTGTCGGCCACACCCGCGATGGGCAGCTCACGTCAGATAGCAGACCATTCCTTTACGTCGAAGATTTTTACGACAGCCAAGCCCTCCGCCCCCTCACCCTCACCTATTCCGATGCCGCCGTGTTCTTCAACGAAGGGTACCTCCTTTTTAATACTAAGACAGCACGTAACGGCGAAGCCGCTCCTTCTCTCGAAATCTCAGACGTCGCTTCCGTCTCCGTCCTACGTTTCTCCCTTTCCGCCGAAAGCGCCGAAGGGAAAGGGCTTGCTCTCTATTCCTCCGTCGCCGACGGTACCTTCGAACTCACGGGCCTCTTTCGACCTGAAGGTCCTGAGCCGCAGGAATATACCGTCGCCGTCAATGCCGGACCCGTTGCCTTCCGCTTCGCCCCCGTCGGCAAGACAGCTCCTATACGTATGCACCGTCTCGAGGCTTACACCGTCCCCTTTGAGCATGACGGTAGCCTCTTCGTCGACGAGGACTTCTCCTCCTGGGGTTCCCTTGGCTATGCCGTCTCTCCGGCTCTCCCTCCCGAACGGTGGCTTCTCGCCGCCGCCGCTCAGATGACCTCCCTCTCCAAGGAGGTCAAGTACCCCAAGTGGCGCGTCAGCTATGCCATTGATGACGGTGGTGTCCATCCCGATGGATACATCGCCCTCCAGGCCCCTATTTATTACGCCTGTGGTGGACACGTCTCCTGGGCGCGCGTTGAGATGTCCGAGTTGCCTTCCGTCTCCGAAGTCGAATTTACCTTCGCCTATAGCCCCGATAACGTCTCCGATGTACACGGCATCGCTCTCTGTAAGAAAACACCTGACGACAAGGAGTGGGTCAAGCTCGACGTCTTTAACATTGACGGAACGGACGAACAAAAAGTCGCCGGAAAAACAATTCGGGTATCCATCAACGAAGACAGGGTACGCCTCGCCTTCGTCGCCGCCTTCCCTCTCCGTCCCGACGGAACGGACCCGACCCCTACACCCGACCCTTATACCCTCCTCTGGTATCCCGAATACGGCGAGATATTGCCCGTCAACACCTCCGGGCAGAACCGTAACGTACGTATCACCAATCTTAAAATAAAAAGCATAAAACGATGAAAATAATGCTCTCTTTTGCCTGTCTCACGCTCGTCGCCACCCTCCTGGCCTCCCCCACCCTTGCGCAGGAACCCTCCTGGAAAGGTTCCGGTCTTCCCGATGACCCCTACCTCATTGAGTCCGTTGAACATCTCCTCGAACTGCAGGACGCCGTCAGTAACTTCCCTTCCGACAATTCCCAGTTTCCCTATAACCCCGTATTCAAGCCTTTCAATGGCACTCATTTCCTCCTCACCACAGACCTTGACCTCGCCGACTATAACGCCGCCCACCCCGAAGGATGGACGCCCATCGGATACCATTACAGAGAAA
>JAITRW010000010.1 GCA_031288175.1 Tannerellaceae bacterium
AAGGGGGTGCCGGTATTTCGTCCGACGTACCCGGCACGGATCTGCCTGAGGAAGGAGATGAGGGTGTTGTCGGCAAGGCAGTCGGCCTCGTCGAAGAGAATGACCAGGGGTTTGTCGAGCCATCGGCAGTAGTTGGCAAGGGCTCTCTGGAGGGCGGAGGTGTACAGGGAATCTTCTTTGCCAAAGGAATCGGCGTTTGGGAAGGAGGAATAAGCGAGATCATTCTTGAAGCAGTCGAGGATGGCGGGGATACCTTCTTTGGGGTCGGCGACGTTTTGTACGGCTTCGAGGGAGCAGTAGAGGGCGTAGAAGTCACCTTGTGCATTGAGGCGCCGGACGATGTCTTGGAGGTAGGTGGTTTTGCCGGATTGCCTAGCGGCGTGGATGACGAAATAGTCGCCTCGGCGAATTGAGGTCTCGGCTTGCGCGAGACGCCGGGCGGGGTCGATCATGTAATGCCATGCGGGGTTACAGGGGCCTGCGACGTTGAATTGTTTGGGAATCGTCGTTATCATAATCCTATCTTTAGGCGGTAAAGGTAGGATTTTACCGGAAGACTGTTAGTAGCCGGGGTTTTGCGGGAGTCCCTGTATGTTGAGGTCGTGTTGTGTCTGTGGGATGGGGAAGAGATAATTGCGTACAGAGAAGGCGGGTTTGACAGGTTTGACGGTTTCTTCGAGGATACCCCATCGGACGAGGTCGAACCAACGGTGCCCCTCCTGGACAAATTCAAGGAGGCGTTCGTGTTGGATGGCGCGCAGGAAGGCGTTATGGTCAAGGTCTTCCGGCAGATCTGCGGGGGAAGGTTGGTCGAAGGGATGTCCGAATGCACGACGCCGGACGCGGTTGATAGACCGGAAAGCTTCTTGGGTAGGGAACCCGTATTGTTCGTTGAGTGCTTCGGCGTGGATAAGGAGGACATCGGCGTAGCGAATGATGGGATAATTGACGGGTGCGGCGGACTGACTCTTTCCTGCGGCGAAGGTTTCGAAGTCGATATATTTGGCAAAGCGTGGGATGAGGTAGGTAAAGTCTTCGCCGGAGGCGGGATTGGTGATGGAGGTGATGAAGGTGGCGTACTTGCGGGTATCGTTATCGTCATAGTTATTATAGAAGGAGATGTCGGAGATGATATCGGCGGGCTGGATATTGGCAAGAGCTTGTCCGAGCGCGGCGCCGGGGAGGGTATTACCGGTATTGCCGATGGTGCCGGACTGTCCGTCCTCAAACTGTGCGGAGAAGATGTGCTCAATGCCATTTTTAGTAGCGGGTTTGAAAGCATCGGCGAAGTGAGGGAAGAGGTCGAAGGAATTGGAAGCGATGACTGCGGCCGCTTTGTCAGCCGCGGCGGGATAGTTTTTTTGGGTGAGGTAGACCTTAGCCAGGAGAGCTTTGGCGGCGAAGGCTGAGGCTCGTCCAATATCTGAACCGGAATAACTAAGGGGGAGATTTTCGGCATCGGAGAGGTCTTCAATAATCTGATGGTAGACAGGGTCAATGGGCGTTCTGCCGGCTTTGAGGATGGATGTTTCGAGGGAAGGGGCTTCGTGGAGGACAAGGGGGACATTACCCCAGAGGCGGACGGCATTGAAATAGAGGAGTGCGCGGAGGAATTTAGCTTCCCTGATGAGGCGAAGTTTGAGGTGTTCTTCACCTGAGACGTTGGGGATATTGTCAATGGCGATATTGGCACGGTTGATACCGCGGTATATCTGTTTCCAGGCGAGAGCAACGCGGTCGTTAGTGGCATCGTAGGCGGCGGCAGAGAGGGCGCGGACATTGGCGTTGATTGCCGACGCCCCTGCGGCGTGATAATCGGTAGGCATAT
Organism: Tannerellaceae bacterium; assembly: GCA_031288175.1. Classification (GTDB taxonomy): domain Bacteria; phylum Bacteroidota; class Bacteroidia; order Bacteroidales; family Tannerellaceae; genus JAITAD01. The sequence continues at coordinate 1,829 of JAITRW010000010.1, forward strand.
CGGTGAGGAAGTTAAGGTTACGTCCGTAGAGCGACTGCTCGGAGTTTTCCTCGTAGGTAAGTGCGGAATAGATAGCATTGACGGAGGCTTGGGCATCTGCTGTGGAACGGAAAAAGCGTGCGGTGGTGATGGAATCAACGGGCTCAAGGTCAAGGTCGTTGCAAGCGGCAAAAGCCAGAGGGAGGAGAAAGAGGATGTTCTTTTTCATGATATTTCGAGGATTAGAATTAGAAAGAGAGTTCGAGTCCGAAGAGATAATTGCGGGAAGCAGGGTAAGCACCGTAATCGACGCCGTGATAGAGGTTAGAGGATTCGAAACTGTTGGCTTCGGGATCGTAACCGGAATAGGGAGTGAGTGTAAGGAGGTTCTGTGCGGTGAAAAAGAGGCGGAGCTTAGAGAGCGCGAGAGGCTTGAGGAGCCTTTCAGGGAAAGTATATCCGAGAGTGAGGTTACGTAGACGGAGATAGGAGGCATCCTCAATATTACGGTCGGTGACGACGGCTACGGGCGAAGAAGTGGCACGTGGCACATCGTTGGAAGGATTGGAAGGCGTCCATCGTCGGGCAAAAGCGGAAAGGACATTGGTGGAAAGGGTGGTGATCTCAAGCTGTTGTTTGAGGGCATTGTAGAGTTTGTTGCCGTAGGAACCTTGGAAGACAAGGAGTAGGTCGACGTTACCGTAAGAAAGGGTATTGGTGAGGCCTCCTGTGAGGAAAGGCTGGTTGGAGCCGAGAATGACTCTGTCGTCACCGTTGACAAGTCCGTCGTGATTGGTGTCAATATACTTGCGGTCTCCGGGTTGTACATCGCCGTTGATCCAGGAAGGCTTAGGGACAGCTGACAGATCGTCACCTGTTTGTACAATACCGTCTGTTTTGTAGCCCCAGAAGGTGCCGAGGGACTCACCGGGCTTGACCAGGAAAGGGGCTACCACAGTAAGTGCGGTATGAGGGATGATGGGTGTAAAAAAGGCGATTTGGTCGCCGAGGCTAAGGACGTTATTTTTGTTATGCGCCAGAGTAAGACTAGCTCTCCACCGGAAGGCATCATCGGTGTGGGGTCGCAGGATGTCTGCCTGGGCGGTGAGTTCGACACCTGTGTTGGAAATGGAACCAATATTACTAAGTACGGTTTCATATCCTGAGGAGGTCGGGATAGGGACGTTGAGGAGAAGGTCAGAAGTTTTCTTATAGTAGGTATCGAAAATGAAGCTGAGGCGACTGTTGAAGAGATTTAAATCAATACCGGCATTATACTGCGTAGTCGTCTCCCACTTGAGGTTGGGATTAGGAAGGTTGGAGGGAGCGTATCCATTAGTGCGGACACCGCCGAAGGAATAAAGCACAGGGGTGTAGATAGCGAGGGCTTGATAGTCGCCTATTTCCTGATTACCGGTACTACCGACAGAAAGGCGCAACTTGAGGTTATCAATATCTTTAATAGCTTTCAGGAAATCTTCTTCCTGGACATTCCATGCAAAACCCAAAGAAGGGAAGTAACCCCATTTCTTTTTTTGCGCGAAACGTGAAGAGCCGTCGGCACGGAGTGAAAGGGAAGCGTTGTATCTCTGCCGGTAAGTATAGTTGGCACGTCCGAGCCAGGAGTTGAGTATAGAGGTAATGGCCGAAGAAGAAGGCAATCCGGCAGAGCCGGATTGCAGACTGTGGTATGCCGTCAAGTCTGAGAGGAAGTTAGTGGCTACCGCAAGCACCCGTTCGGAATCGGTACGCTGGGTAGTGTATCCGGCGAGGAGATTGAGGGCATGTCGATCGACGGTCTTGTCGTAAGTAGCCGTAAATTCCGCTTGCCAGGAGAGCGTTTCCCTTGCTCCCACAGAAGCATAACCGTTAGTAGAAAGCCCCGAAGAAACAAAGTAAGGGGCATAATAATTTTGTTTAGCGGAGATCAGGTCAGCGCCCGACTGTAATTTAAGAGTAAGCCCTGTAAGGAGGCGGTATTCGGCGGAAAAGTTGGCCAGCGTACGCTGCACTTTGGTGTCGTTGATAGTCTCCGTTAAGTCGGCAATGGGATTGGACGTAATCGTACCGTTACCGGTGGTATAAGGATTGGTATGGTTGTACGAGCCATCCTCATTATATATAGGAGCAACGGGAGCAGACTGGAGGATAGATACAAAAGTGTTCGGCGTAGTGGTTGAATTAAGGACATTCCCTACCCCCGATTGCTTAGAGTAGGAGGTAGTAATATTCAAGCCTATGCGGAAACGCTCATTAATAATCTGCCGGAAATTGGAACGCAGTGAATAGCGAGTAAAGCCCGTAGAAAGAAGTATGCCCTCCTGCCCGTAGTAATTGCCCGAAATGGCATACTGGGTTTTTTCACCGCCACCGTTGATAGAGATACGATGGTCACGGTAAGCCCCCTTTTGAAAAGCGGCGGCTTGCCAGTCGGAGCCTTTTCCCAAGGCATTGAGGTCATCGGAAGAGAAAGCAGGCGTTTGTCCCAAAGTGGCAGAAATATCGTTACGCACCTCCGCCCATTGCCGGGCATTGAGAAGGTCCAGACTGCGTGCTATCTCTTGCCAGCCCACCGTAGCGGTATAAGACACGGAAGAGCGGTCGCGCTTCCCTTGCCGTGTAGAAATAAGGATAACACCATTGGCGCCCCGCGAACCGTAGATTGCGGTGGCGGAGGCATCTTTGAGTATTTCCATCGATTCAATGTCCGAAGGGTTAATAGTCGCCAAGGCATTCACCCCGCTACCTGCATGCTCAATACCGGTCTGTGTATTCGCGTTGTCGTTATAAAGGATAAAACCGTCGATCACGTAGAGCGGCTCGTTACCGCCGGTAATGGAATTGCCGCCACGAATGCGGATAGACGAGGAAGCACCGGGTTGCCCCGAACTTTGCGTCACTTGTACTCCGGAAACTGCCCCGCTAAGCAAGTTATCAAGTGAAACTACAGGCACCGACAGGCTTGACCTAGATACCGAAGCCACCGAACCGGAGATCTCTCGTTTTTTCTGTGTGCCGTAACCGACAACCACTACTTCATTGAGCGCATTCACATCCTCCTCCAAGGCTATCTTCAAAGGTACCCCCGCTTCAGCCTTCACCTCCCTCGTCTTGTATCCTATGTAACTCACCGTAAGTACAACAGGATAGTCCTCCGGAGAAATAGTAAATTCTCCGTCAATATCCGTAACCGTCCCTAACAAAGTTCCCCCAATAGACACATTTACACCTATAAGAGGTTCTCCCGTGACGACATCCGTAACTACTCCTGTGACCTGTCCCCATACGGGTATGGTAGTAAACCAGACAACTACTATGTAAAGTAACGCTAATCTTTTGCCCATAAAATTGAATTTTAATTAGAGACGAACAAAAGTAGGGTAGGAAATTCCCCGTATCAATCCCACGTTTGGGGTATTTTTAAGAATCAAATTATCTGTAAACAATATTAAAATAACATTTCGCTATCTACAAGTAGAACTTTTTCATTGTATGTTTGCTAACATAAATGTTAATCAACCCTGTTCATACGCTACGAGTAAATCGTTATGGTAGACAAGCATCAAAGTACCGAGCAAGCCATTCTTTATGCAGCAGAGGAAATCTTTCTGGAAAAAGGATATGTCGGCGGTAAGACAACTGAAATCGCTAAAAAGGCCGGTGTAACCCATGCCATGTTGCATTATTACTTCAGAACAAAGGATAATTTGTTTCGAATAGTGATTAAGAAACAAGTAGGTCTATTAGCCAATTCTATCCTTCCTATACTGAATGATAACGGTACATTCGGAGAGATAATAAGCAGGGCTATCGAAAAGCATTTTGAGTTTGTCCGTAAAAATCCGAATATCGTATTCTTTGTCATTCGTGAAATTCATAGTAATGCGATTGGCAAACAGATATGGAATGATATAGCAAGTCCTATACTTGATAATATTGTAAAAAATATGGCCGAACGTATCGAATTAGAGAAACGAGAAGGTACATTACAGCAAGATTTGAACTCCATGAATTTTTTAATTACCCTGATGTCTTTAAATCTATTCATTTTTATCGCCCAGCCTATCCTTTCTACTGTCGGCAATATTGACCACGATACTTTTGAGCGTTTATTAGAAGAAAGAAAAAAAGAAAACATCAAGATCGTGATGTCTATACTTCAACCCTAAAAATTTTTACGGGTCAATTAACAGATATGTTAAATAAACATGTTTATAAATCATCAACGCCTATGAAAAAATTTATAATCATTACCGCGTTCCTTACAGGGACGGTCTGGCAGGGTCATTCCCAAGTTTCATTGGAAGAATGTAGGAGACTGGCTCGTGAAAACTACCCGCTTATCCGTCAGCTGGAACTAGTGGAGAAATCAAGGGAACTAAATCTTTCCAATATCGCCCGATCGTGGTTGCCTCAATTAGGGATTACCGGTATGGCTGCCGTTATTGATGGTATTCCTGATATCGTCCTTTTAGGTACAACTACAGAAACCGATAATTATCACTTTGTGGGTATTGCTAATTTGTCACAGGCATTATGGGACGGAGGGCATTCCAGATCTAAACGACGTATTACTCACGCAGAAGCGGAAGTTGAAAAGAAGAGTATTGAAGTAGAACTGTATAAAGTATCGGAACGTGTCGATCAACTGTTTTTTGGTATTTTACTCGCCGATGAGCAATTGAAACAGACCGATATTTTGAGGCAATTACTTGAATCTAATCTACACCGGGCAGAAATAGCTGTCATGAATGGAATAGCTTATCCTTCGGATATGGATAAGATAGAAGTAGAACTTCTCCATACGGAGCAAACCCTCATTAATCTACAAGCTTGTCGTAAATCTTATTGTCAGATGTTGAGCCTGATGACTAAAACGGAAATCACTCCACAAACTATGTTGGTTAAGCCTACACAAATGATTCATACCCTTGACAGAGAGATCAATCGTCCCGAACTACATCTTTTCGAAAGTCAGCGGACATTGAACGATGCCCGTCACTTTGCCGTCACATCTTCTTATATGCCGAAAATAGGTTTAAAGGGTTATGCTGTGGGTATATCCCCTGGCATCTCTTTTGGAAATAATAAATTAAATCATTTGCTAATGGCAGGTATTAGCCTCTCTTGGAATATTGGGGGATTATATACCCAGTACAATGAACGTAATAAAATCAAGATAAATAACAGAATGATCGACGCAAGACAGGAAACTTTCAAGGTAAATACGCATATTGAATTAAGCAAACAAGATAATGAGATAGAGCGTTTTCAGCGGCTTATTGATAAAGACAAGGAAATAGCACAGCGTCGGGAAAGTATTAAGAATGCCTCAGAAGTCAGGTATGAGCACGGAGCATGTACCATGACCGACCTAATTAATGACATTCATGCGGAAAATCTTGCACGACAAACTAAAGCGCACCATGAAATAGAGTTCTTGATGTACCTCTATCAGCGCCAGACTACATCCGGTAATCAATAAATCACTAAACAATATAGATCAATGAAAACGTATACATTCCCAGTTATTATCCTGTTTCTATTTATTATGCTATTCCCGTCCACAAGCTGCCGGGATAGCAAACTCAAGACAGATGCTGCAGGCATCTTTGAAGCCACGGAGACAATTATTTCTTCCGAAGTGTCAGGAATGATCAAACGATTAGATATACAGGAAGGCGATAGATTGGAAGCCGGAAAAGAAGTTGCCCTCATTGACACCCCGCAGCTCCATTTGCGAAAACTCCAACTCCTAAGCCGGAAACAGTCTTTGCATGCCGGGCGTCCGGATATGGAAAAACAACTGGCCTCTATCCGTGAAGAGATAGCCCGTTATAAAAAGGAGACAGTACGCACCGAGAACCTGTTCCAGGGAGGTGCAGCGACCCGTCAGCAGCTTGACGAAATCACCGCACAGTTCAAAATAGCGGAAGGGAGATTAATGGCCCAGCAAAATTCCTTGCAAATGACAATCGAAACCATTGATAAAGAAAGTGAGGGCACTGATATTCAGATTGCCCAAATAGAAGACCAGCTGGTAAAATGTCGAATCATAAATCCCGTACAGGGAAGGGTCTTGAAGAAATATGCAGAAGCGTATGAGATCGTCGCCCCTGCCAAAGCGCTTTACCGGATCGCAGATACGGAAAAAATGTTCCTTCGCGCCTACATTACTTCCGATCAGTTATTGGACGTAAAGTTAGGCCAGCAAGTAAAAGTTTACAGCGATCACGACGAAAGTGAAAAACGTGAATACAACGGTCGTATTGTCTGGATCTCAGACAAAGCTGAGTTTACTCCAAAAACGATCCAGACGAAAGATGAGCGGGCTAATCTTGTCTATGCCATAAAAATAGCCGTCCATAATGACGGATACCTGAAAATAGGGCAATACGGAGAATTGGTTCTCAGCCTCTAACCGGACATCAAAGTATGATTACCGTAGAAAACTTAACAAAGAGTTACGGGGAAGTAGAAGCCTTGAAAGACATCTCCTTCCATATTGATGCAGGAAAGATATTCGGTATCATTGGGCCTGACGGTGCAGGGAAAACCACATTATTCCGTATCCTCACTACGCTTATGATGGCTGACAGCGGACAGGCTACTGTTGACGGGCTTGACGTAGTGAAAGATTTCGCAAGAATCCGGCACTGTATCGGATATATGCCGGGACGATTCTCGCTTTATCAGGACTTGACCGTAGAAGAGAACCTCCATTTTTATGCATCCGTATTCAATACTTCGATAAAAGAGAACTATTATCTGGTACAGGATATCTATAAACAGATAGAGCCATTCAAAAAACGGCGTGCCGGTGATTTATCCGGAGGTATGAAGCAGAAGTTGGCTCTCAGTTGTGCACTGATACATCGTCCGAAAGCGTTGATGCTCGACGAACCGACAACAGGTGTCGACCCTGTTTCACGAAAAGAATTCTGGAGTATGCTCCAAAGATTGAAGGAACAGGGAATCACTATCCTTGTCTCTACCCCTTACATGGATGAGGCTACAAAGTGCGACCATATCGCCTTGATGCAAAAAGGAAGGTTACTGAGCGTGGATACACCCGAAAGAATTGTAGCTGCTTACCCCGACGTTTTGTATGCAGTGACAGGTGATAATAACTATCGGTTGCTATGCAAGCTCAAGGAAAATAAAGAAGTGAAAATGTGCTATATCTCAGGTGAAAGTCTCCGCGTGATCTTTCATAAGAACAATGTACCGGCGATAGAGGGTGTCGAAATACGACAAGTAGCTCCCACCATAGAGGATTGTTTTATACAGTTGATGCAGTAGGGATCATGGATTATGCAATTATCGTAGAAGAATTGACCAAGCGTTTCGGAAGATTTACGGCCGTCGACAGTATCTCTTTCGAAGTAAAGAAAGGTGAGATATTCGGTTTTCTTGGTGCCAACGGCGCGGGAAAAACTACGGCGATGCGGATGTTGTGCGGATTGAGTATCCCCACGTCAGGCAAGGGAAGTGTAGCGGGCTTCGATATCATGAACCAAACGGAATATATCAAGCGTAATATTGGGTACATGAGCCAGCGCTTTTCACTCTACGAAGACTTGACAGTATGGGAAAATCTCAGATTCTTTGCGGCTATATACGGTATTAAAGACAAGGAAATAGAAAGAAGAGGAGTAAGAGTATTACAAGAACTGAACTTTTACGAAGAACGGAATACCCTCGTCAAAGACTTGCCCCTTGGATGGAAACAGAAACTGGCTTTTTCAACAGCTATCTTTCACCGCCCCGGTATTGTGTTCCTTGATGAGCCGACAGGTGGTGTAGATCCCTTGACACGAAGGCAGTTCTGGGAATTAATCTATCAAACCGCTGATAGCGGAATCACGATTTTTGTAACTACCCATTATATGGACGAAGCCGAGTATTGCAATCGCGTATCTATCATGGTGAACGGACGAATAGAGGCGTTGGGCTCTCCTGCGAACCTAAAACAACAATATCACGCAGAGTCTATGGACAATGTGTTTCAACAGTTGGCCCGGGTATGAAACAGTTTATTTCTTTTGTCAACAAAGAATTCAGGCATATCTTCCGTGATAAACGGACTATGCTGTTGTTACTCGGAATGCCGGTAGTGCAAATGATTTTGTTCGGCTTTGCCATTACTACCGAGGTACGTAATATCAATATATGTACTCCTCAAACTTGGAATTACGATCCTCAAATAAGAATTATGGAAGGGTTTGCAGCCAATCCTTATTTCAATATCACCGGAACAATTGGTAATTCGCAAGAAATAGACGAAGTGTTCCGTGAGGGGAAGGCTGACCTTGTAATCGTCCTTGATGCCCAAAGGACCAACCCTGCCATACAGCTTATCGCCGATGCTACCGATCCCAATACGGCAATTACAGAAGTAGCCTATGCCACACGGATAATCCATGAGGCGCAGCAGGTAGCGGTAACGGCAATACCTCAGGGACAGATCATCCCTAATGTGCGAATGCTCTATAATCCGCAGATGAAGAGCGCCTATAATTTTGTACCCGGAGTAATGGGACTTATTCTGATGCTGATTTGTGCCATGATGACTTCTATCTCCATTGTGAGGGAAAAGGAGATGGGTACCATGGAATTGCTGCTGGTCTCTCCCGTGAAACCGTTTTCCATTATTCTTTCAAAAGCCGTCCCGTACTTCGTCATCTCGACAGCCAATATGCTGATAATTATACTACTGGCGGTATATCTCCTTCATGTCCCTTTGGTGGGGAGTATGATATGGCTCTCTATAATCTCGTGGATATACATCCTGGTATGTCTCTCGTTAGGTTTATTGATCTCTACGGTAGCACAAACACAGGTCGCCGCCATGTTGATCTCAGGAGTAATGCTGATGATGCCCGCGCTGTTACTTTCCGGCATGATCTATCCCGTGGAGAATATGCCTGCTATTTTGGAAGGTGTTTCGTGTATCATCCCTGCCCGCTGGTATATCGCCGCAGTAAAAAAACTGATGATACAGGGATTGGAGATCACTTATGTGGCAAAGGAGGTCGCTATCCTTTTATTGATGGCGAGCTTTCTGTTGACGGTGAGCTTGAAAAAATTTAGCCTCAGGCTTCAATAAATACAATAACGATGTTGTTAAGATATTTGCTGGAAAAAGAATTTAAGCAGATACGGCGCAACCCGTTCCTGCTTCGACTAATTGTTGCCTATCCGATACTTGTGATGCTCGTATTCCCCTGGGTTGCCAACCTGGAAGTGAAGGATATAAACCTATGTATCGTAGACAATGATCATAGTTCTTATTCCCTGAGACTGGCGGAACAGATACCGGCGTCGGGTTATTTTCATTTAGCCGCTGTGGCTTTGACCTACGACAAGGCAATAGAGTACATCAAACAGAATAAGTCGGATGTGATCCTGGAAATCCCTATGGATTTCGAAAAAGCGCTGATGCGAGGAGAGAGTACGACAGTCATGATCTCTCCGAACTCGGTAAACGGAACGAAAGGTTTATTTGCCGCCAATTATCTTACGCAGATACTTTCCGATTTCTCTGTCGACATCAGTGAAAAACAATTGCAGGGAGCTATCGAAATTATCCCACAATATCGCTACAATCCATACCTCAATTATAAGACTTTTATTATTCCCGCCCTAATGGTCATCCTGTTGACGGTGATCTGTGGATTCCTGCCGGCATTGAATATCGTCGGTGAAAAAGAAAAAGGAACGATTGAACAGATCAATGTGACGCCGCTGAAGAAATCCCTCTTCATCCTCTCCAAACTCATTCCTTACTGGATGATCGGCCTGTTTATCCTGACAGTATGTTTCGGGCTTGCCGCATTGATCTACGGACTTATTCCTGCGGGCAGTTTCTTTACGATTTATTTATTCGCTATCCTGTTCATTATCACTTATTCCGCTTTCGGCCTGGTCATTTCTAATTACTCGGCCACAATGCAACAAGCCATGTTCGTGATGTTCTTTTTCACGATAGTGATGCTTCTGATGTGTGGGACATTTACGCCCATTAAAAGTATGCCTCATTGGGCACAAACGATAACCTATGCCAACCCTTTACGGTATTTTATCGAAGCCATGCGGGCAATTTACCTAAAAGGAAGTGGCTTTACGGACTTGCATACCCAATTTCTCGTCCTTACAGGTATCGCCGGACTCTTCAGCCTTTGGGCTGTACTGAGTTACAAGAAAAGGTAAAGAGAAAATTGTTTATTTTAAGAACCGTACCTTCTCGTGAGAAAGGAAATACTGGGCAACAGAATTCAGGATAGCCATGAAATAAAAAAGATTGTACTTAAACTCCATGTAGTCCACAAAGAGTGCAGCAATGTCTTTGATATAGAATCTGACGCCCACGACCCCGCAGATCAGTGAAAACCAAAAGCACATCCACCTGGGGCTGTTGAAAGGATGAAACTTCCAAATAGCCCGCCTACCGAGATACAACCCTATGACCCCAGGAATAGACTGGTTAAAGGCCAGGATAATCATACAAACGACGCTACTCTCCATGTACTATCTTTTATTCACCTTATGACTACAAAGGTAGTCTTTTCCGTTACCGAAAGACGGGGATGTGTTTTTGTTCTTACCTTTGGAGCGTTGTTCAAAGTAAAAACGAAAAAAGATTGAGGCTATGGATTGCTTGATGTTTTTAGGTAATTTGGGAACAGGGGAGATTATCATCATCGCCCTCATTGTGTTGTTGCTCTTTGGAGGAAAGAAGATCCCCGAACTGATGAGAGGCATCGGCAAAGGTGTGAAGAATTTCAAGGACGGAGTAAAAGGTATCGAAGAAGAGATCAAGTTGGACGATACGGAATCCAAGAACTGAAATGGAAACGCCCCTTTCCGGAAGGTGTATAAAACTGCTATAGCAGGTATTGAGCGGGATGCAGGATCAAGGAGAGATGTCCTTCTGGGATCATCTGGAGGAGCTTCGTTGGACGTTGTTCCGTTCCGTATTGGCGTTGTCTGTATTTGCAGTCGCCTTATTTGCTTTCATGCGGGGAGAGGGGGGTATCTTCGACAGGCTCGTGCTGGCGCCGACAAGAGGGGATTTTATCACTTACAGGTTGTTTTGCAAAGCAGGAAGTCACTTCGGCGTGGTGAGTGATTTTTGTGATGAGACGTTCCGGATTGATATCTTCAATATAAAAATGGCTTCGCAATTCTTTACCCACATGACAACCTCGCTGTGGATGGCGCTCGTATTGACCTTTCCCTACCTGATGTTCGAGATGTGGCGTTTTATCCGTCCCGCCTTGTACGACCACGAGCAAAGGAATGTACGCTTGGTATTTCTGTTCGGCACAGTGATGTTCTTTGTCGGCTGTGCCGTAGGGTATTTCACCGTATTTCCCCTCACCCTGCGTTTCCTGGCAACTTACCAGATCAGTACGGCTATCACGGAACAGGTGTCGCTGGAATCATACATGGATAACTTCCTGATGCTGATATTTATCATGGGATTGGTATTTGAGATGCCCTTACTGTCATGGTTACTGTCCAAGTTAGGCCTATTGCATCGGTCGTTTTTCCACCGGTACAGACGTCACGCCGTAGTAACCTTACTTGTAGCAGCAGCGTTCATTACACCAAGCGGAGATCCTTTTACACTATCCCTCGTCTTTATTCCACTGTATATATTGTATGAGATCAGTGCATTCTTCGCATCGCCAGAAGCAGAAGTAGCGGAGGCCTAATGATATTCCTAACAATTTTTGATATGAAAAAGAAGATGTTTTTTATGTGCTCTTTGTTGTGCTTAACGGTTGAGGCTAAAGCAGAGCAGGATATCACGATGGAGATGCGCAAGTTGCAAACAGCGTTTTACGCCATCGCTACCTTCTACGTGGATTCGATCGACGGCAAGAAAGTGGTAGAAGACGCTATCACGGGAATGCTTGAAAAGTTAGACCCTCATTCCGCATATGCCGATCCTGTAGAAACGAAAGACATGAATGAGTCGATGCAAGGTAATTTCGACGGCATCGGCATACAGTTCAACATGCTAACGGATACGCTGTACGTGATACAAGTAATTGCCGGTGGGCCCTCGGAAAAAGTCGGATTGATGGCCGGTGACCGTATCATCTTTGTCGACGACACGTTGGTTGCAGGAGTAAAAATAAAGACAAAAGACATTATGTCTCGCCTGCGAGGTCCAAAAGGAACGGAAGTGACAATCAAGGTACAGCGTAACCGCAATCCGGAGTTGATGGAGTTTCGTATCGTGCGGGGAAAGATCCCCGTTTACAGTCTTGACGCCTCCTACATGCTCAACAAAACAACAGGTTACATCAAACTGAATCGCTTTGCCGCTACAACGGTCGATGAGTTCCGAACAGCTTTGAAGCAATTGACTAAGGAAGGGATGAAACACCTGATCCTTGATCTGCAAGGGAACGGTGGTGGTGTTTTTGGGGCAGCGGTAAGTCTGGCGGAAGATTTTCTGGATCCGGATAGATTGATCGTATATACGGAAGGACGCAACGTACCCAGAGAAGAAGTTCATTCCGGTGCGGAAGGACAGTTTAGAACAGGCCGTTTGGTTGTGTTGGTAGACGAATCGTCGGCTTCAGCCGGAGAGATACTGTCCGGAGCAATACAAGATTGGGATAGAGGAGTGCTTGTAGGCCGGAGAACCTTCGGCAAAGGGCTTGTACAAAGGCCTGTATCTTTGCCCGACGGATCAATGATACGCCTAACCGTTTCACGTTACTACACCCCCAGCGGACGCTCCATCCAAAAGCCTTATGAGAACGGTAAAGAAGAAGACTATCGTCGTGACCTTATCGAACGTTACAACCGTGGCGAGTTGATCAGCGCAGATAGTATTCACTTCCCTGACTCCCTCCGTTACGCAACGCTGAAATCGCGGCGAACGGTTTACGGAGGAGGAGGGATCATGCCTGATGTCTTCATCCCTCTTGACACAAACCTCTATTCCGACTACCACCGGAAATTGAATGCCGCCAACCTCTTCAACCGCGTTGCCATGACTTACCTCGACGAACACCGTTCCGCCATCACTTCCCGTTATCGTGATTTTAAGGCTTACAAGGAAAATTTTTCCATACACACCGCTTTGTTGCAAGAGTTGCGTTCCCTCGCCGATGCCGACAGTATACACTTCGATTCCGCCCAATATGCTCGCTCGTCACCAGTCATCGCTCTCCAGCTGAAAGCCCTCCTCGCACGTGACCTCTATGGTACTTCCGAATATTACCGCATTATCAACGACACCAATAACAGCCTCCGCGAGGCGCTTCGCCTCATTAACGATTCGGAAACCTATGCACGGTATCTCTCAGCAGGGAAGAAAGAAGACGAATAGGCCGTTTTCCCGTCAACCGAAATGTAAACCATGGAATCGTTCCTGCAAAGGATAGCGGGAGAATATCTCAAAACCTACGGAGCTGAGTTCGGAAAGATGGCGTTTATCTTTCCAAACAGACGGGCCGGTCTATTTTTCCGTAAGTATCTGACGGAGTTGTGCGAAACATCCATTCCCGTGCTTGAAGTGATGAGTCTGCACGACTTAGTCTTTCGTTTAGCCAATAAAAAGGAAGCCGACCGGTTCCGAATGTTATTCACCCTCTTTACCTTCTACACCAAGAAAAGCGGTTCAAAAGAAACTTTCGACGAATTCTTCTATTGGGGTGAGATGTTGTTAGGAGATTTCGACGAAATAGATAAGCACCTCATTGACGCACGGACACTTTTCAATAACGTCACCGATCTCCGGAAGATTGATACGGACTACTCCTTCCTCAGTCCCAGTCAGGTTGAGGCCATACGTTCTTTCTGGACTTCCTTTCAACCTAAAGGAGAAGGAGGACACAACGAACAGGACTTCCTCGCTGTCTGGAAGATACTTTATGAGTTATATACAGCTCTCCGGAAACATTTGGCAGCAGAAGGGACTGCTTACGAAGGAATGGCTTACCGCGAAATAGCAGAGCGAGCGGATGAATTATCGCCTGAAACAATAGGCTTTGAGCGTCTCGTCTTCGTTGGACTGTATGGATTGACGCCGGCAGAAACTCGGTTAGTGGAAAGCCTTAAACGAATAGGCATTGGGGAAGAGATCAAGGAAGAGATTACCGAAGGTAACTTCGGCGAGATAGAAATCGTAGGTGTTCCGTCAGGCATCGGGCAGGCAAAGTACGTATATTCTCTGTTATCGAACTGGGCAAAAGAAGGCAAGGTCGAAGGAGAGGATGCTTTACGGACAGCTATCGTCTTGCCCGACGAATCGTTGCTTGTCCCTCTCCTCAATGCTATCCCCGAAGAAATTTCCCAAGTAAACGTCACTATGGGATATCCTCTCGCAAATACCGCCGCCGCCACCCTTGTTAATGCGCTCCTTTCCTTGCAAAGTAACGTACGGAAGATCGACGAAAACAGTGTCACCTTTTACCATGAGGATGTAGACTCCGTCCTAAGCCATCCCTATATTCGTATGGCAGACAGCGAGGAAGCCGACGCTGCTCGCCGGGATATTCTGCAGGGAAACAAAGTACGAGTGTCTGTCGCCGACGTAGCTCGTACTCCACTCCTTGCCGACATCTTCTCTCCCCTTAATAAAACTGCCGAGTGGGGGAGTTACCTCACCGCAATACTCCTGCGTTTCATCAATATCGTTCCTTCCGGAGAAGATTCTGAGGCAGTCTCCCTGTACCATTCTACACTTGTCCGCCTTAACGACATCATCCGCCGTTCATCTGTCGCTCTGCATGGCGACACGTACAGGCGTCTACTCCGGCGTGCTATCGACACCGTCAAAATACCATTCAGTGGAGAGCCGCTTGCCGGCTTACAGATCATGGGTGTGCTCGAAACCCGTACCTTGAATTTTGACCGACTTGTCATCCTCTCCATGAACGAAGGCGTCTTCCCTCCGCGACGGAACGATAACACCTTCATCCCCTATAACCTGCGCCGGGGGTTCGGCCTCCCTACCGGCGAACAGCGCGACAGGCTTTGGGCGCATCATTTCTATCGACTGCTTGGATGTGCACGGCAAGTCAGCCTCATCTACGACACTCGTACCGGCGATACGCACACCGGTGAAGTCTCCCGTTTCATTCACCAGTTACGGTATCACTACGAACACCCTCTTCGTGATCGTCGGGTGGTTTATCCGATCGCCGTTTCTCCTAATCATACCCTTATTGTAAAAAAAAACAAAACCGTACTTTTTCGTCTGGACAATTTTCTCGACGAAGGGAAATCTTCCCTTTCCGCCAGTGCCATTAACATCTATCTTGACTGCCCGCTACATTTCTATTTCTCCGTAGTGGAAGGCACTACCGAAGAAAACCTCGTCAACGAATCTGTTGAAAGCAATATCTTTGGAAGTATTCTACATGATACCCTCCAACGTATTTATGAACCTTTCTGTAACCGCGACCTTGACTCCGCTACCCTTCATAACCTTGCAGGGAATCATCGACTTCTTGAACAAGCCATTGCCAAAGCTTTCGCCAAGGTGTTTTTCCGTACTCCCGACATTCGCCCCTTGACGGGACAAAACTACCTTATCGCCCAAATGATACGCAAATACGTCATCCAAGTCCTCATCGAAGACGCACGTATTGCTCCTTTTCGTTACTTAGCTTCCGAACTCCGCCTCGAATCCCATTTTCCACTCTCCGATGATCGGCAAGTACGACTTAAAGGGTTTATCGACCGAGTTGATACGGTAGGAGGAGGCATTCGCATCGTAGATTACAAGAGCGGAGGCAGTAATGAGCTGATCATTCCTTCCTATGAAGCTCTCTTTGATTCTTCCCTCCGTAAACGTCCGAAAGAAGCTATGCAGGTACTTCTCTACGCATGGATGTACTTACGTCAACCGATCGTCAATCGTTCCGTCCCACTTTATGCCGAAATCTACTACATGCGTAAGCTCTTCACCTCTCCTTTCACCACCGCCTTGAAATTCCGCTCCGGGTATAACAAAACTGTCCCACTCGGCGAATACCTCCCTCACGAGGCTCCTTTTGAAGAAATGCTTCGCGCCTGCCTCGACGAAATATTTTCTCCCTCTGTTCCTTTTACACCGACCTCCGATCCCGAACATTGCCGTTATTGCCCATTCTCCTCCGTCTGTCGCTAACGGTCAGTCTCACCTGTAACAGATGGGATCAGGGAGGGATAGGGCGGAAAAGGCAAGGAGGCGTTCGTTGCAAGCCCCGCAACGTCCGCAGGCTTCGCCGGTAGAGGCAGGAGTATAACAAGTATTCGTGTTGGAAAAAATTTCCTCAAAATGGGATTGAAGCCCGAGAGTATCAAGGGATTCAACAGCCATTTTTAGGATAGAGGCCTTGTCTATATGTAAGAAAGGAGCCTCGTAATGTATCCGTTCGCTATCCCAGTTGGATATGCGGAAAAGTTCTTTGGCAAGCTCGTAGGACTCAGGACGACAATCCGGATAGATCGTATGATCGCCCTGATGAATTCCCAGAGCGATGGTAACATCTTGGTTGAGAGTCTTGGAGAAAGAGAGAGCTTTCCCGTAGACAATAGCGGAAAAGATCACGTTACGATTCTCTACGACGGTGGATTTCATATTCTCATCGGCATAGTGGCCTTGAGGTATTTCAACGCCTCCTCCGGAACTGAGGGAAGATATCGAATCGCTGAAAGCATCCGTCAAGTCAACGATTTGATGATTGATAACTACACCGGTCAATACCGAGAGCCGTTCGGCATTTTTCCTTGCACATTGCAATTCGATCCTGTGTTTTTGTCCGTAGTCAAAAGAAATAGCCTTGATATTTGCACGTTCGCTTTGCGACCTTGCAATCAGGTACAAGAGCAACGCGGTAGAATCCATCCCACCGCTGAAAGAAACTACATAATTTCCCATTTCCCTTTTCAGTCCTTCTAAATCCTAACTTATACAGTTCCACTATATTCGGCCGCAAGGGTAAAGATTTCTCCCCAAACACGCAATATGTATTCTAGGCCATCTATGCGTTAATTTATTCCTTTCCGACAAAAATAATTCTAACTTTGTAGTCATCATAAGATGTGCATACATGAACGTAGGCAAGGAGAAAGGTTTTATTCTTGGGGTGATGCTTATCCTGCTTTGTGGAGTAGTGGATGAAGGATTCAGTCGTACTTGGTATGTAAAACCCAAAGTTTTTGAGCCTACCGATGCTGCTTCCGAAGCCGCTTCATGGAGCACTGCCATCCGGCTCTGGGAAGCCCTCGAACGCGCCGTTGAGGGGGACGAGATTCTGTTACAGGTAGGCAACTATGTCGAAACCTCCCAGCACACCATTGACAACTCCTCTTACCTCATCACAAAGAACATCACTTTAAAAGGAGGATATGCCGGTACAGACGACGACCGGCTCTCAGCAACCCAAATCACTACGCTCTATCCTCCTTGCGGAGGGCGCGTCATGATCATTCGGGCAGGTAACGTTACGCTACAAAATCTCTCCATACGAGGGGGTGATGCATCCAACAATACTGACTATCAAGGAAAAGGCGGTGGTTTACTCGTCTATGATGAGACCGCCGTCACGTTGATTGATGTGCATTTCATAGACAACCGTAATTCATTGCCCAATGGACAGGGGGGCGCCATCGCTTGTCTCGGAGGAAAAGGGGAAAGTCATTCGCTTATCTCTTTCAAAGGACGGACAACCTTTACAGGCAATATTGCCGCAATGGGAATCGGTGGTGCCGGACAGGGAGGCGCTATCTATGCGGTAGGTCTTTCGGAGCTTCACTTCGAAGGCATAGTTCATTTTATTGATAACACAGCTTCCATGCAGGATATCGGACAGGGGGGCGCCATTTACTCGGACATCCTCCTGTTTTCCGTAGAAGCAGACACTTTTATCGTTGAGCGTAACTACGCTTCCCGCGGAAGTGACGGTTTAGGCGGAGGATTGTATTTTAAGGGACGATACGTCTCCATCATACAGGCCAAGTATGTCTTGATGGCAGATAACATAGCTACTTCTTCCTCATCGGGACACGGTAAAGGCGGGGCCTGTTTCATAGAAGGCTGGTTGTTACTTTACGACGGGGAGATACGTGGCAATGCAGCCGTATCCGTCACAAGAGGTAACGAAAAGACTGCTCATGGTGGAGCTTTTTTTGTAAAGACAGGAGGTAAACTGGATATTCTTGCTGCCAACATCACAAATAACACCCTTGCCCCGCAACCGGACATAAGGACTGCGGGAGGCGCTATCTATAGGGAAGACTTTTCTTTCCTTTCCATCGGAAAAGCCGTCCATATATACGATAACGACCTTCCCCAAATCGTGCCCGATGCCGTCTGGACAGTCACTCTACCCCAGTTACATCCCACCGTGTATTGTGACATTGCTCCCGGTAACTACGCGGTCTTACGGGGTACATCTTTTTCCTTCCACCCTAAAACAAAGCGGGGATTTAACCTTTCCGCTCTCGCCTGTACCGGCGGCACTACCCTCTTTTCGGACGCCAACGGGGTCTTCACCTTCTTGCCCGCACAGGACGTCACACTCTCCATCATCCCCCCCGTAAGTATCACTGTTTTCGATATCCGGCAACACACTGCCTCCGCCGTACAGGCCGACACAGAGGTACTCCTTTATACGATGGTTTCTCCCGCCAACGCATCTTTTCAAGTTCCTACATGGTTTATACTCCCCAACGGTAGCGCCTCTTTCGTTGATAATCATTCCTTCGCCTCCCAACGCACAGTCCGGGCAGGGACAGCCGGTAGTGTAGCCAACATACATGCCTACATTGAAGAATTTCCCGAAGCTTCCGTATCTTATTACCTCACCTCGGCTACGGAATACGTCCGTAAATTGACCATCTTTGATGTCAATGATCAACACGTAGGAATAATAAACTCAACCACCGAGTTCGACCTCTATGCCGAACTGGATCCTCCTGACGCCCTTATACCGCTCTTGGAGTGGAGCATCTCTCCCGTCGACGCCGCCGAATTCGTTGCTCCGCTCGAAAATCTCCACCGGAAAGTACACATCCTGCGGACTGACCGCGTACCTATCAAGATAACGGCAAAAACCGTCGACGGTTCCAGTCTCTCTGCCACCTTCACCGTTAACGACACACACATCCCCGTCACTAACCTGCAACTCCTCAATGATCAGGGACACGGGTCATCCACCATCAACGGTAACGACGTCCTGCAGCTCACCGCCGTCATCAATCCCTCATTGGCCACCCACAAAGAACTGCACTGGTCTATCATCTCTTCTGGTTCCGGCCATGCTTACTTCATCCCTAGCCCTAACCCTTCGGGTGAAATCCGCTGGATCGCTCCCAACCTCACCAACGTACACTTTCAGGTGAAAGTAGAAGCCACCGACGGATCCGGACGCTTTGCCACCCACAACATTTTCGTCAATCCCATCCCTCTTTCCCAACTTTCCCTCGTCAATGCTACAGGGGTGAAAGAAACCACCATAAACTATCTGCAAACCGTTACTCTCTATCCCCACCTTTTCCCATCGGAAACTAGCGACCGGACGTTGACTTGGAACATCACACCAGCCGGTGCTGCCGAATTTGACGACATCTACGGAGCCAACCTTTCCGTTCCTATTCCACGTCCTGTCAAGGCTTTGTGTTCGAATAACTCCGCGAAGGTCTCCATTACCAACGGTACATTCACAGACACCTTTACCCTCTGGGTACTCCCCCTCCCTCTTGACAGCATCGTCGTGAACAATCAAATGAATGTCCGGCAGACACTCGCTGCAAAGGGCGAGGAAGTAATTCTCCGGGCAGAATTTTTCCCCGACGTAGCTACTGACAAATCCATTGAATGGGATGTATACCCTGTCGGTGCCGCTGAGATCACCAAATCCTCTGCGTTACCCGTCTGTACCGTTCAGGTTCTCCGTTCCAACGTAGATATTTCCATCACAGCATTTGCACTTGACGGTTCCGTCATTTCCGGTAAACATCTCATCCGTGTCAAGCCCAAAGTAGTGACCAAAGTAATACTCGAAGATTTTTTCAGACAAAAAGCCGCTACCATCCCTTATCAAGGAACTATCAAGCTCGAAGCCTCCTATTTCCCCGAAGACGCCGATGCGGATCCCTTCCAATGGGAGATCATCCCGCCTGATGCTGCCGAATTTACCGATAATAATCTCACTGCAGCCGTACGTACCGTCAAAACCATCAAGCCCGGTGCAACGATAACCATCTCCGTCAATGTCGGTGAACGGCAAGCTATTTATCAACTCACTTCCGGAGATTTTATCCCCGTAAACCAACTTTCCATGGAGAGCGAATTACTCGACGATTCCTGCTACCGTGATGATATTTTCTCTCTCACCACCGTCCTCTCTCCCGATAATGCCACCAACAAGTCTGTCGAATGGGAGATTTCCCCGAAGGAAGCCGCCGAATTCCTCTCCGTCAACGACGCCAATGCCCACACACGTTCCCTGCAAGTGAAGCAAGCTCATACCTCTTTCACAGTCACGGCATATGCCGATGAAAGACAACAGACAGCCTCACGCACCTTTCATGTACGGCCATTACTCGTTACTGCGCTCAACATACTCGGCGCCCCGACACCCCCGAATATCCTCTACGTAGACGAAGACATTCCCCTGACTGCAAAATTCTTGCCCGCCGATGCTACCAATCCTGCCCTCCATTGGACGGTACTGCCGACCGGCGCCGCCGAATTGATTTCCGGAAGCTCACAGACCGAACGTACGTTACGTATCCTGCAACCCGACAAAGGAATCACCGTCACCGTCACCGCCGGAGACGGTAGTAACAAGACCAGCCATTGCATCCTCACGGCAAACCCCATAGCCCTCACGGAGCTTTTGCTCATAGACGCTAACGGACGCACGGCTTCCACCGTAGAATCCGGTAGTGTAGTCCGCCTTGCTACTACTTTTTCACCCGCAAATGCTACCAACAAGGAGCTCGTCTGGAGCCTCTCCAACAATAATGCATCCTTCATCAACGACAATCCCACCGATCCCACTGTCCGTTTCCTCTCGGCAACAACGCCATTCTCCCAAGTGACCGTCACCGTAGCTGCCAAGAGCAACCCCCTCCTCAATGCCAGTTACAACCTCACCATCCGTCCCAATTTCATCACTGCCATGCGCCTCCTCAACGAAAAGGGTGAAGATGAAACTTCTCTGGAACGTAACGACGAGGTCACCCTCACCGCCCACATCATCCCCTTAGAAGGTTCTCTTCACGCCTTAGACTGGACTATCCTTCCCGCAGGTGTATTCGAATTTACGGACGAGGGTACGCAAGCTTCAAGCCGGACTCTTCGGGCTCTCAAACCCGGCACCTCCGCCATTGTGACCGCCATCACCAAAGATGGTTCCTTCCTTTCTGCTTCTCATACCCTATACGTGGAGCCACTTGTATTACGTTCCATTGTCTTGCAAGATCCTCAGGGGAATAATACTTCCGACGTTGATGTCGACCAGAGCCTTGTCCTCTCCCTTATCCACAACCCACAGGAGGTGGAACTTCCGCCCTTGCAATGGAGCATTTCCCCTGCCGACGCCGCTACCTTGACGGAATCGGCCACTGGTAATCCCTTGCAACGTGTCCTCACATCAACCCATTCTAATCAAATTGTCACCGTTACCGTTACCGCCCCTTACAATCCCGTACCAGACGCCGTCTACACCCTCAAAGTCCGGCTCATTCCCATCACAGGACTCGCCCTTGCTTCCGTAGGCAACCTCAATAGTATCCGCGTTGGAGAAAATCTCACCCTTCAAGCGACAGTCACCCCCTCATGGGCAAGTATCCGGACACTCAATTGGAGTATCTCTCCGGAGACTGCCGCCATGTTTACGGAAAGTTCCCCCAATGGCCTCACACGTATCCTCACAGCCTTGGAGGCGCGGCGTACTGTCTATGTCACCATCACAGCCACCGATGGCACTCCTACTAGTACCACATTCGAGTTCGCCATTATTCCCTCCCTTTCCTTGCTACCCCTCACAGATACCAACGCCGCGGATGTCCGTTACTCAAATGACGGGCACTTTCACCTCCTTAACTTGACCGGTGCCCATTGCCGTCTCTTCGACGTCTCCGGACGGATGCTGGATACTTTTATCCCTTCTAGCCCCGACGAAAAATATCTCCTCTCCCATCCGCTTTCCCCAGGTATCTATATCCTTTACACCCTCCGCCCGGATGGTATATCCCAGACCTTCCGCTTTTTAAAATAAGCCTTGTGAGATTTATTTACGACGGCGCCTATTTTCCTTTTCTTTCTGCTTACGCTCTTTTTCCTTTTGCTTGCGGAGAGCAATCTGGGCTTTACGGCGGGCTATGCGGTCGCGGGCAGCTTGTCGCATCTTGGTCTTACGTTGCTTACGCTGGAGTTTCTCTTGTTCATTCTTAGCCTGCAGGATAGCAGCATCTTCCTCTTTCTGTCGGCGCAGGAGTTCCTTCCTGCTCAGAGGAATAGCAGGAGTAGTATTCACAGTATCGGCGGTAACAGTATCAACGGCGATAACGGTGTCAACGGCAACAGTATCCGGAATAATCACGGTAACGGTATCAGGGATGGCAATAACAACAGTATCAACCGTTGAGGTTATCGCTCTTTTGCGCTCTTCTGTTTCTTCTTCCTTTGCATCTCCTTTACTTTTCTGCATACCTTCTTCGTCGGAAGCACTCTCGGCTTCGAGTTCGGCCTGGTCAATATGAAGGCGCCAGCGGGCAACGATATCAGCAGTTTCATCGCCATAGGTCTCTTCGAGGAAGTTGATGTACTCGTCAGGCGTTTTACCATGCATCAGGGTTTGGTAATTATCTTCGGAGATTGGGAAAAGAGCAATGTCCCGATGAAGCGCTTCGGCATATCCTCCGGAGGAAAAGATCATCTTGTCATATTGCAAAGCTTCGTCTAAGGAATAAAAACCGGTGATATGGAGAAGGGTGGCAGGACCTACTTCCTCGAAAGACATATCGAACTCCTTGATAATGAAGTTGGTAAAATTATAGGCCGCTACGGTGTAAAGCAGTTGGTTACGATCAATGGAACCTGTGGGGAACAACATGACGAGGCGGTGGGGAAAATTCCTCCCTTCGATAAAGGTACGTGCAGAGTCGTCGGCAGAGAGGGATCCATCTTCACCGACGCCGAAACGCATGTTCCAAACCATCCCACGTATAGAACCTTGCACGAGAGCGCGTCCCCTCAGAATACCTTTAAGCATTTCACCGGCCAATTCGCTGACATCAGTGCCCGGATACTTGTCAAGAAGAGTTTTGAGGGCAACTTGGAAACCTTCGGCATCACCCTCGGCTACATAGGTAAGGGCATCAAGGAACATGAACTTGGGCATAAGTTCGGATAGTGGATACTTCTCGCTCACCAGGCGGTAGTTATCCCGGACGGTAAAAATATCACCGGCGATATGGCTATTGTAAGTGGCCTGATAAAGGGAATCCTGAACCACGCCCATCATACGAATGTTGTTAATGTAATCGGGGTCGGCAATGGCCACAGCATAATCACTTTCCGGAAAGGTTTCGAGGAGCTTATTCTTGTAACGCAGGGCGAGGCTGTCATCGTTAAGACGAAGTCCGAGTAGAAAGAGGCTGTAATAACTTTCGAGGCGGTATTCGTTTTCGGGGAAACGTTGCTCAAGAGTCTCAAACCCTTCAATGGCAAGGGAGAGGTCTTCAAGCTTATCTTTGTATATACAAGCAAGGTTAAAGAGGCCATCCATAATAATGAGGTTGGAGGCTTCGACCTCTTCGGGGGTAAAGGGAATCTGTTGGAGATAGTATTCGCGAATCTTGGGATCGGTAACTACGGTATCGGTTTCGCTACTTTCGACCGCACCGGTAGAAAGAGAATCGGCAGGCGCGAGACTCTCGGAAACGTCACCTGTGGGGGAGGTCTCTGTGGCAGGAGAAGCCATTTCAAAGGAAGAAGTAAAGGTCTTTTTGTTCCGCCGCCAATCGTCAGTCAATGCCCGGCGTCCCCATTTGCGCTGGAACTGTATCTTACCTTGTGCCACCACTTGGGGATTGTAAAAGTAAAATGAGCCGTCGCTCGCTGTTACCCCCATCGCCGTCTGTATCTCAGCACCTTTCCTGTCAATACCACTACCCACGGCGGCCTGTTCGGCGAGGTAAGCCTCTTTGTTAGCCTGTTCTTCCGCTTCCTTTTCTTCCTTGATGACTTGTTCGATGATTTTGTCAATTACCTCCAGACGCTCTTCCTCAGGTATACGGGCAAGATTTTGGAGGCTGTCTTGGAGCTGGACGGCTTCGGCATGGATGGCTAACTCGTCGAGTACGGCGGAGAGACGGGAGATACGCTCGTAGTCGTGATACAACTTGTTGATGCCTTGCAGGGCTCCACTGAAATGGGGCTGTGCACGAACGTAATCACGTTGTGTGAAGTAAATGTCTCCGGCGCGGATCTGGGCAAGGGCTTTGTCCATACCGTTGAGAGTACTTTTTTCGACAGCTTGTTCGTAATAACCGAGTGCCGTGACGGTGTCTTGACGGTTGAGGTAAATATTTCCGGCGGCATAGTAGACTTGGTCAAGGAAGTCTTTATTTTTGTCCGAGTGCGCCATGCGTTCGAGCATTTTGATCATCCGGAGATAGTTCCCGCCGGAAAAGACCTCGGTCTGCCGGATACGGGCGGCGAACTCTAATTCGTAAGGGGGATTAGCGGCAGCAACTTTACGGAACAGTTTATAAGCCTCTTGCTCGCGTTCCGTCCGGGCATAGAGTTGGGCGAGGAGGTAGCGCATACGGGTACGTTGTAATTTACTGCGCTGAGAAGAAAAGGCGAGGGGTAGGTGATTGGCGGCGGCTTCCGGATCGTTGAGGGCGAGGTGGTAAGCTGTTTGTGCATACGCATAGGCACTGCGCTGGGAGGGAGGGATTCCATCAATATTGAGGCGACGGAGGATGTCTTCGGCTTCGTAGAACCAACCTAACTCGGTATAGCTCCGAGCCTGCCAGATGCGGGCTTCCGCATAGACAGAAGGGTCGTGACGGTAGTGGCGGGCAATGTAGGAGAAGGTAGCGGCGGCACGGAGGAAGTCGGCATTATAGAAGTTCGCCCTTCCCATGATAAGCCAACTGTTCTTGAGGAAAGGATTATATTCCTCCTGAGCCTGGAAGGCTACGGCACGCGGATTATTACGCCATCCGGGTTTCTTGGGAGGCTTAGCTTGGATGGAATGGAGGCGAATTGCTTTACCGCTTTTCTCAATAGTACGATCGAAAGGACCTCCGGGAGTGGCTTTATCTTTCTCTTTGGTACTGATGGGGTGTAGGTAAATAAGTTCGGTATAGTTTTCCTTATAACCCTGTTCGAGGGATTTTAGGGCTTCGTTATAGGCCACTTCACCGTTGTAATAGATATTGTAACGGGTCGTAAAGGCATGATAAAAACGAGCAGCACGCGTATTTTTTTTCACACCACAACCTTGCAGTAGCATGAAAGCCAACACTGCTGCAACCAGATATAGCCCTCTTTTCATCCCGCCGTTCAGCACACCTATAAAACGCCTCTCAATCACCTTTATTGCAAGCGCCGAAACGAGGTTGTCCGCAAAAGAAATACTATCCTTGCAACGGAAATACGAGACGTCATGCTGAAAGTAACCGAACAAGCCTCACTCTACGACGACCTGGAACAGAAAACCATTCACGACCTCCTGACGGAAATCAACGGCGAAGATTGTAAAGTGGCGCTCGCTGTATCCGAGGCGTTGCCGCAGGTGGAGGGTTTTGTGACGGCGCTCGTACAGCGTATGCAGGAGGGAGGGCGTCTGTTTTACATCGGTGCAGGAACGTCAGGACGTCTCGGCGTGCTGGATGCTTCGGAAATACCACCGACGTTCGGGGTACCGTCGGAGAGGGTAATCGGCCTTATTGCCGGTGGTGACGGGGCGCTTCGCCGCTCAGTGGAAAAAGCAGAAGACGACAGCGAGGCCGGTTGGTGTGATTTACTACCCTTCTCCCCTACCCCAATGGATAGTCTCGTAGGAATAGCGGCCTCAGGGACAACACCTTACGTGGTCGGTGCCTTGACGACTGCACGATGCCAGGGCCTCCTGACGGCGGCTATCACGTCTAACCCTGATTCCCTGCTTTCGCTGACGGCACAGTTCGCTATTGAGATTGTTGTGGGCCCTGAATACGTGACGGGGAGTTCGCGAATGAAGTCCGGCACAGCCCAGAAAATGGTGCTGAACATGATCAGTACTGCAGTGATGATTCGGTTAGGGCGTGTCCGTGGAAACCGGATGGTGAACATGCAGCTTAGTAACGATAAACTTGTAGATAGGGGAACGCGAATGGTTGCCGAAACACTCGGCATAGGGTATGAAGAAGCCCGACATCGCCTACTTGCCGAAGGGTCGGTGGCAGCGGCTATCTGCAAAGGGCAAGGCAAAGGAGTATCGGTATTTTTGAGTGGTGAGGATAAATAGCGTCATTATTTCCCTCGTTGAGTGATTCGAATTTCACCTTGTCCCGACAAAGCCGCATTTATATATATCGTCAATTTTCGTTCGCCCTCCGTATTCTCGTTCAATTGGATATGAATCTCCGTACCTTCGCAGTTTATCGAAAAAATTTCTTGCGTAAACGGATTTGTATATACACTATAACTATCGCTTTTATTATTGGTTTCGATTACAAGGTCATTCATCATCCATGTGGGGACATTTTCGCCTGTCTCTACTATTGAAACTGACGCTACGCTACATATAGTCCCTTCTTCTATATTTAATACTTTAATAGTATTGGAACTTCCCGCTGATTCAAAGTCAAATCTTTTTTATCAAAATGAAGGTTCATATCTTTTTCTTCTACATCTTGATTACAAATTGAGAAAACACCTCCTAAAATTACAATTACCGCTGTAAAAAACCTTTCCGATTTCATAAAAGTTAATATTTTGATTAGTACATGTTATGTAAATTACACATTGTCATCAAGAAATGTTCTATTACTACCACCATTCGGTGTTTCATAATTGGCATACTATCCATCACAATATCTACCCATCTCCAAATTACAATGCAGAGAATAGAACGTAATCTTTACTCATGTCTAAAATAGTTTATAAAATTAGATTGTAAATATATGTATTTTATGAAATCAAATATAAATTTATTATGTTAAATATATAATATTGAATATTATATATTTAAAGCTCTGTTTATCAGTGTGATACACAGTGCTTGATCAACAATCACCTCGTTTCATTTGGTGTAGGGGCAAATTGTCAGGCGAAAAATGTTTCATTCCTGCACTTTTCCCTTCTCTCTTGCACCACGTTGTCAAGTCGGGGAAATACGTTACCTTTGCCCAATTAAATGCGTCAAACAGAATAAAAGCCATATAGTGATGGATGCAATTAATTGGGGAGAGCTTTCTTTTGGTTACATCAAGACGGACTATAACGTCCGGTGTTACTACCGCGACGGGAAGTGGGGGGAGTTGATAGTGTGTGCTTCGGAAACCATTGGCCTGCATATGGCCGCTACAAGCCTGCACTATGGGCAAGAGGCATTCGATGGGCTGAAAGCCTTTCGGGGGAAGGATGGCAAGGTGCGTATCTTTCGGATGGATGAGAATGCACGGCGGATGCAGTCTTCGGCGCAAGGGATATGTATGGTGGAGTTTCCGGAGGAACGGTTTATGGAAGCGGTGCGGAAGGTGGTGGAACTGAACCGTCACTTTGTGCCTCCCTACGGGAGTGGGGCTTCTTTGTATATCCGTCCGTTGTTGATAGGGACGGGGGCACAGGTGGGTGTACGTCCGGCGGAGGAATATCTTTTTCTTGTATTCGTAACCCCCGTAGGCCCTTATTTCAAAGAAGGGTTCCAACCCACCAAAGTATGTATCCTGCGAGGGTACGACCGCGCCGCGCCGCATGGGACAGGTATGTATAAGGTAGGTGGAAACTATGCGGCGAGTTTGCAGGCGGGGATACTCGCCCATGACAAGGGGTATGCGGCGGTGTTATATTTGGATCCTCGCGAAAAGAAGTACCTTGACGAGTGCGGTCCGGCAAACTTCTTTGCCATCCGCGAAAATAGCTATATCACTCCTAAATCGGATTCTATCCTTCCTTCGATCACCAACAAAAGCCTGATACAGCTTGCGGGGGATATGGGCATGAAGGTAGAGCGGCGCCCTATTGAGGTGGAAGAGTTATCTACCTTTGAGGAAGCGGCGGAATGCGGGACGGCGGCGGTTATCGCTCCGATAGCGCGGATTGATGACCTTGACCTCAACAAGTCGTATACGTTCTCTCCGGCACCAGGTCCTACCTGCGTCCGGCTGTATGAGCGGTTTCGCGCTATTCAACATGGCGATGTTCCCGATCCCTATGGGTGGGTCACTGTATTGTAAACCAGTATTAGGGACTATGCCTGAAATTTGCCGCTTCTTGGATATGCTCACCATGATGTTTCCTGATGAGCATAACCTGTCTCATTTTCACGTTCGATGCAGGGACTTTAATGCCTTAATCACCCTTGACGGCCATGTGTACAAAAGCAATCCTCCTTCGGCTACGCTTAGGCGTGCCCTGCGCTGGGCAGAACAGTATCATGAGGAATTGTTTGAAAATTGGGAATTGATGCGAACAGAAGAGGAGGCAAAAAAGATAGAGCCATTAAAGAAATGAACGCAATGTTAGATAAAGAGAGTTTGCAATTGAAGCATGAAAAGCTGCACCAGGAGTGCGAGGGATACGTCAATCCTTTACGTGTCGTGGATGTGGAGTACATTCGTGACTTTCTCTTGCGGTTAAAGTTCAGTAATGGGGAAGAAAAGGTGATTGACTTCTATCACCTGCTCAAAGGTCCTTTGAGAGGTTCTCTCAAAGATCCCGTCAACTTCATTCAGTTCGTGCTAACACATTATACACTTGAATGGTACAATGGAGTTGATTTTGCGCCCGAATATCTCTATGAACAGCCGGATCTGTCCCAAAAAGTGGATTGTACCCCTGTGGATCCGTGGGATTTAATTAAACAAGTTCCCACCAAAGTGCGCATGCCGTGACGATGGTAAAATTTTTATCCATTTATTCATTCATTTAAATTTTTTCATTATGAGAAAAAAAGTGTGTGTTGGCAGGACGGAAGTCTTGCAGTTCCGCCGGTTTACGCGGAAGAATTATGGGATCTTTTGCAGCCTGCACAAGGTTGTGAATATCGGTGTGGTGAG
>JAITRW010000012.1 GCA_031288175.1 Tannerellaceae bacterium
ATGGGGAAGACCGATACCGAACGGCAGTATCCCAACGTACAGCGTATGAAGATGTTGGGCGCAACTGTCATTCCGGTCACTTCCGGTAACCAAACCCTCAAAGATGCTACCAATGACGCTATTCGCGACTGGTGTTGCCACCCTTCCGACACCTATTACATCATCGGTTCTACCGTCGGCCCACATCCTTATCCCGACATGGTAGCCCGTCTCCAATCGGTTATCAGCCAGGAAATCAAGGTACAGTTGCAACAGAAGGAGGGGCGGGATTATCCGGATTACCTCATCGCCTGCGTCGGCGGGGGAAGTAACTCTGCCGGTACGGTTTATCATTACCTTGACGAGCCGCGTACACGTATCATCCTTGCCGAAGCAGGAGGTAAAGGTATCTGTTCGGGACAGACGGCTGCCACTATCCTCAGGGGTAAGAAAGGTATTCTCCACGGATCGCGTAGCTTCGTGATACAGAATGCCGACGGACAGATAGAAGAACCCTATTCCATCTCGGCAGGACTGGACTATCCGGGTATAGGCCCCTTACACGCCCACTTGGCCTCTACCGGACGGGCTACTGTTCTCGCCGTCAATGACGACGAAGCTGTCAACGCCGCTTTCGAACTTACCCACCTCGAAGGTATCATCCCTGCCCTCGAAAGCGCTCATGCTCTCGGCATACTCAAGAAGCATAACTTTCGGGCTGACGACGTCATCGTCCTCACCGTCTCCGGTCGTGGCGACAAGGATATGGAAACTTATATACGGGCAATGGATGACCGGAAGTAACAAGATAGGGTAACAATTAAATACAATAAACATTGATCAACATGAATACACCTAAATATTTTTTCCGGACGGTAAGTAAGCAAGTGATGGGAGACCTGCATACGCCTGTAAGTATCTACCTCAAAGTACGGGATATCTACCCCAAGTCAGCCCTCTTGGAAAGCTCTGATTTTCATGGTAAAGAGAATAGCCTTTCCTACATCGCTCTTTGCCCTTTGGCGGGTATTAGCATCAATCACGGCGAGTGTATAACAACTTATCCCGACGGTACGGAAGAGACCGCCCCATTGACGGAGACCTATACCGTCACCGACGCCATCAACGGTTTCCTCTCCTGTTTCCATATCGAAGGAGACGATAAGGATGTCTGCGGTATCTTCGGATATACGGCTTTCGACAGTGTCCGTTACTTCGAGCCTATCCCTGTCAAAGAAACTTTCCACGAAGAGAATGACGCCCCCGACATCCTTTACCTCCTCTATCGCTATATCATTGTTTTCGACCACTTCAACAATAAACTCACCCTCGTCGAACTTCTTGCCGACGGAGAAGAGAGCCGTTTGCAGGAAATAGAGAGCCTCGTCGAAAACCGTAATTTCTCCTCTTACAACTTCCGGACAACAGGCCCGGAAACTTCCCCCATCACCGACGAAGAGTATAAGGCTATGGTACGTAGCGGTATCAAGCATTGTCTTCGCGGCGATGTCTTCCAAATCGTCCTCAGTCGCCGTTTTGAACAGCCTTTTAAAGGTGACGACTTCAAGGTCTACCGTACCCTGCGCAGTATCAACCCTTCACCGTACCTTTTCTATTTCGATTTCGGAGGTTTCCGCATCTTCGGCTCTTCTCCCGAAACTCACTGCAAAGTGCTCGACGGGCGTGCCGGTATTGACCCTATTGCCGGTACGGCTTTCCGCACGGGAGACCACCTCGTGGACAAACAGCGTATTGACGAACTTCTTGCCGATCCCAAGGAAAATGCCGAACACGTCATGCTTGTTGACCTTGCACGGAATGATCTTAGTCGGAATGCTAGCGATGTCAAGGTTGACTTTTACAAAGAAGTGCAGGTTTACAGCCATGTCATCCACCTCGTTTCTCGTGTAAGCGGAAACATCCATTCCGGTAGCAATCCCATCCGTACCTACATTGATACCTTCCCTGCCGGTACGCTTAGCGGCGCCCCGAAGGTTCGCGCTATGCAACTCATCAGCGAACTCGAACCCCACGACCGCGGTGCTTACGGCGGATGTATCGGTTTCATCGGTTTCAACGGTAATCTTAATCAGGCTATCACTATCCGTTCTTTCGTCAGTCGCGGTAATGTATTGTATTACCAGGCCGGTGCCGGTATCGTCGCCCAGAGTAATGACGAACGTGAGCTTCAGGAGGTGAATAGTAAGCTCGGCGCCCTCAAAAAGGCCATTGACCTCGCCGGAATCCTCATTAATTAATAATTTCCCGGACAAGCCATGCAGCCGACAACTACCAATCCGGAGACCCTCCAGTCACAGGTCATAGACTTGCTCCGTTTTCCGCTCATCATCGGGGTAGTGTTTATTCATAACGCCTCTCCAACGCTCTATGTTCAAGGTGTAGAGTTCGGTAGTAGTGGTTCGTTACCTATACATCATGTATGTAGTCAGTTGTTTTCGGAAATATTAGGGAGGGTTGCCGTTCCTCTTTTCTTCCTTATTTCCGGTTTTCTTTTTTTTCTGAATGTAGACTTCAATAAGCAGACTTACGTAAAAAAACTGCGTGCACGGGCGAAAACCTTATTAATTCCTTATTTATTTTGGAATGGTTTGTCAATATTGTTCTATTTTGTAATCAGGTATGTTCCCTCTTTGGATTTCTTTGTGAACCAGACACACCGTTTCGAATTTACCTCTCATTACCTATTACAGACTCTTTGGGGAGTGGCGGATGGAACGACTATGCCAATTGTCGGCCCTCTCTGGTTTATCCGTGACTTGATGGTAGTTATTGTCTTGACCCCTTTTATATATACATATGTAAAGAGATTAAGGGTTTATGGTATACTGTTGCTTAGTGTGTTATGGGTATTCGGTTGGTGGTTTTCCTTGCTGGGAATGAGCATGACGGCCATTTTTTTCTTTGCCCTTGGAGCTTGGATCAGTATCAGTAGGCGGAATTTGGTACTCGAAGCGGAGAAAGTCAAATACCCCGTTTTTGTCCTTTATCCGTTACTTGTCACAGCTGAGTTTTTAACGAAAGATTGGGGAGTTCACACTTTTATACAAGATGCCGGGGTACTCTGTGGTATTCTTTTTTGGATCAACATAGGAATAAGTACACAGAGAACTATGGTGATCCGTCCTACCAAGTTCCTTTCTACAGCAGCTTTTTTTGTGTTCGCTGTCCATGAACCCTGGCTCATGGGACCTGCCAGAACGTTAGTATTTGTATGGCTAAATCCAAGTAGTGATGCGGCTTTGACGGCTTGGTATTTTGTAATAGTAATCACCGTAGTTCTCTGTGGACTTGGTTCGTACTACGTACTGAGAAAAATCTCTCCCTCCTTCACTAACTTTATCACCGGAGGAAGATGAATATACAACTGTTTAAGTATTTAAAAACTAACACTATGCAACCAACAGTCACCAATCCGGAGACCCTCCAGTCGCAAGTCATCGACCTGCTCCGTTTCCCCCTCATCATCGGGGTAGTGTTCATTCATAACGCCTCCTCAACGCTCTCCATTCAAGGTGTAGAGTTCGGTAATAGCAGTCCGCTCCCCATCCATGACGCATGTAGCCAGTTGTTTTCGGAAATACTGGGAAGAGTTGCCGTCCCTCTTTTCTTTCTTATTTCCGGTTTCCTGTTCTTCTTGAACCTGAATTTCAGTAAGCAGACGTACGCAAAAAAACTGCGTACACGGGCGAAAACATTGTTAATTCCTTACTTGTTTTGGAATTGCTCGGTGATATTGCTTCATTTTGTGCTCCATCATATTCCTTCTTTAGATGCCTTAATAAACAATAGATTCGAATTCACACCCCACTATCTGTTACAATCTCTTTGGGGGGAAATAGTGGACGGAAAGGCGACTTTGCCGATCGCTTACCCCTTCTGGTTTATCCGTGATTTGATGGTACTCGTTGTCTTGACTCCCCTTGTATATACATATGTAAAGAAATTAGGAGTTTATGGTATACTGTTGCTCAGTGTGCTATGGCTATTTGGTTGGTGGTTTACCCTGCCGGGACTGAGCATTGTAGCCGTCTTTTTCTTTACCCTTGGAGCCTGGATCAGTATCAACAGGCGGAATTTGGTGCTCGAAGCGGAGAAAGTTAAATACCCCATTTTGGTACTCTATCCGGCGCTTGTGATTGCCGACTTATTGACGAAGGGAAATGGAGCTAATCTCTTCATACACAATGTAGGAATACTACTCGGTATCCTCTTTTGGCTCAACGTGGGAGCAAGTTCTATAAGAACTATGGTGATTACAATTACAAAATATAAGACCGTCAAAGCCGCATCAGTACTTGGATTCAGCCATATAAACACAAACTTTCTGACAGGTGTCATAAGCCAGGGTTCATGGATGGCGAACACAAAAAATGCTGTTGCAGAAAGGAACTTGTTGGGACGAATCACCATAGTTCTTATAGGACTTAGTTCGTACTACTTGTTGAGAAAAATCTCTCCCTCTTTCACTAACTTTATCACCGGAGGAAGATGAATATACAACTGTTTAAGTATTTAGAAACTAACACTATGCAACCAACAGTCACCAATCTCGAGACCCTCCAATCACAAGTCATTGACCTGCTCCGTTTCCCCCTCATCGTCGGGGTAGTGCTCGTCCATGTTTCTTTTTCGGAAACGATCATACCGGGAGTAAAAATAGATGAATCCTCTTTTCCCATTTACTATATATGCAGCCAACTGTTTTCGGATGTACTTGGTCGAGTTCCTGTCCCTCTTTTTTTCATCATCTCTGGTCTTCTGTTTTTTCGGAACATGGATTTTAACAAGCAAAACTATGTAAAGAAACTGCATAATAGGGTGCATACCCTTATGGTGCCCTATCTCTTCTGGAATATTACAGCCTTGATGTTCCTTCTCTTGATTCACAGGACGCCCGCTTTGGATGCTTTTTTGA
Organism: Tannerellaceae bacterium; assembly: GCA_031288175.1. GTDB lineage: Bacteria > Bacteroidota > Bacteroidia > Bacteroidales > Tannerellaceae > JAITAD01. The sequence goes on from JAITRW010000012.1 coordinate 4,916, forward strand.
TTGAAGACATAGAAATTTCCCCTTTATACATAGTCCAATCCCTTTGGGGCCGAGTGATGGAAGATGGAATGGCGGCAGCACCTATTTCCGGGCAATTCTGGTTTGTTCGTGACCTGATGTTACTCGTCATTTTAACACCTATTGTATATACCTTCATAAAAAAATTGGGAAGATACCTTGTTGCCTTTCTGGGACTATTATGGATGTTTGACTGCTGGTTTGTTTACCCCTATCCTTGTGTCAGGGCGGTCTTCTTTTTCACACTCGGAGCTTGGTTCGGTATCAATAAACGAAATTTGGTGGTTGAGGCAGAGAAAGTCAAGTATTATGCTTTTGTCCTCTATCCGATACTTGTGATTGCCGACTTATTGACAAAAGGCGGTGAAGCCAATCTCTTCATACACAGGGTAGGAGTCCTCTGCGGTATCCCTTTCTGGTTAAACGTGGGACTAAGTTCTATGAGAACTATGGTGATTGCCACTGCAAAGTATGAAGCCGTCAAAGCCGCATCAGTGCTTGGATTCAGCCATATAAATAAGAGTTTTTGGACAGCCCTTAGAAGCAAGGGTTCATGGATAGCAAACATAAAAAAAGATGCCATAGAAAGGTACTTGTTAGGACGAATCACCATAGTTCTCATAGGACTTGGTTCGTACTACGTACTGAGAAAAATCTCTCCTTCCTTCACTAACTTTATCACCGGAGGAAGATGAATATACAATTGTTTAAGTATTTAGAAACTAACACTATGCAACCAGCAGGCACCAATCCCGAGATTCTCCAGTCACAAGTCATCGACCTGCTCCGTTTCCCCCTCATAGTCGGAGTAGTATTCATTCACATTAACCTTTTGGCCGTGAACGGAGGACCCGATGCTGGCCTTGATTGGGATTCTTTTTCGGTCTATCAGGTATGCCGCCAACTTTTCTCCGGTGTATTGACGGCCGTCGCCGTTCCCCTCTTTTTTATCATTTCCGGTTTCCTGTTTTTCCGGAACATAGATTTTAGCAAACAGGTATATATCAAGAAGTTGAGCAGCAGGATGAGAACGCTGTTGATCCCTTACCTCTTTTGGAACTTTGTAGCCTTCCTGCTTCACTTCGTAATTCATTCAATTCCTGCCCTGAAAGCCCTCTCTCATAGGATTGTCGACTTCAGCCTGATGCAGATTTTCTGGGGAAAGGTAGTGGACAATACGCTGGAAGCTTTACCTATTTCCGGGCAATTCTGGTTTATCCGTGACCTGATGGTGCTCGTTGTTTTGACTCCCTTCGTATATGTATATGTAAAAAAGTTAGGAGCTTGTGGTATATTGTTACTGAATGTGTTATGGATATTTGATTGGTGGTTTACCCTACCGGGACTGAGTATAATGGCCGTCTTTTTTTTCACCCTTGGAGCTTGGGTCAGTATCAGCAAACGAAATTTGGTGATGGAAGCAGAGAAAGTCAAATACCCCATTTTGATACTCTATCCGGCGCTTGTGATTGCCGACTTATTGACGAAGGGAAATGGAGCTAATCCCTTCATACACAATATAGGAATACTACTCGGTCTCCTTTTTTGGCTCAATGTGGGAGCAAGTTCCATTAGAACTATGGTGAT